>NZ_CP021330.1:0-312500 GCF_003433515.1 Maritalea myrionectae
CAGCTTGATATAGCGAAAAGCGCCGCTTTTGGCCCGCTCGACACCTTCAAACCCGCCTTGCCGTGCAATCAGGCCCGCCATGGGCAATTGCGGGGCCATGAAGTTTTCCATGTCCTTCTTGCCCGGTACGCCGCCGGTTTTAAAATCGACAATTTCCAACGTACCGGACTGTGTTTGATCGACCCGGTCGGCGCGACCATGCAAGGTGAATGGTGTGCCCGCAATCTCCAAGGTAGCCTCACCGCGAATTTCGGCATGGCGCATGGCCAGATGCACATTATTGGTGGTTTCGTGGGCAAGGAAGGCCCTGGCGATGGCGTCAAACCGCTTAAGCCAAATGTCGCGTCGGTCCGCGACATCGGCCAAGCGTTCATATGCAACCGCGGCCAACTCCATCATTTTGGCGTGCGCGTCCGGCGCGGCACAATCATGCCCGTCTGCGATAAAGTCACCCAACACATCGTGAATCAGATTGCCGCGTTCGGCAAAATCTGGCGGGGCGCCCAACGGATCAAGCGGCTTTAACCGAAGCACATGTTTGGCATAGATGGCGTAAGGATCGCGGAGCAGCGTTTCAATTTCAGTGATCGAAAGGCGACGTGGGCGCAATTCGGCGGGCGGCTGCGGCACAGGGCGCTGGGCGGGAGCCACCGTTTCCACGGCATCAATCTGCATGGCCCACGCTTTCAAATGCGCTGATCGCTCGGCCAGTTCAGCCTCACATTCTTTGCCGACAAATGCCAACAGACGCTTTAGGAAGCGCGACTGATCTGCGGGTGACGTGCCGCGCCGTTCGGCAAAGCACAACACAATTTCAGGTGAGCTGAGCGCCAGCAAAAAGTCGTGAGCGGCCAACCCCACTTTGCGTTCGGGCGGTTCGAGGCCAACAGCGATCTTCATACCGCGCGACATCCATGGTCCTGGATCTGCATCTTCGGGCCAAACGCCTTCGTTCAACCCTGCCAAAATCATCACATCTGCACTTTGCAGCCGCGCTTCAACGCGGCCCCATATCTGCACGTCGTGGCGAGCCTGTTCCAAAGGGCGCACGGAAACTGAGCTCATTAAGAGCGTCAGGGCAGACACGAACTGGCTGCCCGCAATGCGACTAAGGTCAATGCTGCCCGCGGCCAACTCCTTTAGCCAATCTTGCAATTGATCATAGCCGTGCGGCAAGTGCGGCTTGCCCTGATCATCAGCGATCACTTGCGCGATAATATCGGGCAGCGCCCGTGCAACGGACAAGAGCCCCGGCGTACCCGCCGCAAAGGGCGCGATCAGAGGCGCCAGGATGCGTTCCATATCGGTCAGCAGCGCGGTGAGCGCTTCTGCCTCTTCAGCCGACAAGCGCCGTTGACGTGGGGCTGGGTCGTGATGGGCTTTATGCACGGCGTCCATCAGACCATCAAGGCCGGGCTTCCCCCGCATGCCGCGCAGGATTGAAAGGTCGATTGTTTCGCGCAGGGCGGACAACGTGCCACGATCCCGCCCGAAACAGACTGACGAGTGGATCAACAATCCCACCACATCAATCGCGGTGAATTCGGCATGCACCATTTGCAGCAATTGCCGCACCAAGCGTCCAGCCGGACTTTGGCTCAACGGCACCCCGGCGCTATCGTCGACAGAAATGTCAAAGCGATGCAGTTCGGCAATGATCTGTCGGGCCTGATCCCGATCTGGCGCGATGATGCCGACAGATTTACGATTGGCCAAAGCCTCGCGCGTGGCCATGGCGATGGCGCGACTTTCCAACGCCTCATTGGGCATCGACAAGAGACTGATTTGATCTGTGGCGGCGACCAACTCTTCCCCGATTTCGCCGCGCTGATTATGCCATTGCGCCGTATTTTCGGCACTGGCCAGCGCGCGATGCAGCACCTGCGCGCGGCCCCGCCCGGCATGGAACAGTTCCTCAACATCCGCCGGCCCCGCATTAAAACTGCGTAAAAGCTTGGCCATGCCAAATTGCGGATGGGCGTGGGCTTTGTTCTGCGGCTCCAGCAAATAGCTAAAATCGTCCACTGACATCGCGGCGTCAAAACCAGGCAGGACCAGCGCACCATTCGGCAATTGGCTGATTTCGGCCAGAAAGCGGGCATTGGCCGGCACCGAGCCGGTGGAACCAGCCGCGATTACAGGCCGATTGCCATACCGGAGTTTTAAGGATTGCTGCGCCAGCGCGAACTTTTCGCGGCGCACGGTGGCGGCTTCCTGCACGCCTAATTCTTCGAGATATAACGGCCAGTTTTCGGTAACGATCTGAATGAAATTGAGGCTTTGCTGCCAATTCTCTGCCAGCTCATCAGGTACCAATTGGCTCAGCGCGCTGTAGTCAATTTCTTCGGTGAGAAAATCATCCAGCAATTGCCCAAGTGATTGGGCCATGGCCAATATTTCGGCTGCACTTGGGGGAGAAGCAAACCCGACTTGCTTCGCCTTTTCAGCTTGGTGCGCCCATCCCTCAATCAAGCGCGCGAGAAACAAGGTCCGCTCGGTTTTTGACGCGGCGTTGGTTGTGCTTAAATCCGGCTCTGCGAAGAACGCGTTTTCCACTTCATCGCTTTCGCCCAATGTATAAATATTGGGCAGCAAAGCCGCGCCACCCAGCTGCTCGAGCAATATGTCGACCAACGCCAAACGCGCGCGTTTTGTGGGCAAATAGATGGTAAGGTCAGACAGCCAGAACGGCCCCTCGCGCGGCCAATCAGGCGTAAGGGTGCCTTGCATTATATGCGTGGCCAGCACCTTGAGAAAAGGCGCATCTGGCGCGATGGTGAAAAGCGAGCGCCGCATCATGTCCTTTAGATTAGTTTGATGCCGCTATCTGATCCGGATTCGACAACATGGGCAAGGGCTTCAAGGCGCGTTGGCTCGCCCCAGACATGTAAAGTGCGGCCGTCCAACATTTCAGAAATCAAATGCAGGGACAGGTTGAAGGTCGCCCGCTCGACAAGGCCAGGCAAGCGTTCGGGCCATTCGATCAACAAAACCGCCTGATCATCATCGAATAAGCCCAGTTCTTGAGCTTCGCTTTCGTCGCTCAAACGATAAAGATCTGCGTGGAGAAAAGATTGATTGGGCAATTGATAATTTTGGACCAGCGAGAAAGTTGGGCTCGGCACTTCTAACTCAGGATCATTTGCAGCGTGGCGCAGCAGTGCGCGCGCTAAAAAGCTTTTGCCAGCCCCTAGATCCCCAGTGAGGGTGACGATATCCCCCGGTTGCATCAGGGAATAGAGCATCTTTGCAAAGTCGAGCGTTGCGCGTTCGCTTACAAGAATTATCGATAGTTGGTCATCGTGGATCATTTATTCGGCTGCGCCTTTGGCCACCTGTTCCGTTGGTAGGTTGACCGTAACTTTAGTGCCGCTCGGCTGCAAGCGTTCAATCGCGACAGTGCCGCCATGCATATGCACAAAGGTTTTTACAATCGAAAGACCCAGCCCTGCTCCGCGCTGACGCCCTTCAACGGCACGGCCTTCGAATCGGTCAAAGACCGAGGCAATAATGTCGTCTGGAATGCCTGCGCCTTCATCCTCCACAACAAACAGGATGCGGCCGCCGCGCTCAAACACATTCAAGCTCACCCGTGCACCGGGGTCCGAATAGCGCACCGCGTTGGACAGAAGATTATAAAGCACCTGCACAATCCGCGTGCCGTCGGCAACAAATGTCGGCAAATTGTCGGCAATGGAGATCTCAAGATTGATCGGCACCTCATCGCGGCCCACTTGCAATGCGGCCAGCACGCCTTTGCGCGCCTTTTCGACCAGAGACGGCACATCAAGCACTTCGGTCTGCAATTCGGCGATGCCCGCATCAATCGTTGTGAGATCCAAAATATTGTCGATCAGCAAGCCCAATGAGCTTGAGGAAGCGCGGATAAAGTCCGTGTAATCTTTTTGCTTTTCCGTAAGCGGGCCAGCAGCTTCACTGGCCAACAGATCGGCAAAGCCAATAATATTGGTCAAAGGTGATCGGAACTCATAAGAGATATTTTGCACGAATGCATCTTTGAGCTTATCCGCTGTCTCCAGCGCCTCGTTGCGTTCCTTCAGCACTTTTTCGAACGATGCCCCCTCCGTCACATCAACGAAAGTGACAAGGGTTTGGCTATCAGGCAGGCGCACAATGGCATAGTCGATTAGCCGATTATCTGAACGTACAATGCGGCCCTTTTTATCGTGGCGCTCTGTGTCTAAATCCAAAATATCAGATTTTAGATCGCCCCAAATGCGCGCGCCATCTTCTGGCAAAGTTTCAGCGCTGATGGAGGCGATGTCGGCGATATGTGTTTGCTTATCTAGCTTGTTCATCGGCAATTTCCAAATGCGCGAGAGCTGCGCATTGTGGAGTTTCAAACGCCCGTCTGTGCCAAACACGGCCACCGCCTCGGACAAGGCGTTCAATGTTTCGTCCTGCACATGGATGAGCGCATTGTACCGACTTTCGAGGGCAAGCTGTTCGGTCACATTGTGATAAACATAGATGACGCCGCGCTCATGTGGCGCGGGTGAGGCGATGACATTCAGCGCTTGGCCACTGGGCAAATGCCACATGGTTTCGCGGGTTTTCTTCAACCCATATGCTTCCAAATGCTGCGCCCGCCACTTTTTGTAATCCGGTTCCATCGGCAATTTGCCTTGGGTACGCAGGCGGTCCAAAATAGCCTTTTCGCTTGGTTGCGTTTCGAGCCATTGAATGTCCATTTCCCAAAACTCAGCAAACGCCTTGTTGAAATGGGTCAGCTGCGCGGCACCATCGAATACGGCGACAGGCGTGCGCAGTTCGTTGATGGCGGCGGTGAGAAAACTTGCTTTGGGATCATTGCGCTCTTCGTTGGAGGCAAGGCCCTGCACCGCATAGCCTGCCGCACCGTCAGATAGTTTGAACAAGGTCACGTCGAGCACGCCAAACTCTTCGTGCTCCTCTGTCACCGAAAGTGGTCCACCATCCAGCGGATCCAAACGACGATGTCGTGCCAACGCCTCATCATCAAACAGTTCGGGAATCGGTTGATCTGGTTCCAGCCCAGCGCCGCCCAAGGCGAGCTTGAGATAGGCGGCATTAACTTTGACCAACTGCCCCTGGAAATTGCGCACCCATGCGGGGTGGTTAAACTTATCAATGAGCGCCGCATAGGTTTCGATGGTGGGCACATTGTTGCGTGTTTCCGCCAATACATATGGCTCATCCACTTCAACCTCGCGTGGCGAAATGCGGATCAGCGGTTTGCCCGCAACCACGCGACCGGAAATGCGATAATCCCGGTCCCCTAAACCCGGTGCACGATATTCAAATTCGCGCCCTTGCGCTTGCAACTCGTCCAATTTGAACGAGACTTCAATCGCCGCTTTTGAATCGAGCCAGGCCTTAAAGTCCAATACATCATCAACCGTAGTGCATGACGGAATTGTTGCATGGATGGGGCCGATTGAATCCGCTTTTTTGGCTTCACCGCGCCAAATCAGGGTCACCTCGCGCATGCCATGCAAGATTGCGCCTTTTTCATCCAACGCTGCGCTTAGCTCAGCCAATTGACGCTGGCTCTTTACGCGCATTATCTCCGCTTTTCGATATTGCCGAAGCGCCAGATATGTGGTGACCCCACCACATAGGAGTGCCCCCAGCGCTATTGCTAGCGGTGTGGTGGAAATAAGTTGTGCTGTGGAGATGTCTGTTTGGGCAAGGGCCGGTTTTGCCGCCAGCATAGCAAGGGTTGCGCAACCAAGTTTCGCGACTCCTTTGTTAATCCGGAATGTGACCGGCGTCATTTCTTGCCCCTTAAAAACAAATCGCTGCCCGCTCAGCGAATCACTTCACCATACCGCCTCGGCGAATCTGCCAACAAGAGTCAAAATGCGTTTTGGCCAAAAAAAAGGGACGTTTTACACGTCCCTTTTAATAAATCTCTGCAAATGAATCTTAATAGCGATATTGCTCTGATTTGAACGGCCCGTTTTGCTCAACGCCGATATAGTCGGCCTGCTCTTTTGACAATTTGGTGAGCTTTGCACCCAATTTATCCAAATGCAGCGCGGCAACTTTTTCATCCAAATGCTTAGGCAGCACATAGACCTTGTTGTCATATTTATCGCCATGGGCGAACAGTTCAATCTGCGCCAATGTCTGGTTGGCAAAAGAAGCGCTCATCACAAAGCTAGGGTGGCCCGTAGCGTTGCCCAAGTTCACCAAGCGGCCTTGCGACAACAAGATCATCCGGTTGCCCTGTGGAAACTCAATCATGTCCACTTGTGGCTTGATGTTGGTCCATTTTTGGTTGCGCAAGGCAGAGACCTGAATCTCATTATCAAAGTGACCAATATTGGCAACGATCGCCATGTCTTTCAGGCGGCGCATATGATCCAGCGTCAAAATATCCTTGTTGCCAGTCGCAGTGACCACGATGTCGGCACGTTGAATATCGTCTTCCAAAGTCACCACTTCGTAGCCATCCATAGCGGCTTGCAGCGCGCAAATCGGATCAACTTCTGTGACCATCACGCGGGCACCAGCGCCACGCAAAGAAGCGGCAGAACCTTTACCCACATCGCCATAACCGCAAACGATGGCAACTTTGCCTGCCATCATCACATCGGTGCCACGACGGATCGCATCAACCAAGCTCTCGCGACAACCATATTTGTTGTCGAATTTCGACTTGGTGACGCTGTCATTCACATTGATCGCAGGGAACGGCAATTCGCCTTTTTCCTGCAGCTGATACAAGCGGATCACGCCGGTTGTGGTTTCTTCGGACACGCCCTTAAGGCTTTCACGTACGCGAGAATAGAAGGTCGCGTCTTTGGCCAAGCGCTTCTTAATGGTGGCCACGAAAACTTCTTCTTCTTCGTTGGACGGATTGTCCAATACAGAAGGATCTGTTTCGGCCTTGGCGCCATTAAGGATCAACATGGTGGCATCGCCGCCATCGTCCAAGATCATATTGGCCAGTTCGCCATTGTCGAACTCAAACAAGCGGTCTGCAAAGTCCCAATATTCTTCCAAAGTTTCACCTTTGTGGGCGAACACTGGGATACCTGCCGCAGCAATTGCTGCTGCTGCGTGATCTTGTGTTGAATAAATGTTGCAAGATGCCCAGCGCACTTCTGCGCCCAATGCCACCAATGTCTCAATCAAAACAGCGGTTTGAATGGTCATGTGCAATGACCCGGCGATGCGTGCGCCCTTAAGCGGCTTGGACGCGGCAAACTCTTCGCGAATGGCCATCAAACCAGGCATTTCCACCTCGGCCATTTCGATTTCCTTGCGGCCGTAATCAGCAAGGCTCAGGTCTTTTACGGCATATTCTTGGGTCAACGCGCTCATTCACGGGTCTCCTTAAAATCAATTTGCCCGTGTTATAACCTTGAAAGGTTGACCATTCAATAAAGATATAAAGATTTATTTATATGACCTGCTAATCGCTGAATTTGAGGCGGTTGCGGCGGCGAAAGGGTAGCCGTGCCACACCCCATCCAAAAGCCGCGGTGAGCCAAGCCAACGCCCCGCCTATGGCACCAAAAGCACCCCCTTCAGCATTTAGCGGCACCGAGATGTCATATTGCGCCCAGGTTGCTTCAGCCAATTCGGGATCGAAATATTGTACAAAGCCAGCCGCCTGTTCAAAAGCGTTGGCGTTTTGCAATGCTTGCTGGTGGGCAGTCAGCTTATCGTAGCGGATAAACACTTCGCGCATGGAGAGACCTTGCTTGACCAAAAATTCATCGCCAGCGCGATTATAGGTTTCCAGCGCGTCTTGGCGTGACAGGTTTTGCTCGGCGGCATCCTGGTCAAAGCGAAGAATGATCGTGCGCAATTCGTTGATCGCCCCATCAAGGCGCTGTTCATATTGGCTGGTAAAGCCGGGGAATTGCGCCCCCACCACCGCACCAATTGAGAAAAAGACGATATAAAACAAGCCGCGCATGCGCTCTCCAATCTGCTTCGATTTACATATTGGCACGCAATGAGGATAATTCAAATATGGATCGCGCGTCAGGAAACGCCTTGGTCGTCAGCCTCGGTATCTTCATCAAAGCCATTTTCGACCAATTGCACCAGGGCATCCAGCGCTTCGCGGGCTTGCCTTCCCTTGGTTTTGACCAAGATGGTGGAGCCCGGCCCCGCCGCCAAGAGCATTAATCCCATGATGGAACTGCCGCCTACTGTTTGGCCATCGCGGGTAACGCTGATCTCTGCATCAAAACATTCAGACGTGCGGGCGAAGCGCGCCGATGCGCGGGCATGAAGCCCGCGTCGGTTACATATGCGCAGGAGTTGCCCAAATGATTTTTCTGGATGCGACGAATTTGGCATGTGCTCGGACTACACACCTCCGAGCACGTCATTGGCCACGTTGATATATTTGCGCCCGGCTTCTTGCGCTTCGTGCACCGCAGTGTTCATATCCAAATCAGGACGCACCCGGGCCAGTTTCACCAACATTGGCAAATTAACGCCGGCAATCACTTCTACTTCCCGGTTTTCCATCACCGAAATAGCGAGATTGGATGGCGTACCCCCAAACATATCGGTGAGAATCACCACACCCTGGCCAGAATCCACATCGTGCACCGACGTTAAGATATCCTGCCGCCGCACCTCCATGTCATCGTCGGGCCCGATGCACACTGCTGCGCATTGTTCCTGCGGTCCCACCACATGTTCCAGCGCAGCCTTAAACTCATCCGCCAATGCCCCATGGGTCACAAGCACCATACCGATCATATTTTTTGCCCCTTGATCACGCCGTAGCGCCGTTTACTCACTTCGAAAGTCTAGCGGCAATCCGTGATGACACCAACTTTTTTTTGCAGCCTAATTGCCGCGATTTTTGATCTTGCGCAAGGCCTCAAGCACCAGCAGGCGTTGATGAACAGAATCAATCAAGCCGCGCGATGGGACCGGCACACGGTCTAACTTGACGCCCAAAAGCTCAGTTTCAAATTCTTCATTTTCTGGCATCCGGTCCATTTCACTTGAAATATCGACGACAAGTTGAATGGAATGTCGCTCGATCACGGGCCGGTCCACAATGCCAAAGCCCCGCAATTCTATTTGGCCTTTAATCTGCTCTGGTGCACTGGCAATAAGCTCACCATTGTCCGCTTCAATGAGAATGCGATCATCGGAAATCAGCCCTGATTCTTTTCCCCGAGATTCTGCTCTGTCCATCAAATCGAAGGACAAAAGCGATTTGCCTGCGCCGCTTTCTCCACGGATCAAAACCCCCGTGCCGTCATAAACAATGCCAGTCGCAAAAATATTTTCAGTATGTTCCGCCATTAAATCCCCTCCTATTCGGCGCGTGGTAGTCTAACAATAAACACTGCACCAGACCTATCGTTGCGGTTATGGGCGTTAATATCCCCTAAATGTGCGTCTACGATCTGCTTGGAAATAGATAGACCCAGACCTGAATGATCGCCAAAGCTCTCACCGTCTGGCCGATCCGTATAAAAACGTTGAAAGACCTTATTGGTATCTCCCCGAATGCCACGGCCTTCATCCAACACGCGCAATTCGACCCAATTGCCGTCTGCCGCCAATTGCACGGTTACGGTCGCGCCTTCTGGCGAAAATGAAACCGCATTGTCGACCAAATTGGTCACGACTTGCGCCAACCGTGAATCATGGCCAACGATTTCGCAAGAGGCGCCATCCAGATTATTTTGCAACTCAATCTTCACCTGGCGTTTCGCCGCATTATCCTCTTGGATGCTGATGATGGTTTCGGTCAGGTTTAAAAGATCCACTTTGTCGGCCGTTTCCCGCGCCAATTCGGCATCCAACCGCGACGCATTAGAGATGTCAGAAATCAACCGATCAAGGCGCCGCACATCATGCTGGATGATGCTGGCCAATCGTTTTCGATCTGCGTCCTTTTTTGCCAAGGGCAAAGTTTCCACCGCGCTGCGCAACGAGGTTAGCGGGTTTTTCAACTCGTGGGCGACATCGGCAGCAAAGCTTTCAATGGCTTCAATCCGATTATAAAGGGCGTTGGTCATCTCACGCAGAGAACCCGACAGGTGGCCGATTTCATCGGGCCGTTGCGTGTAGTCGGGAATTTCCTCGCGATCTTTGATTGAGCGGCGCACCCTTTGGGCAGCCGCAGACAGACGCCGCATCGGCCCTGCAATGGTGCTGGCCAACAAGAGCGACACCATGGTTGTGATGGTGGCCGCAATTATAAAGATGCGCACCACGTTCCAGCGCTCTTTTTCGACGATGATATCAATGGTGCCCGGTTGGGTGGAGAGGAGCAACACCCCGACATTGGCCCGCAACCGTTTGACCGGCACGGCCACAGACACGACCAACCGATCGCTTGCATCCACGCGCACAATGGAGGCGGCCGCGCCAGACATGGCAGAGGCAACCTCTGGATATTTGGTACCTTCGGTGGAGCCATATTCTTGATAGCGTGGGAACTCACGCGCGGCCAGGCTGCGGAAGAAACGGTTGACCCATTCGATCAAGAAGAAGCTTTCCCGCTGGGCCGCTTGCGGCGCGGTGCCCAGCACCTCGCCCTGGATATAAAGATCTTCACTGTCCAAAATCATCAGCCCATTGCGGTCATAAATGCGGGCGCGCGTACCCGTCGGCGTGATCAAGTTGCGCAATAGCGGCGCCACACGCTCGGGGTTGATGGGAAATTCCAAACTGGGATCAAAAAAGCTCAGCGTTGAAAGTGGTGCATCGCCTTGCAGCTGCAGGAATTTATCTGGATCAAGGGTGATCACATCGCTATCGACCGTGGCCGATGCTGCAATGGCGCCTGCGATGATTTCGCCTTGCACGCGCAAACTATCCACTTGCGCATTAATAAGGCCAGAGCGCCATTGCGTCTGGTTGATGATGGCGCCGACCAACGCCGCCAACGCCACCACATTGAGAATGACAATGCGGCGGGTGAGCGACGAAAAAATGGTGAAAGACAGCCAACGGCGCACAGCGCGGTAGGTCAGGATGAGTGGATTAGTCTTTTTGGGTCGGCGTGCGGATTGATCAGCATACCCGTCGTCGTTGGCATGGGCCGATGGCTTATCATGCTCATGGCCCGGGGTGTTATCGTCTTCACCGTGTGCTGATTTTTCCAGCGTCAAAAAGCCTATTGCTCCTTAAATCGATAGCCAACCCCGTAGAGGGTTTCGATCATATCGAATTCTTTGTCAACGACGCGGAATTTTTTGCGTAAGCGCTTGATATGGCTATCAATCGTTCTGTCGTCGACATAGACCTGATCATCATAAGCGGCATCCATTAAGCTGTCACGGCTTTTCACCACGCCGGGGCGTTGCGCCAAGGCGAACAGAATCAAGAACTCGGTCACTGTCAGCGTTACGTTTTTCCCATCCCATGTGCAGGTATGGCGCTCCTGATCCATGGCCAAACGTCCACGCTCGATCATCGATTTGCCTTGCGGCTGGTCGGCATTGCCGCCCGCAGATTGGGTTTCATTGCGGGCTTGGGCGCGGCGCAAAATGGCTTTTACGCGCTCCACCAGCAAACGCTGCGAGAATGGTTTGGTGATAAAATCGTCAGCGCCCATCTTGAGGCCAAACAACTCATCAATCTCATCATCCTTCGAGGTAAGGAAAATTACAGGCACGTCCGATTTTTGGCGCAGACGGCGCAACAATTCCATGCCATCCATACGTGGCATCTTAATGTCCAAAATCGCCAGGTCCGGCATGTCAGAGGTGAGGCCCTCAAGCCCGGACGCCCCGTCGGTATATGTGTTTACGCGATAGCCTTCGGCTTCCAATGTCATGGACACGGAGGCCAGAATGTTTTGGTCGTCATCAACCAATGCAATTTTAGGCATTTATCGTCCCTTTCGTTCGGCTCAATGGAACATAACATAAGCCGTGGCTTTTCGTTCCAGCCTGCAAGCCGAATTTTTTAATTCTCTTCGCCTCTTAGCTCACAAAATGCGCACAAATTGTGTCCTTTGCAATGATTGGCGCACGATTTACCGCAGCAATTTCTCTAACGACATTGTGGTTAACTGCCCAACCTTTGACTAAGCCTTTATAATTACAAATATTTTTCCGCTCAAATTGACCTTAGACGAAGGTATTAAGACCTATCTCTAAATGAAAAATGATGCCTGCATCTGTAGGTTGGCAGCAGGAACTGGGCTTTGGCATTTTTTAAAATTGTCCCAGCGAATTTTCAACAACCACATGGAATAGAGCGATGAGCACGATCACGCGGGCCGACGTTAACGCAAAAATCAAGTCACTGGCGGCCAATCTCTCGTTTAACGACAAGGCGCCCAAACTGGTTGAAAAAGCCTTGGCGCGAAATGAAGTAGAGCTGAGCGCAGATGGTGCGGTTGTGGCAACAACAGGTCAGCATACTGGCCGTTCTGCCAACGACAAATTCATCGTTGATGATGCGCTGACCCACGACACGGTGTGGTGGGACAATGCGAAATCCATGACGCCAGAGAAATTCGATATTCTATTGTCAGATATGCTGGCGAGCGCTGAGAACAAAGATTTGTTCGTGCAGCAGCTTTATGCCGGTGCTGATGTGAGCCAGCAATTGAATGTTGAAGTGTTCACCGAGAATGCTTGGCATGCTCTGTTCATCCGCAATTTGTTGATCCGCCCAGCGCTAAACGCACTGAGCGACTTCGATGCCAATGTAACCATTGTGCATATGCCATCGTTCAAAGCGGACCCGGCACGCCATGGCACGCGGTCTGAAACAGTTATTGCGCTCGATTTCAGCCGCAATATGGTGGTGATTGGCGGCACTTTCTATGCTGGCGAAATCAAGAAATCAGTATTCTCCCTGTTCAACTTCCATGCGCCACAAAATGGCGTGTTGCCGATGCACTGCTCTGCCAATATTGGCGAAGCAGGTGACACTGCCCTGTTCTTTGGCCTTTCCGGCACTGGCAAAACCACGCTTTCAACAGATCCAAATCGGGTGTTGATCGGCGATGATGAGCATGGCTGGACTGCTGATGGCGTGTTTAACCTTGAAGGTGGTTGCTACGCCAAAACCATCAATTTGTCGCGGCAAGCTGAACCTGAAATCTTTGCTGCTACGGAACGTTTCGGTACGGTGCTGGAAAATGTGATTTTGGACGAAGAGACATTGAAGCCTGATTTCAATGACGGGTCCCTGACTGAAAACACACGGGCGGCCTATCCGCTCACCGCGCTCGACAATGTGTCGCGCACCGGCATTGGCCCTGTGCCCAAAACAGTGATGTTGTTGACGGCTGACGCGTTTGGCGTTTTGCCTCCAATTGCACGGCTGACACCTGAGCAGGCGATTTATCACTTCTTGTCTGGCTACACCGCAAAAGTGGCGGGTACTGAGCGTGGCGTTACTGAGCCACAGGCCACTTTCTCCGCGTGCTTTGGCGCTCCGTTCATGTCGTTGCACCCAAGTGTTTATGGCAAGATGCTGAAGAAACAAATTCGCGATAGCTTGGCGGAATGCTGGTTGTTGAACACCGGCTGGACCGGCGGCGCCTATGGCACAGGCAAGCGGATCTCCATTAAAGACACACGCACATTGCTGTCTGCAGCATTGACTGGTGAGTTGGTGAACGCAGAGATGCGGGTTGATCCGATCTTCGGGTTCGAGGTGCCAACAGCTGTCGATGGTGTTGACCCTCAATTGCTGACACCACGTGCCACATGGGCCGATGTTGACGCCTATGATGCGCAAGCTGAGAAGTTGGTCAAATTGTTTGAAGAAAACTTCAAGAAGTTTGGGGCCAGCGCTATTGAATTGGCCAATGCCGGACCGAAATTGGCCGCTGCATAATTTTACAACAGTTCATCCTCCCTTAATATGGCTCCTTCGGGAGCCATTTTTTTTACGCCCACGTCTTGACCCTCACGCAACGTCAGCCCCTATTTGATGTGTCAGCGGAAGGAAAGGACCAATGAAATCCTATTTGATCAAGCAAGTTGCTGAAATGGCGGGCATCACCGTGCGCGCGCTGCGCCACTATGATCAGGTGGGTTTGTTGCACCCTGCCTATGTTGGCGAGAATGGCTATCGCTATTACACGCGCGATGAACTGTTGCGATTGCAGCAAATCATGTTTTTTCGCGAAATGGATATGCCATTAAAGGATATTCAAAACGTGATGGCTGGCACTGATTATCAGCGTTTGCGGCACATGAAGCTGCATCGGGATAAGCTGGCGCAGAACCTTCGTCGTCAACAAGAATTACTGACGGTGATTGACCGCTCAATCGCTGAATTGGACGGAGATATCAAAATGAACAATGACGAACTGTACAAAGGCTTTTCACCGCAAAAGCAACAAGCCTATCAAGATGAGCTTGTGGCCAAACATGGCGGCATGATGCGGGACAGAATAGCGAAATCGAACCAACAATATGCTCACGATGCGCAAGCGCATGCGGGCGGCGAGGATGGTCTTGTGAAGGAACGCATGGACCAGTTGCAGCAAATTGAAGGCGATTTGATCTTGATGATGCAAGCGGGCAAAGATCCATCCGACAAAGAGGTTCTTGAGCTTGTGGCTCTCCATCACCAATGGGTTGGCCAATGGTGGGGACAGCAGCCCGATGCGCAAAGCTATGCCGGGCTGGCGGATATGTATTTGCACACGCCGGACTTTGAGGCCCGCTATGAGCAATTGGCAGAAGGGTTCACCAACTATTTGGCGACCGCCATGAAAGATTTTGCGAAATCTCGATTGAACTAGAGTGAGGGCGCTGCGGCGCCCTTATTTTTTGACGCGGTAATGATAGCGATAAAGCTCTTTGGAAAACCCAAGCTTTGTATAGAGCGTCGTTGCAGGCTCATTCTCTGCCACAACCTGCAACGCCGCTGCGGTGCATCCCTTTGTTGCCGCCCAGGCCAATAGGCTGTTGATGGTTTTTTGCGCCATGCCCTTTCGGCGAAAATCCGGATGCGTGGCAACGGATTCAATAATGGCGATACCATCAACGGCCACCACATAGGCGATCGCGGCCACTTCATTCCCATATGTAAACTGACCAAAGGCACAGGGCATCGCGATTTTGCCGAGCATGTCTTGGAAAGTTTTTCGCTGCGGCTCGCCTTCGTCCGACTGGCTAAAATAGAAATCTAGCCAACTGGCAGGCACATGATTTGGCGCGACATAGACATCACGATCTGGCTGCATTTTTGAAAAGTCTGATGCGAAAAGCGTGATGGTTTCAGCTTCGCGTTGATAACCCAAACTTGCCAAATCAACGTCCAGCTCGTTGGCGATATCCGGCAAACGAAAACAGGCCCGCATATTGAAATGATCGAACACACCTTCAGCCAAGGATACGAAATGCGTGCCACGGGCGCGTGGGCCATTGAGCGGATTAAGTGAATTGGCGCGCCGGGATCTGTTTGATCCGCTATAGCGCAAAATATAGCCGCCAAGATGTTGCGCATGCAAAGCTGGCCACGCCAACTGGCAAGCTTCTTCAACCCGCCAGCAAAGTGCCAAATCTTCGTGCATATTGCGCTCTAAAGGGGGGTGTAGAAAATATGAGCGCCGATCTTTTTCACCGGCTGATAGGCTGTGGCCCAATTGGGCGACACCCGCGCCGCGTGATAGTAAAGCGCGGTAACAGGCAAGGTATCCAAATGGTCGCGCTGTTGGAACCGTTTAAAGGCGGTGTTGGCGATCAATCCGGCGCGCACCCAGCTTTCCCGCACGATGCGGTTGCCCTTGCCGCCATTGTCCGACTTGCCATCACAGGCAAATGAGAACTGACAAGAATGCAAACGGTGGGCATTTTGAAACACAACACCGCAAATGCTGTTGGGATATTTGGGGTGCTGCACACGGTTGAGAATCACTTGCGCCACAGCCCATTGGCCATCTTCTGGTTCACCGCGCGCTTCATGATAAATTGCCTGCGTCAGACAAATCTTTTCTTTTGAAGCGATAGCGATTTTTTCTTCAGTGGGTTTGAATTTGGTTTTGGCATATTTCGCCAACAATTCTGGTGTGAGCGGGTTGGCCGCCTGCTGTGAGGCAGCAGGCAGTGCGGCAAGGAGCAAAAACGCCACAGCCAACCCGTATTGCAAAATAGATTTTGCCACCCTTAACAACCCCGTTTCCCCGAAAGCTTTGCAGCTTGAATGGACGTTAATAAATCTTTTACCGGAAATCGAGCCGTTTGTTAAGTAATGGTTAACCGTAAAAATTTGCATTTTTTTCATAAATCAGATCAACTGTTTTGGTCCAACCACA
The DNA here is from genome assembly GCF_003433515.1 of Maritalea myrionectae. GTDB lineage: Bacteria > Pseudomonadota > Alphaproteobacteria > Rhizobiales > Devosiaceae > Maritalea > Maritalea myrionectae. The sequence goes on from NZ_CP021330.1 coordinate 16,232, forward strand.
TATTTTTCTTTCACGCATGGCGACCTGACCTGTTGCGGGTTCAAATTTGCTTGCAAGAAAACACAGAAAGAGATTCAAATGTCCCTTATCTCCCCGAGCCCGCCATTGTCGGAGCTGAACCGACGACAAGTGCAATGGATTGGCGCTGGCTTTATTATGACGTTCGCCTCCATGGGGGGGCAGACGATTTTTATCGCGCAGTTCAACACGGAGATACGCAGCTTTTTCAATCTGACTGACGGTCAGTTTGGCCAACTCTATATGCTGGCGACGCTGGCAAGCGCGATTCTCATTTCGATTGTGGGCAATTTGGCCGACCGGATTGGGCCGCGCCTGTTGGGCATTTTGTGCATGGTGGGCCTTGCGGTGATGACCCTTGTCATGTCGCAAGTGGGCAATTTGGTCATGTTGGTGTTGGCGCTTTTTGGCCTGCGTTTCTTTGGCCAGGGCATGTTGCCCCATGTGGCGCAGACAGCGATGGCGCGGTGGTTTAACCGGTTCCGGGGCCGCGCCCTGGCTTTTTCACAAATGGGCTATACGTTGGGCGAAGCAATTCTGCCGTTTTCGGTAACGGTGGGTATTTTGGCTGTTGGCTGGCGCAATGTTTGGATTGCTGTTGCAGGCATTTTGATTGTCGCCTTCATTCCCATCATCACTTTTTTGCTGCGTGACCCGCCAGATGGGAAACGCGCAAAGGCGCGCGGTGATGTAAACCCGGACGGCGGTGAAGAAGGCAAGGTCACTGGCGAACATTGGACTCGTGCGAACGTGCTCAAAGATCCGCTATTTTATTTGCTGGTCTTTGGGGCCATGACGCTGCCCGCCCTGGCCACCATTTATTTTTTCCACCAAGCTCATTTGGTGGGAATTAAAGGCTGGTCCGTTTTAACTTATACAGCGTGGTTGCCTCTCATGTCAGCGACCAATGTGATCATGGCCTTGGCCACAGGCTTTTTGGTAGATCGATTTGGCGCATTCCGCATTTTGCCCTTTTTCTTGCTACCCATGGGCATTGCGAGCCTTGTGATGGCCAGCTTTAACGCCCAGTGGGCGATCCCGCTCTTCTTTATGTTTGTGGCGCTTTCCGGCGGCATGGCCCCCTCAGTTGCAGGCGCGCTATGGGCGGAGATTTATGGCACCGCCCATATTGGTGGCATTCGCGCCTTGGCCATTGCGGGCATGGTATTTGCCTCCGCCGCCGGTCCCGGCATTTCAGGCATGTTGATTGATGCTGACATCAATTTGGCGCAACAGAGCTGGGGCAACGCGATTTATTGTTTCGCCATTTCAGCGCTCTATTTGGCATTGCAACCGAAACTGGCCGCCCGGCGAAACGAAATGATGGCGAGTTAGCAGCCTGCAAAATGGTTGGTGAGGAAGTTTGTCCACCCTTTCTCACCGCCCTTTTGGGTCGATAGCAGATCGAGCTTGAAATCTTCGTAGCCGAGATGATTGGGCATATTGAGCTCCGCCAACTCCAAATGGCCATGCATCGGGTTAAAAATCAGCTGGCCAATTTCGGCATCATCACCCACAAAGCTCAGACTGAACCGATGCGACAATGCGGTATATTCATCATCGTAACTCGCCTTCACCGTGCCCAGATAGGTCAGCGGTTCATCCAATGATGGGTCGGCCAAAAGCAAGGGCAAACCAAATTCGAAATCGGCCTTTGGATTGTTTGCAGCTTGGTGCGCGATGGTGAGGCTGGCGAAATCGAAATCATATAAATGCCATGGGGTGTGCTCCACCTGGGTTGATTTTTCAATCACTGGCATATTGGGCAATTCCACACGAATCGACAGCTCCTTTGCTGCTTCATCGTAGGTGAGAAACGCAAAGTCTCGATGCTGGGCATCAGGCAAAAGTCGTGCGCCAGTGATCGATGCGGCTACGCCGCTTTCCGGGTCCAATTTCGCATGAACAAACGCGGCATCGGTGCATTTTTCACGCGCCTTATAAACTTCAACCGCATCCGCTGCCGCATAGAAAACTGAAACCTGCTCCGGCAAGCTGCCATCCTGATTGGTGCGCTCATAGTGATAGATTGTCCCCACCTGACCGAATTGGGCGGTGGCGGCGTTAGGTAAGGCGAATGTTGCGGCGCAAAGACCGGCCACCATTGTGGCACTAAGCTTTGAATTCATCTGGCGCATTGTTTTTCCCATCGAGCCGTGTGTGAAGTGGGCCAGATATGGGAGGCATTGATCCGGTTTCAAGGATACGCCATGATTTAGGGCAACAGGGAGCGGAGCATGAGCGCAGATATTCACATCATCACCAGAGCCAATATGAATCTGTTGGACGCCGTGGCGCCTGACGTTTTTGATCACCCGATCCAGCCAGCCCTGTTGGCCGAATTTTGCGATCAGCCCGGGCATTTTATGGCCGTCGCTGAACGCGACCATCTGGTGGTGGGGCAGATCAGGGCAATGCTGCATTACAATCCGGATGAACCGCCGATCCTTTATATCGACAATCTGGGCGTGACCCCCAACCAAAAGCGCAAAGGCATCGCCACCGCGCTTTTTGCGGCAGCGCTTGACTGGGGGCGCTCGCACAGCATTGGGTCCTATTGGGTCGCGACTGAGCTCGACAATGATGAGGGCAACCGTTTTTACGAGTCGCTCGACCTAAAGGGCGTGCAGATGATCTATTATGAGGATGATCTGAGTTAGTAAATCGGCTGGTTCGATCACAAAGACATTTCGATATTGCTTTGAGTGACCTCTATAGGGACCGGTCTGACTTCCACCAATACAAATGCGTCGTCGTGATTCTCAGAAGCGAGAAATGGACGCGTTGTAGCAGTCAACTCTTTCACTGCTTCATCGTCACCCATCAAACAATAAATGCGATTCAGCTCTTTCTCACTTCCGCTCAGATTATCCTTTTGTGGCGGATGCAAAGCATCAATGATAGATTTAATTCGATTGTCGAGATCGCCTTTTGATATTAACTGTGGCGCATTGTTCGGTTCGCCGGAAAGCAGAGTTATATCTAGACTGACAGCAATACCGATCTTTGGAAGATCAAAAAACGGAACATACTTGATACCCCCTACTGCCTTTATGAAATTAGGCGCGTTGGCTTCAAATCCAGTATCCTCCCATTTTTTGAGCACTCCAAATGGCGGCTGTCCCCAAAGCCTCTTCAGTTGCTCGTGAAACGCCAAACGCATATTTGAAATATGTGCGCTCTTGTTCTTGCCGCCCCCAGAATGGGCCGATGGCACAACGCCCCGGTAGGTCAAGGTGATTTTCATTAGTGCGCATCGTTCCAATTGTCCGCGGCGCGGGCATCCACATCCAGCGGCACGCTCAAGTGCACGGCGGGCAGTGAGGCGTCGCTCATCACGCGTTGGATCAGCGGAATGGCGTCATCTGCCCTGTCTTCCGGCACCTCAAAAATCAATTCATCGTGCACTTGCAGCAGCATATCCGCTGGCACTGAACTTTCCTGCAGCACGGATTCCATTTTAATCATGGCGCGGCGGATAATGTCCGCGGCAGACCCTTGGATCGGCGCATTGATTGCCGCCCGCTCATAAAAGGCGCGGTGGCCCTGGTTTTTGGTGTTGATCTCGGGGAAAAACGCTTTGCGCCCAAACAATGTCTCCACATATCCCTTATCGTGGGCAAACTTTTTCATCTCATTCATATAGTCCTGGATGCCGGGGAAACGCTCAAAATATTTCTTGATATATTCGCTGGCTTCCGAGCGTGAGATGCCCAACTGATTGGCCAAGCCAAACGCTGAAATACCATAAATGATCCCGAAATTGATCGCCTTGGCTTGGCGGCGCACCATGGGGTCCATGCCTTCAATCGGCACATTGAACATTTCCGACGCGGTCATGGCGTGAATATCGAGCCCATCTGAAAACGCTTTTTTCAACGCGTCGATATCCGCGATATGCGCCAACACGCGCAGCTCAATTTGACTATAGTCAGCCGAAATCAGTTTCTTGCCCTTTTCCGCCACAAAGGCGGTGCGGATCTTTCGGCCATCTTCAGAACGCACGGGAATATTTTGCAAGTTTGGATCAGATGAAGACAGGCGACCCGTGGCCACTGCCGCTTGTGCATATGATGTGTGCACCCGGCCCGTGTTTGGATTGATAAATTCCGGCAGCGCGTCCGTATAGGTCGATTTCAACTTGGATAGTCCACGCCAATCCAGCACTTTTTGCGCCAACTCGTTGCCTTCAGCCGCCAAATCATCCAGCACGCTGGCGCCGGTTTGCCACGCCCCGGTTTTGGTTTTCTTGCCGCCGGGCAATTCCATTTTGCCAAACAAAATGCCACCCAATTGCTTGGGCGAGCCAACATTGAACTTCTCACCCGCCAGCTCGTGCGCTTCCGCCTCAATTGCCGCAGCGCGTTGCGCGAATTCGCCTGACAATTGGCTCAGAATTTGGCGGTTTACGTGAATGCCACGGGCTTCCATACGTGCCAACACCGGCACCAATGGCCGCTCGATGGTTTCATAAAGTGTGTTGGCTTTTTCAGCGACCACCCGCTGCTTGAGAATGTGCCAAAGGCGCAGGGTAATGTCCGCATCTTCTGCTGCATATTTGGATGCAGATTCAATTTCGAGCAGGTCAAATGTCTTTTGCTTTTTGCCTGTGCCCGCCAAATCTGTGAATTTGATTGGCGTATGGTTCAGCCATTTTTCGGACAGTGCATCCATGCCGTTATTTCGCGCACCATCGGTTGTGTAGGACATCAACATGGTGTCATCAATGGGCGACATTTCAATGCCATAGCGCATCAACATGCCCATGTCATATTTCATATTTTGCCCGATTTTGAGAATTGAGCGCGCTTCCAAAACAGGCTTTAGCGCGTCGAGCACCTCCGCCAGCGGCAACTGATCTGGTGCCTTGCCGCCACCCAGCAAATCGTCCTCGCCAGATTTGTGTTGCAAGGGGATATAACACCCCTCGCCCATTTCCGTGGCCAGGCAAATGCCCACCAAATCTGCTTGCTGGTTGTCCAGCCCGGTGGTTTCCGTATCGATCGCCACATAGCCCTTGTCCCAAATGGCATCCACCCATTTTTGCAGCGCTTCAGGGGTGCGGACAATTTCATATTTGTCGTGATCAATCGGGATGGCTTGCACTTCTGCCAAGCGTTTTGCAAACAAACCTTCGGGCGTGTGTTCACCCGATTCTGCGCTTGCTGTCGTTTCCACTTCGCTTTCGTCTGCAGTCAGGTTTTCGTCCGCTTCAATCTCGTCGGCATCCGCCTCCAAAGCCGAAGCCACACGCTTGGTGATGGTGGTGAACTCCATGGCTTTCAGAAACGGAATCACATCGCTGGCGCTGATGGGTTGCCGCGCCAAATCATCCAGCGGCACTTCCACTGGCACATCAGCTTTCAAGGTCACCAAATCGCGCGAAATTCGGGCCTGATCAGCAAATTCGATCAGCTTTTCGCGGCGTTTGTTCTGCTTGATCTCGCCAGCTCGTTCCAACAGCGTATCGAGATCGCCATATTCCGCGATCAGCTGCGCCGCTGTCTTAATGCCGATGCCAGGCACACCGGGCACATTATCCACACTATCGCCCGCCAGTGACTGAATATCGATCACCTTATCCGGGCCGCAGCCAAATTTTTCCTGCACCTCATCATAGCTGATCCATTTGTTTTTCATGGTGTCGAGCATAGAGATTTTGTCCGACACCAGCTGCATCAAATCCTTATCGCTCGATACAATCGTCACCCGCATGCCTTTGGCCTCGGCTTGACGGGCATAGGTGGCGATCAAATCGTCAGCCTCAAAGCCTTCCTGTTCAATGGACGCGATGCCGAATGCGCGGGTTGCATCGCGCGTCAGCGGAAATTGCGGCACCAAATCTTCTGGCGCAGGCGGACGATGGGCCTTGTATTCAGGATAGAAATCATTGCGGAATGTTTTGCCGGAATGGTCGAAAATCACCGCCATGTGGGTGGGGTTTTCTTCCCCTTCAAAATCTAACGTCAGCTTATAAAGCATGTTGCAAAAGCCGGAGACGGCGCCGACGGGCAGCCCATCCGACTTGCGTGCCAGCGGTGGCAAGGCATGGTAAGCACGAAAAATATAGGTGGAGCCATCGACCAGCAAGAGATGCATTTTGTTTCCTTCAGACCATAAGAGCGATATGGGATTCGCTCATCAGGCGCTCATGTTACCTGCCCCCCCGGCCCATTCAACCCGAAATTTCAAATGGCGAAGCGCAATCGCCAAATTTATCCCAAATTGGGTGAAATTGAGCATTGTCACAAGCCAAGGCTTGGTTTAAGTTCCCGGCACATTCGCGCCGTGGCAAACGTTGCCACTCATAGGCGCACCGGCGCACCCGTAGCTCAGCTGGATAGAGCGCTGCCCTCCGAAGGCAGAGGTCACACGTTCGAATCGTGTCGGGTGCACCAATTTTATCCCTTATATATCAAAGGGATATCGCGGTTTTCGACACGTCTGATTATTCTCAATTCGTCACACTGGCACAATTTTGGCACAGTTTGAACGAGATATGAGAAATGGCAACATTCCGGAAACGAAACGCAAAGTGGCAAGCACAGGTACGTAGAGCTGGCTTTACCACCAGTACAAAAAGCTTCCACACAAAAGCAGATGCCCTTGCATGGGCACGAAAGGTCGAACGCGAGGCCGACAAAGGCATAGATGCCCAGCAACGCGAGACACTCCAGAACACAACAGTGTCAGAGCTTCTTGAACGCTACAGGGACGATGTCACACCGAACAAAAGAGGTAGTGCATCAGAGCGCTACCGTATCAAGACTTTTCTAGCACAGTCGTGGGCCAGCACCTCGTTAGACAAGCTGAGCACCAAGGCGTTTGCGGCATACCGCGATGAAAGGCTCTTAGAGGTAAAGCCGAATAGTGTGGTCCGCGAGCTTGGCCTATTGAGAGCAATCTTTGCGACCGCAATCAATGAGTGGGATATCCGCTTAACACAAAACCCAATTGCAGGAGTGCGCTTCCCCCGGTCAAATGATGCGAGATGCCGCCGCCTACACAATGTTGAACTGGAGACGCTCCTAACGGAAGCTTGCAACTGCTCATCCCCATTTCTCAACGCTGCAATCCTTCTGTCTTTGGAAACTGGCCTGCGCAGAGGCGAGTTGCTAAATGTTTCAATCCATCATGTAGATTTTGAGCTCAGCACCTTACTTGTGCCTATGACAAAGACGGGACGCCCGCGCAATATCCCGCTTACTAACCAGGCCGTAACATTGCTCAAAGGGATGCAAGGAAAGGCCGATCTAGTTGATGGCAAACTGTTTGCCTGCACTCCTAACGCACTACGGCTCGCATGGGAGCGTTGTCGCAAGCGTGCAAGCAGGTCATGCTCAAGTGTAGCTGATTTTCGCTTTCATGACCTTCGCCACGAGGCTATCAGCCGCTTTTTTGAACGCGGGCTCTCCATCCCAGAGGTAGCTCTTATAAGCGGCCACAAGGACTTGCGTATGCTGTTTAGATATACGCACCTAAACCCAGCAGATGTTGCAAGGAAGCTAAACGAGGGGCAAGCAAATGCGTGAGCTAGTGAACCTTTCCTCCTCTGCCCGTCGACTGATGATGTTAGCGACCAAAGGCCTAGGGCTTGACCCAATCCATAACTACAAAAATTCACTAGGCTTTCGGCTTGATTATCAATCAGGCCTAATTCTTCACGTCGGCATCATCGAGGTCGTCGATCAAAAACTCTTCATCTTCAAAAAGAGACAACTGATGCTTGTCGTCTCGAGAAGCAATGAAAAGATGGCATTGATTGAAACTCTTTGGTCTGAAGGACTTAATGTACCCAAGTCTGAATTTGACATTAGTTTCGTTACCTATTTCGCAAACAAATTCGTTGCAGCCTCGAGGACTTGTGCTGACATAGAAGGTGCTGGCTTATGTTATTCGACAGGCGCCAAAACGGTCTAATTTCTTATTCGTCCCCTACTGTAGAGAAGGAACCAAGTTTTGATGGAGCTTCGATGAGCTTCCTTGGAGCCGTCAGCTTTAATTTTTTCACCGAAAAATAAACTGGTCCACTTTTCCCTATAAGTATTTCTAGAGAAATGTGGCCCAATTTAAATGTGCCTCGGCTAACGCCGGGGCACTTCTCATTTTAGGAGATAACATGCGAATTGACGTTCAAGAATTGAGAAGAGAAACCGAACGCGAACTAGGCAATATGATTGCGGTCTCACCTGCCCAGCTAGGCGTTCAAATTGAACGATTTGGCAACCTTGTCAATCAACACCTCAGCCAGATTAATTCATCCACCCTTGACGTGTTTCCATTACCCACTGGCTGCGGCAAAACAACAATGATGATAGAAACATGCCGTTTAATAGCGAAGACAATAATCGAGAGCAAATCCTCCTTTTCCAAAGGCAGCGCAGATCTCCATAAAGAATTGCAGTTTATGCCGGGGGTATTGATTGTTGTCAGAACAATTAGGGATGCCGACACAATTGTTCAAAAAATCAACAATCTCCAAGGCAACCAACTCGCCCAAGCTTGGCATTCCGAAAACGCAGTTAGCAACCCAACTGAAGTTCCTTTTTTGGTTGTTACTCACAAAAAATACATGTTGGCAATCGAAGCTTCTCAACTACAGGCGTCCTGGAATTTAGACCAAATCGTAAATTTCGAAATGGGCTGCAGGCAACTTACATTCATAGATGAGAAGATTGAGCTTTCACAAAACTGTCATGTCACATTGAAAGCCCTCCGTTTGGCGATCAGTTCCATTGATGAATTTGGTCGAGGTCTCTTTCCAACCGAAGCCACCTATCTAGATGTGTTATTGGAAATCCTCGCCAAAAAGAGCGACGGCAGTGCGGACAATAAACACCAAATTGTTGAAATGGCAGATTTTGGCTGTCCACCAGATTTCTCTGCGCTCATCAAGTATTTAAATAGGCAACGCCTAGATCACGACTTCACTGGGCGCAATGATATTGAATGCCGAAGAGGAGCGCTGGAGATAGTAACTGAAGCCCTCAAGCTCTTTGGAACTTTGAAAAACGGATACCTTATGCTTTCTAAGACCGGAGCCGATACGTTTCTTTCAACATCAAGTCGCATCCCACATCGCAACGCAATTGTCTTAGATGCAACTGCCGAACTCGATTTTGAGTATACTCTGCATTCCGAGCATGTCTATGTCCACTCAATTGGAAATGAACTGCGCAACTATCAGAATGCTACACTGAATGTGAATTATGGCAACCGGACTGGCAAGAGTTCCCTCAAAGACAACGCTGCTCTTCTCGCTTCTGAGCTATATCAATCGTTGCAAACCCAAGTCCAACCACACTGCCAAACGTTAGTCTGCTGTCACAAAGTGGCGCTTAATGAGTTTGCCGCAGTCCCATACACCGACATTTTCACCGATACTGCTAACTATGGAAATCTTGATGGCAGAAACGATTGGTCTGAGTACGACACTATTTTGGTTGCAGGGCTTTCGCATCGGGATGAAATCTCACTTCGCTTGGCTTATATGGCAGCACTTGGCCCTCAAACTGAGGAATGGCTAAACAGCCAATACGACAGGGTACAAGTTGATGGCCATGATCCGATTGCCAAACTGAAACTAAGTGCGAATGTCACTTCACTTGTACAAGCTTTGAACAGAATTAGGATAAGGCGAATTATTGATGAGGAAGGCAACTGCGCTCCATGCAATGCCTATCTGCTTTTAGGTGCGAAAACTGGGCAAGGCGGTGAGGTTTTAAAGCAGGTGATTTCAGCAATGCCAAACATTGTGGTCTCTGAATTTGAAATTGATGGCCAAGCAACAAAGCGCAAACCCAAGACGCAAAACAGAAACCGTAAGCTGCTTGATTTCTTCAGTGGTACGCGGCTTTACGGGAAATATTCTATTGCTGAAGTCACTTCCGAAACTAGACTTTCGAGCTCAACCCTGAAGCGGATAATTCGCGATCTCAACAATAATGCATCTGAGCTCAGTCAAGCAGCAACTGCGATAGGCCTTTCCCATTTCTCGTCAACGGGTCGCAGCGGCTCCTCGTATTTCCAATATGAGGGACAACAATGATGGCTAGTTCGAGTTTTGAAACAGACACATTGACCATCACCCGAGAAGAGGCCGCCCTGCGCGGCCTTTCTCGTTTTTACACGGGAAAAAAATGCAAGGCAGGGCACGCGGCAGAGCGATATGTTAGCAACCGTCAATGCGTTGAATGCAATGCAGAAAAAGCACGCCAGAGAGAGGCAAGAAAATGCGCAACAGATGTTCGGTACCGGATATACCGAAATGTTCAAAGGCGCTCTGGACAAGCCCTCAAAGGCGTTTATGGCCCTGTACAAGCTATCGGGTGCGATGCGGTTCAGCTTACTCAGCATATTGCCAACAAACGCACTAAAGGAATGACATGGGAAAAGTATGGTCAATGGGAAATCGACCATACAATTCCGTTATCCGCTGCAAACAGCAATGAGGAACTGATCGAACTGTGTCACTACACAAATCTGCAACCAATGTGGAAACGCGAAAACCAAGTTAAAGGAGGCGCTTAATGCGCCTCCAATCCCGCTCGATATCTATCTTTTATCGTGAATATCTGGTGGATTGACGCAGCCAAAGCCCGCGAATGCACTATTTCAGTTCCTCGGCTACGCTGCGAAATTGGTCAAGTGCTGCTTCTAGATTTTCAACTATCTCTTGTGCGATAATATCGGGCTCTGGGAGGCTTTCAATATCTTCCAAGCTGTCATCCTTGAGCCAAAAGATATCAAGGTTGAGCTTATCCCGCGTTTTTAATTCATCATAAGCAAATTCTCGAAAACGTTCATTCTCTTTGCGTGTTTTAAAACACTGAACAAAGTCACTTAAATCCGCTTTAGTCAAAGGCTTCGTTTTCAGGGTCTTGTGCACGTTGGTGCGGTAATCATAAACCCAAAGCGATTTGGTCTGAACGTCTTTTGATGCTGGGCGCTTGTCAAAAAACAATACGTTCGCCTTTACACCGGGGCTATACCAAATACCTGTCGGGAGGCGCAGCAATGTGTGAAAGTTAAAATTCTCGAGCAACCGCTTGCGGATACCCTCACCTGCGCGACCAGCCTCGAACAAAACATTATCTGGGAGCACAACACCTGCTCGGCCATTGCTTTCCAACACCGTCATAATGTGCTGTAGGAAGTTGAATTGCTTGTTTGATGTAGTGAATTTAAAATCTTCGCGCTCATAGCTCTCGCGCTCGGTTGTGATCTGGCCATCCTCGCCAACAACTGTATAGCTCGACTTCTTCCCAAAAGGCGGATTGGTGAGCACTACATCAAAGCGCTTTCCATCGTCACCAGATAATGCGTCACCTTGGCGAACGGGTGAAGAATGGTTGCCTACACCATGCAAATAAAGGTTCATTGCTGAAAGGCGGACCACTTCATCAACGATGTCGATACCAGTAAATGTGTTTTCCTTAAGAGCTCTGATCTTATCACGATCTTGGCTCTGACCTTTCAAGTGATCATAGGCGCAAAGCAAAAAGCCGCCGGTTCCACATGCTGGATCGCAAATGGTTTCTCCAATTTTTGGATCAATACAATCGACAATTGCTTGGATGACTGGACGCGGTGTGAAGTATTGACCCGCGCCAGATTTTACTTCTGATGCATTTTTTTCCAACAGCCCTTCATAGATTTCACCTTTCACATCGACTTCAATGCCGATCCATGGCCCCTCTTTTTCGATTAGACTGACTACTCTTGTTAGCTTCGCAGGGTCTGAAAGTTTGTTTTGTGCTTTGCGGAATATCGTACCAATAAGACCAGCTTCTTTGGCTAGAGCTTCCAATGTATGGCGATATTGTAATTCCAGTTCATCGCCTGATTTGCCGGCAAGCTGGGACCAATTCCATTTTGGTGGCACAGATGAAGCTTCGCCTAGTAAATCGACGCGCTCTTGATCCATTTTCAAAAACAATAGATAGGTGATCTGCTCAATATAGTCACCATACGAAATGCCCTGATCTCTCAGCACATGTGCGTAATTCCAGACTTTTGAGACGAGTTGTTCATTGGTCACTGTCTCTGTCCTTTCATTTGTCATTATTGGCAAGTACTTCAGGCTAATCCCAGCGATTTCATGTCATCTTTGTATGCGTCAATTTTGTTCCATCCAAGCAGGTAGACTACTTGTTTCGCTAAACTTGCTGAGGGCTTAACTGATAAATCAAACTTTGCACCATGCGTCTGTTGTAGGGTCGAAAAAACTGCATTTACATGCTGACTAAAACTTCCATCTTCAAAGTGAAGTGCTTGATTTCTGGCTTGCCACACCAAATTTTTTAGCTCGACGCCATCTACCTGCCGACCATCAGGAGCATTCTGTAAACCACCGTGCACAACTGATATGCCCTGCTTTGCGATTTGAAGCAGTGCCCCAGCCAACGCTTGAATTGCTAGCTGCTCTGAACCAATCGTTGCTTCCAGATTAAGCTTTATCGCTTCAAGTTCATCCACATGTGTCTTCGACTTTGCCATATTGTGAAACGCGTTCATAACATGTGCCTCAGAAAAATCGTCATTCAAATCACTGGTGGTATAATCCCAATGATAATGCTTGAATTTTTTCATTAAACCGGACAATTCTTCTTTTGTTTTGTCCAAAGCAATCTGTTGTTGGGTGATCAAATCGATCAAACTTGACGCAGCGTAATTGGTATCTTCTAAATAACTCATAATTCCTTCTTACGGATATTTTGCGGTTATCGGAATTCGGTCACCCCTGCGTTAAAGTTTTGAGCGAACTGACGGAGGCCGTCAAAGTGCAATTTTCACGATTACAATATTGTCGTTTTTCGTTCCGATGCCGCTGAAGCTTTATTGATCCTTTTTTAGCTTATTGGGTGATCAATTAATGTGGTTGCAGCCATTATGAAACCTCGTACGATTTTTCTATGAGTGGCTTTACCCGTTCTAAGTCTTGGTGCGTCTTGATCGTTACCTCTAGGTCGCCTGTACCATAATGCCCGACATTACGCACATCTCGGCTAAATCCTTCTTCAAGTTCGATGCTAGTGGGATCAACTTTCAAATAGATGCGGATCACGTTTAGTTGGGTTTTGATTTCGACACATGCGAAATTCTTAATCCGTTTAAAGGCAAAATATTTGTCCAAAGTTTTTTGAGTGATATCATCCCCAAGACTGATCATATACGTCTCTATATCTGAGTACAGATTTGCAAGATTCTCGTCCGCGTCTGCTAAACTTTGAGAATTTGTTTTGTACTTCGACGACTTCACATTTGAGAAACTCGTTGCAGTGGAGGCCTTAGTTGAAACAGTGGTGAGCTGATCGAGCAACAATAGTTCGTCGCCAAAACGTTGGTATGAGATCAGATCGATATTTCGGCTCATCTGTTTGACGGCATGACTATCAAATTTGTTGAAGTCAGCTGCTATACAAATAAGACGGGGCGCGCTCCATTCAATTTCATCTGCGACATCTTTCCCGTAGCGGTCGCGTACCAATAGTTCAAAGTCGCCTTTGTGATCCATCAACCAATCAAGATAGAACAAACCTTGGTTGATTACATTTTCGCTGCTGACACGTTTGTATTCAATGATTACGGGATAATTGTTCTCATCAATTCCAATGGTGTCCATTCGCCCACCATTGGTAGTCGAGAACTCCGATGCCAAGAAACGAACACCCAGCAACGTTTCCAGATTACTTTCAAACAAAGTCTGCAAGGCTTTTTCAAGCGGCGAGGAAGAACTCGTCAGTTGAGTGAGCGTGTTTCCAGCGAGCGTAAATAGCTTGATGTCACTCATGTTGTTTCCTTACTTATCCGGTCCATTTACGTCTTCAACAATCTGACTTCAAATTCTCGCTCAGTCATTTTAGTTACTAGGACGAAGTCACCGGCCTCGGCAAAAGAAAGTTTAAAGAACTCGCCAACAGGCCCGCGCCTGCGGAAGAACTTTTTCTCGTCATCAAAGTCGGTGTCAATCGAACCGCCCGGAACAAATGTCACTGTCACCGGTTTCCCGGCCAACGCCTCGTTTGATCCGCCAATGGCGTCACGAGGGATCAGATCACATGCCTCCCGCATGTAAAAGTGGTCGTTGTTGATGTTGCCTTGAGTAAGTTCGATAACCTTGGCGTCATAAGAAGCATATTCGCTCATGAAGGTGTCTTTCTACGGGTCTTCTTAGCAGCTGGTTTCTGTGCCGCAATGCGGGCAAGGAGGTCACTGGCCGGTTCATCGTTAGGGTCTTGCGGGACGAGCTTACCTGCGAAGGCATCTTTCAGGATTGATTGGCGCAGGGAGGCGGAACGCTTGAGCTCGGTTTCGCACCAGCGTTCTAAGTCGACAGTTTTCGCATGGGCTTCCGATACCAAGTTCGCAATTTCAACCTGCTCAGCAAGTGGCGGAAGTGGAACCGGGAATGACCGTATATCGCCTTGATTGATCTTGTATATACCTGCTGTTGTCTTTGCCGCTGTCTCGACGAAAGACCGCATAAAAGGCGAATTCCATAACTGAACAAACCAGTGAGGCGAGAGGTATTCTAAAGATATTGGAATTCGGATCATCGTGTCTGGGTAGGCAACTGGATCAACTGCATCAGCAACCAAACCACCGCGACCAACCAACTGCTTGGAGCCATTGCCTCGGCTGACCAAGACGTCGCCTTGTTCAATGAGATAGGGTTCGGCCTCGCTGAAGGTCCAGCGCCCCGCCTTGCGTTCGGATGTGTCAATCAAACCGTCCTTCAGAGATGTGAGGCGCATAACCGGGAAGCCTTCTCCTTCGGCATCTGGGACGGAACGGCCGTTTGACAGGCCAGCGCGCAGGATTTGGTCGACCGATGTCCAGACCCAACCTTCGGGCAATTCGAACAAGTCTGCGATGTCTGGCTTAACCGGCTTCTTATCGCCTCTACGCCCTTGCCAATGCTCCTTTCGCGTTTCGAGGATGCGAGCAAGGAGATCGCGGCCACTCTCTAACTGGCCTTCGCGCTGGGCGCGCCAATCGGCAGTGAGTTGGCCGGTGACGGCGGATTTTAGGACGGACTGGCGATATCGGGTCAGGAGCTTTTGCACCTCACGCACCGTCTCCTCGCCTTTATCGAGCCGGGCAAACAGTGTCTCGACCCTCTCGACGATCCTTTGCTGCTCTGCAATCGGGGGAACGCCAATTTGTAGAGGCCAAAACACATCCGGCTCGACGTGAGGCGTTCCAGTCCCACGTGGTCTGGAGTTTATCAATCGATAGTGGTGCCGAACGAAGTGGAGTAGGTAGTCCCGTTCAAGTGCATCCGATCGAAGCCGAACAAGTGTCGAACCCAGCGCCCCAGTACCAAAAACGCCGCTGAGACCAAACCGCGCGCCATCCCAAACAAGCAGGACATCGTCTTGCGTGGAAATTGTTGTTTTTTGCGTAGTCGCGAAACGTTTGACGAACCCGGTTTCGAAGGCCTCAATGTCAATGTAAGGAACAAACCCGTCGGCGGGTCCATTTGAAAAGGCCTTTGGAACTTTGCCTTTTTTGTGTTCCACAAGCTCGCCCAAAGTCGAGAAAGCCCAGTTATGTGGAATATCATCAGACATTATGCGACCAATGCCCCCTGCAATTCGTCCAGCATGTCATTCAAGCCGGTGCCTAGTACTTCACGGGCCTTCAGAACTCCCCCTTGTTCGGCCAAGCTCGGACTTTCCATAAAATCTCTTGGTTCAATTTCAGCATTTGCAGCGACAAAGTTTGCAATTGTGCGCAGCCAAGCCATTTGTTCGTCGGTATAATCACGACCGGCCTTCTTTTCACGTCCGATCCAAAGATTGAAACGCTGTTCGACCTTAGCTGCAAAAGGCTCTAACACTTTGTCATAACCCAATGCAAAGCGCACAAGGCTAACCAATTCAGTTAGTTGCTGATCAACCGGCGCGCCTCTAACAGATGATGCATCTAGCCGTTTATAGGCCTGCCAGATATCTGCTGCCAGTAAATGATGCGGCGGGTTTTTCATTTCATTAGCTAATTCTTTGATTGCGGCGTGCGTCAGACGATTTGTTGCGTAGGTTTGATTGTATATGATCTGCAAAGCCGTCAACTCGTCCTTATTCTCATCAATAAAGCTCCTAAACGACGCGATTTTGGCTTCCGCATGCATTAGGTCAAAACCAGCATGTGTGAGTTGGTCTGTCGTGGTTTCATCAATTATGATGTCACTTTGCTTTTTGATGTCCTTCAACAGGTTGCGAACGGGCGCTACATCAAATGGCTCGCAAGCATAGTCGATTAGTTTTTCAACCACTTGTTTTTCTTGCTCTGGCGTCGGCGCTGGACCGTATGTTTGATTTATGACCTTGATCTGATTATCGACATCGATGGCATCCAATAATGCGTTGGCCAAATCGCGAGGTCGCTTACCGCCAGTTTCTTCAGCGATCCGCGCACGATCTTCGTCATTCAAATTACGGTCTAATGCTGCCAACCGACCGGCAAGGGATGAAAGCGCCTCTTCGTCTCTACGACCTTGAGCAATTTGATCGACAAGCTTGTCAAAGCTAATACCCTTTTTCCGTTCAAGTGGCTGAGAAGCATTTTTCTTTGTTTCAGAAACACCTACCGCGTCAATGAGGATAAAGCGGGTTTTTGTTCTAGCATCCGGCGTAACCGCCTTAAGATCAGCAGGCGGAATTGATCTTACGCCACGCCCTTTCATTTGCTCGTAATAACCTTCCGATTTAACGTCACGCATAAAAATTAGGACTTCAACGGGCTTAATATCTGTACCTGTAGCGATCATATCAACTGTGACAGCAACTCGAGGGAATGGATCAACGCGGAATGACTTGATGAGTTCTTTAGGCTTTTCGCCTGTGTTGCGATAGGTGATTTTCTTACAAAAATCATTTCCTTCACCAAATACTTCACGCACTGCGTGCACAATTTCTTCGGCGTGGTTATCATCTTTCGCAAAGATCAGGGTCTTGGGTAGCCACTCTCCCGACCGTTCAGGGAACAACTCGGTAAAAACCTTCTGTTTATATGCTTGCAGCACAGTTCGAATTTGGTTGGGAGCCACAACGGAGCGGTCAAGTTCTTTAGCGGTATATTGGAGGTCCGCATCTAATTCTTGATACCGAATGGCACGCGTTCGCTTGTCCCGTACTGGAACCTGAAATCCTGTCTCGCCCACTTCAACTTGGCTACCGTCTTCCGTAACTCGGGTTTTTATACGGTAGATTTCATAGCCTACATTTACCCCATCAGCGACCGAACGGTCATAAGGGTACTCAGCTACCAAGTTTTGATTGAAGAAGCCCAGCGTATGCTTTGAAGGCGTTGCTGTGAGCCCTATGATTGATGCATCGAAATATTCTAACACCTGTCTCCAAAGGCCATAGATCGAACGATGACATTCGTCGGTCACTATAAAATCAAACGTTTCAATCGGCACTTCTGGATTGTAGCTAATCGGCGTTATTTCCCCTTCTTCAGATTGCCAAGTTTCAAATGCGGAAACTTCCTCGTCTTCGGGGTCAATTTCTTTTCCTTGCAGTTGAGCGTAAAGACGCTGGATAGTGGTAATAACCACTTTTGCATCAGGATCGATTTGCCGTGACAGAAGCTGTTGTACAATGTAGGTATCGGTAAACCGATTAGCAGCGCCCGGAGGTTGAAAGTTTTGGTATTCCTTGAGCGTCTGGTCTCCCAAATTATTGCGGTCAACAAGAAACAAAATACGCTTGGCTTTCGCGTGTTTGATTAGACGGTAGGAAAAAGAGCACGCTGTAAATGTTTTGCCTGCCCCCGTTGCCAGCTGAATTAACGAACGCGGTTGGCTTTCTGCTAATGATTGCTCTAGACCATCAATTGCTTCAATTTGGCAATCGCGAAGACCATCGGTAATCAGCGGTGGCATGCGGCTCAATCGTCCACGCAAGGTGGCATCGTCCTTAAGCCAAGCAAGCAATGTTTCAGGCTTGTGAAACGCAAAAACGCGTCTCGATCTAGGCTTAGGATCGAGCAAATTTCTAAAGAATGTCTCGTCTCCTGTGCTTTCGTAATCAAACACAAGATTGTTGTGCCACTTCGCCAAATGTTCGGGGAGCGCCGACATATACTTTTCTGATTGCTCAGCTACACCTGATAGAGTAACGCCAGCTTTTTTCGCTTCAACAACACCAGCAGCCTTTCCCTCAACAAAAAGCATATAATCAGTTTCACCGGTGTTTACGTGAAACTCGCGCACCGCTACCCCCAACGATGCATTGCGGTTGAACTGCTCTTTGTCTTGAATAACCCAGCCTGCTTTTTCGAGCAGGTCATCAATCTTCTGTCTGGCGAGCTCTTCTGGGGTGGGCATTGTAACTTCTCAAAAAATAATTCTAACCAAAACAATGCCCGATAGATATCATTGAATGCAATAGGTAAACTGCGGTTATGAGACCTAGGTTGCTTTAATCACTTTCTTTTCGTCGCCGCAATGCGCGCACGTGTTCACTTCTCTTATGAAATCGGATGTCGTTCCCAAAGCATCTGTTCGTACGGCAGATTGTTGACGTCGTGACAGCCCTAACAGGGCCGTTATACAATCATCACAATACGTCGCGGGTTTTCGTTTTTGCAAAAAATTATAGATGTCATTGGCGATTGTCATTTAGTCTGTCACCATCTTACCAAGAGAATTTGGCTTATCAGTCAAAAAATCTGTTATCTCTGAAATAGCATATTATCAGAATTGCATCTAGCAGCAGGAATTCTCAGCACCAGCACAAAAAAGCTGCACACACTCGTCCCCCAAAAAAATATTATATTTTTCCGGCACTATATCTAATTGCAATAGGATCTCAAACTCCCCCATAGGGGCAGTTCTGGCACAATTTTGGCACAATCGGCGCTGAATTAACTTGATTTCTGCTTGACGCAGCGCCTTCACCCCCCTTAGCATGGGGATGCTAGTTAATTGACTTTATTGAGTAATTAGGCTTTCGAGAAATATGCTCCGTGTGCACTGAATCTGTCACGCTGCCCTCCGAAGGCAGAGGCCACACGTTCGAATCGTGTCGGGTGCACCAATTCCTAAAGTAACCCATCGACATCTCAGCGTTTTCACTCTGAATCACGCTGGAGGGTGGACCAAAACATCTCACTATTTATTCGAAAAACGCGGGCATTACTATTTCTCGCGACGAATTCCATCTGATCTACGCGGATCATATGAAACGCCTCGAGTCGTTTTCTAGCTTAAGACAAAATCTCTTAGCTTGGCGCATTCACGCGCTATTTCTCTTTCGTCAAAGCTCGAAGAAGAATGGCACACGCTTAGGCTTCTGAATAAAGAGAGTGTTCTTTCGCGTTTCTTGATTACACGCTGCCAGTTTGACGGCACTCCTTCCTCCGCTCGCCAGATGAGTGAAGCGAAGAAACATTATCTTGATGATAAGTCCGAAGGGAAATCGAAAACATTCTGGCAGGTTGCACGCATACGATCCAAATTCGATGCGGATGTCGCCAGCACGTGGCAGGCCCTCAAAACACTTTCCGCCGGTGATGCCGTTTGGAACAGTGCCGCTGCCCACGCGTTCAATGTTCTGGCGCTGGGGATCGTTTTTCTTGACGGTGATAACCAGGTGGTTTTTGCCAACGAAGCGGCAGGCAGACCTTTCGCCAAAATTCTAGTTGGTGTCGGGGCTCTTTCCTTGCCAAAAGGATTAGAAAAACCGCGAGAGGGATCTAGTGATTAGCAGTGCTTTGTAGACACTATTGGCATGACCCAGATCGCTCGAAGGGGAACAAACAAATTAGTGCAATTTGCTTCTAAAAAAAGCCCCGTCTAATTTGCCCAAATTTGGAGCTCCAAGGATCGTTTTGTGAGGCAGCCGCTTGGTCGGTCACGTAAAAGTTGACAGGACTACATTTGCAAAGACGCGCAAACTCTGTACTCTGTTTAGGATGAGCTCACAAAAAAAGCACTTCAGTGAAATGATGTCAGATGATGGCATTAGATCAACTTACCGCTCTTATAATGAGTGGTTTTCTGAGCAGGACAATCGTCGTCTCGCAAAAAAATCAGCACAAGCGGAAGCGCTGTTTAAGCGCACCGGCATAACGTTCAATGTATACGGTCAATCAGATGCCGAAGAGCGTTTGATCCCGTTTGATTTGGTGCCCAGGATTGTCTCCAATTCTGAATGGAGCAAGCTGGCAAGAGGTATCGATCAGAGGGTGCGCGCGATAAATGCGTTTTTGCACGACATCTATAATCGGCAGGAAATATTGCGGGCCGGAGTTTTGCCGGTAAAGCTGATTGCGCAAAATGACGCGTTTCTGCCGCAAATGATGGACTTCAGCCCGCCGGGGGGTGTTTACACGCATATTGTGGGGACAGACATTGTTCGAACGGGCGAAGATGAGTTCTACGTTCTAGAAGACAACGCCCGGACCCCCTCTGGCGTCAGCTATATGCTGGAAAATCGTGAAACCATGTTGCAAATGTTTCCCGAGCTATTCAGCAAAATCAGGGTTCAAAACGTTGGCAATTATCCCAAAAATCTACGACGCTCCTTAGAAGCCAGCGCGCCCGCCTCATGCAACGGCCGGCCAACCGTGGCGATCCTTACGCCAGGTATTTATAATTCGGCCTATTATGAGCACAGTTTCTTGGCTGACCAGATGGGCGTTGAATTGGTTGAAGGCCATGATTTGCGGATTGTTGATGGGCGTGTGGCCATGCGCACCACGCAAGGATACCGGACGATCGATGTGCTCTACCGCCGGGTAGATGACGACTATCTTGATCCATTGACATTCAACCCCAACTCGACGCTGGGCGTGCCCGGCATCATGGATGTTTATCGCGCGGGCAATATTACGATCGCAAATGCCCCTGGCACCGGCGTTGCCGATGACAAGGCGGTTTATAGCTATATTCCCGATATAATCGAGTTTTATACCGGCGAAAAAGCCATCCTTAAAAATGTGGAGACCTATCGCTGTTCTGAACCGGACGCGCTGAAATACACGCTGAGCAACCTTTCTGAATTGGTTGTGAAGGAGGTGCACGGCTCTGGCGGATATGGCATGTTGGTTGGCCCGGCTGCCAGCAAGCGTGAGCTTGCCGATTTTGCCGACAAGCTTAAAGCACAACCGGAAAACTATATCGCGCAGCCAACGCTGTCGCTCTCAACGGTACCCATCTTCACAAAGAAAGGGTTGGCGCCGCGCCATGTTGACTTGCGCCCCTTTGCGCTTGTGTCGCCTGATGGCGTGGACATTACGCCAGGCGGCTTAACGCGGGTTGCGCTCAAAGCCGGAAGCCTGGTTGTGAATTCCAGTCAGGGCGGCGGCACAAAAGACACATGGGTATTGGAAGACTGATATGCTGGGAAAAACTGCAGGTGGTCTCTATTGGATGTTTAGGTTTCTCGAGCGGGCAGAAAACACCGCCCGCTTGCTTGAAGCCGGGTTTCGAATTGCGCTGACCAGATCTACGGATGCGGAAGCCGAATGGAAATCGGTGATTATCACGTTGGCCGCCCAACAAGGGTTCGAAGCGAAATACGACACATATGACAGCACACATGTCATCAATTATTTGCTGCGCGACGCTGACAATCCAAGTTCAATTCTTTCCGTCGTCAACGCGGCGCGCGATAATGCGCGGCTGGTGCGCACAGCGCTAACTTCTGAAGTTTGGATGTCGGTCAACGAAACATGGATGCAGCTTTCAGACATCCTGAAGCACCAGGTGCGCGAGGTGGATTTGCCGGACGTGTTGGCCGCCATTCGGCAGCAAACCGCACTCGTGCGTGGGGCGCTTAATGGCACCATGCTTAGAACAGATGTCTATCGCTTCTGTCAGGTTGGCATTCACATTGAGCGCATCGACAATACAGCGCGGATCATTGACGTTAAATATTACTCATTGTTGCCTGCCACCTCAATTGTGGGGGGAAGGCTTGATAATGTGCAATGGGAGACCTTGCTCCGTTCTGTTTCCGCCCACCGCTCATTCCGCTGGGCTGTTGATGAGGGCTTTACCGGCCCCGCGATTGCCAATTTTCTAATATTGGACACCCGCCTGCCGCGTTCGCTTATCTTTTGCAGCAAAGAAATCGTGTCAAACCTTGCTTTTATTGAGCAAGCCTATGGGGAACGCGCCATATGCCACGATCAAGCGGATAAGCTTTTGCAGCGGTTTAGCAATCGCGAAATTTCTACAATTTTTGAGGAAGGTCTTCACGAGTTTATTGGCTCAGTTCTGGGCGATACAGCAAATCTTGGATACCAGATCGAAAAAGATTACAGGTTCAACATATAGATGCAGCTCCAGATTTCACACACCACACATTATCGCTATGACAAGCCGGTTGATTATGCTTTGCAACGGGTCCATCTGCGCCCCATGACTATGGATATTCAAGAGGTTGGCTCTTGGGACCTTGAGATTGAGGGCGGGCGGATTGAAGCCAGCTACCGTGACCACTACGGCAATCATAGCGATTTGATCAGCACCGATCCCGGCGTGCAAACGCTCGCCATTACAGCGACCGGATCGGTTACAACCCGTGACACGAGTGGCGTTGTTGGCAAAGTCTATGGGCGCGCACCATTGTGGCATTTTTTGCAATCCACACCATTGACGGTAGCCGGGCCAAAAATTCGCGCATTATCCAAAATCATCATGCAAAGCGACGATCAACTGAGTGGGCTTCATGCCCTCTCAGCCGCCATATTGGAAGCTACCCCTTATAAACTGGGCGAGACTGATACGAACTCAACGGCTGAGGATGTTATTGGCATCGGCAGCGGTGTTTGTCAGGATCATGCGCATGTTTTCACAGCAGCGGCGCGAGCTGCGGGCATCCCTGCTCGATATGTAAGCGGCTATTTGATGATCAACGATCAGATTGACCAGGACGCCAGTCATGCTTGGGCCGAGGTTCACCTTGATGAGCTCGGGTGGGTTGGATTCGATGTTTCCAATGGTGTTGCACCCGATGACAAATATGTGCGCCTCGCCGTCGGCCGAGATACGCGCGACGCGGCCCCAATCAAAGGCATGCGCCTAGGCGATTCAGATGAAACTATGATTGTATCTTTGCAGGTTCAGCAGTAAATAGGTGTGTAATAACCTCATTGGATCTATGAAATGACATATTGTGTTGGCATGCGATTGAATCGCGGACTGGTGTTGATGTCTGACACCCGCACAAGCGCTGGCGTTGACAATTTCTCGGTCAGCAAAAAAATGTTCACCTGGGCCAGCCCAGACGAATATGCAATCACCATCATGACTGCCGGCAATTTGGCCACCACCCAGGCGATGATCAGCTTGTTGGAGGAGCGCTCAAAAACCGCAGAAAAGCGTGATCCAAGCATTTTGCGACAGCCGACCATGTTTCAGGTTGCGCGCCTTGTTGGCGAGACCCTTAAAGAAGTGATCGCAGGGAGCAGCCCAAATGGCCAAACCTCGGATGACCAATTCCGGGCCTCCGTGATCTTGGCGGGCCAGATCGCAGGAGGGCAGCCGACCGTATTTCTGATCTATCCCGAAGGTAATTTTATTGAAATTACCGATGACACGCCGTTTTTTCAGATTGGCGAAACCAAATATGGCAAGCCAATTCTGGTCCGGGCATATGATGCGGACATGACTTTTGATGATGCTGTGAAGCTGTTGCTCGTTTCGTTTGATTCAACCATCAAATCCAACCTTTCTGTTGGCATGCCTTTCGATGTGCTCGTTTACGAAAATGACGCCTTCGACGTTGGGCGTCAAAAGCGGGTCGAGGCGACAGATGAGGTTTTTCAAAAAATCTCCACGGGCTGGAGCAAAGCCCTGAAAGACGCCTTCCAAGAGCTACCGCGTTATTCGGTTTAAGTGGAGAATTGCGCCCTGTAATGCCCGCCTAATTGGAAAGGGAATTGCTCTTATTATACAGAACCGATGCCGCAAATGATGTTACCATTATGCGCGCGCAACTCGACAAAACCGCAAACGACCATTTTCTGATCGCGGACTGCGTAATTCGCGCGTGCCTGCTTGAACTCTGGAGCTGTGGGATCAAAGCATTTCAAAGCTCCGGTATTATTCCGGAGACCTTGACCCGATTGAAGCTGGTGCCGTCAGAGCGCTCATGTCTTTGCCTTCAAATAAATCCCTTAAGCGACGTTTGAATCGGGGAAGCTGGTTTTTTTGGCGGTCATGAAGCTGATCAGGCGCTCGTCGATTTCCGGGTCAAGTTCCGGTGGCTGGTACGTCGCCAGCATCGATTTATAGAGCTTTTCAGCACGCACCTCTGCTGTTAGGGCCCCATCTTCTAACCATTCTTCATAGCTATTATTGTCGGCAATTTTCGAGCGATAAAAGGCGGATTTAAAGTTTGCCTGCGTGTGCGCACAGCCAAGGAAATGCTGCCCCGGCCCCACTTCACGCAACGCGTCGAGCGCTTGCCCGTTCTCCGACATGTCGACCCCATTGGCATAGACGGCCAACATATTGGCCTGATCGGCATCCATCACGAATTTTTCGTAGCCCATGGCCAAACCACCCTCGAGCCAGCCTGCGGTGTGCAGCATGAAATTCACGCCCGCAATTAGCCCCTGCTGCAGCGTGTTGGCGGCTTCATAAGCGGCTTGTGCGTCAGGCACTTTTGAGGCCGTGAACCCACCCGCGCTGCGGAATGGCACACCCAAACGACGCGCCAACGCGGCACCAACATTGATCACCATGGAGGCTTCAGGCGAGCCAAAGGTTGGCGCCCCTGACTGCATCGACATGGAGCTCACAAAGTTGCCGTAAATCACCGGCGCGCCCGGTCGGGTTAGTTGGGCCAGCGTCATGCCACAAAGGCCTTCTGCCAGGCTTTGCGCTGCAACTGCAGCTGAGGTCACAGGCGACATCGCACCAGCTACGACAAATGGGCTGACCATGGCGGCCTGATTGTGCCGCGCATAGACTTTTAGTGCGCCAAGCATTGTGGAATCGAATGTCATAGGCGAATTGGCGTTGATCAAATTGACCAGTACGCAATTTTCTTCAACAAAGTCATGACCAAAGACGATTTTGGCCATATCGACGGAATCTTGCGCCCGCTCTGGCGCCGTGACGGACCCCATGAACGGCTTGTCAGAATATTTGATATGGCTGTAGAGCATATCATAGTGGCGTTTGTTCACCGGCAAATCCATGGGCTCGCACAAGGTGCCGCCGGAATGGTGCAATCCCTCGCACATATAGGCGAGCTTTACGAAATTGCGGAAATCCTCAATCGAGGCATAACGTCGGCCGCCTTCGCGGCTATAGACGAACGGCGAGCCATAGGCGGGCACCAGCACCGTGTTGTTGCCACCAATGACAACATTCCGCGCTGGGTTGCGCGCATGCTGGGTGAACATGCTCGGCGCGCTTTTCTGGATGATCTCCCGGCACATGCCGCGCGGGAACCGCACGCGTTCACCATCCGCGCTCGCCCCTGCCGCAACAAAGGTCGCGATAGCGTCCGGATCGTCCTTAATGTCGATACCGATCTCTTCAAGAATGGTATCCGCATTATATTCGATGATTTGCAGATCCGCATCGCTGAGGATTTCATAAGGGGGAATCTTGCGGGTGATAAAGGCCTGTGCCGGGGCTTCAGTTGTGCTCCCTGCCGTGCGTCCGCGGCGTCCGCCTTCGCGTCCTGGTCTGGGCATGTGACTACTCCTTATTCGCTCGCTTTAAATTGTGCGCCTCATGGGCGTTAAAATGATCTCTGACGCCATCGCCTGGCGGGTGGCGCTCAAATTGCGGCAAACCGTCAGTGATCTGGTAATAGTCGCCTTTTTCGCCAACAAACATGTGGCCCTTGACCGCCAGCCCATCTGTGTGCGTCAAGCTGCCCGCAAAAATCGAGAGCGTGCGTCCATTTGTTTGCCGCCAGAAAAGTGGCGTGCCACAAGCAAGACAAAACGCATATTCGGCAGTGGCGGTGAAAGGCGTCCATTTTAGCGGGCCTTCCATTTTCACATTTTCGCGCATCACCGCGGCAGCGGCCACAAAATGTCCGCTCAAATACCGACATTGGCGGCAATGGCAGAACCAGATGTCCGCCAGGCCCAGTGCTTCAAATTGCACAGCCCCGCAAAGGCACCCGCCCTTATGGCGTTCAGGCGCGCCGGCGGCCACGACGACGTCCTCCTCGACCTTCACCATCATTTTCGGCCGGTGGTGCACGAAATGTGTGAATCCAATTGGTGCAATGCGGGTCGACCCCGTTCAATACATCCGCTGCTTTAATGGCCGGCACAAGCCCGTCATGTAGCGGGTTCAGGATGGCCGAAGTCATGCCTGCGGCGGCGATCATTGGTAGAAATGCGTTGTTGATCGCGTGTCGGTTGGGTAACCCAAAACCGATATTGGAGGCGCCGCAGGTTGTGTTGACTTTGAGTTCCTCGCGAAGCCGTCGTACGAGGTGAAAAACATCTTTCCCGGCCCGATTGATCGCCCCAATGGGCATAACAAGCGGGTCCACGACAACATCTTCGGCTTTGATCCCATAGTCCGCCGCGCGCTCAACAATGCGTTTGGCAATTTCAAAACGCACATCGGGGTCTTCGGAAATGCCGGTTTCGTCATTTGAGATGGCCACCACCGCTGCATCATATTTTTTGACCAGCGGCAAAACGCGCTCCATCACCTCTTCTTCAGCGGTGGTGGAGTTAACCAGCGCCCGTCCCTGATAAACTGAAAGCCCGGCTTCAAGGGCTTCAATCACGGAGGAATCGATGGAAAGTGGCACGTCCGTTATTGATTGAACAAGCTGGATGGTCTCGGCGAGGATTTTGGGCTCGTCAGCCAAGGGAATGCCCGCATTAACGTCGAGCATTTGCGCCCCAGCGGCCACTTGGGCCAGCGTGTCTCGTTCAACGCGGGAATAGTCGCCTGCCTTCATTTCAGCGGCCAGAAGTTTGCGGCCTGTGGGGTTGATGCGCTCGCCAATCATAACGAAAGGCTGATCGAACCCGATACGCACTTCCTTGGTTGCTGAACTGACTATCGTTTGCGTCATGGGCTATTTCCTTAGCTTACTGTGCTTGTCAAATTATCCAGCATTTCATCGTTGGGCGTCACAACACCAATGGTGGAGTCCAGCGGTTCAGGTGCCCAGGGTTTTCGATCCCCCAGCACACCGGATGCTTTGACGATTTCGCCCACCCATTTTTCGTGGCGGTACGCCATTAGGTGCACGCCAGAAACGCCGGGCGTTTCTTTGATTTGCTGCATCAATTCAACGGCAATGCGACGACCTTCTGCCTTCGGGTTCGGTGCATCTTCCAAGCGCTTGATTATGGCATCGGGGATATGAACACCTGGCACATTGGCGCGGAGCCAGCGCGCGGTTTGTGCCGAGCCCAAAACGCCCACGCCGATGATAATATAGCTTTGCTCATGCAGCCCGAGGTCGCAGGCGCGGGCCATAAAGGTGCGTAAACGCTCTATGTCGAAACAATATTGAGACTGAATAAATTCCGCACCAGCGCGAATTTTCTTTGCCAATTGATCAACGCGGTTTTCCAACGGCGGCACAAACGGATTGATGGACGCGCCCACGAACAAGCGCGGTGCCGTGTCGAGTTGACGCCCGCTCAAAAACCGCGATTCATCGCGCAAAATCTTTGTGGTTTGCAGCAACGAAATACTGTCCAGATCAAACACGGGCTTGGCTTCAGGATGGTCCCCAGCGCCCACATCATCGCCCGTCAGGCACAGCACCGAACAAACACCAAGGGCGGCCGCGCTCAACAGATCGCCTTGCATGGCAATACGATTGCGGTCACGACAGGAAAACTGAATGATCGGCGAATAGCCCGCACGGGTAAGAATAGCGCAAACGCCAAGGCTCGACATATGACAATTTGCGCCAGACCCGTCGGTGGCATTGATGGCATCGACATAGCCGTCAAATAAATTGGCGCGGGCCAAAACTTCGTCAGGGTCAACTGAATCAGGCGGGGCAATTTCTGTGGTCACCACAAAGTGGCCCGACCGCACGACGCGCTCAAACCGACCGTGCGATACATGACCGGGCCGCTGGGTGAGTGGGTCGCCCGGGTTAACACCGAATTCTTCAACAAAATCGAGATCATCATTCATCGCGCGCCAGCCTTAGCCAAGAGGATTGTCCAATGCGGGAATGATCAACGGCAAATTCCAAATCTTTGATCGCGTCGCCGTCTTTCATCTTTGCCGCGCCATTCCAGGCATCCACCCAAACGCAGCGCATTTCGGGCTTCACCTCGCACATGCCATTTTCCCGAACGCCCCCGCACGGGCCGTTGCGAATGGATTTCGGGCAATTCATGGGACAGGTCATACCAGTTTTGGAGAGAACGCAATCGCCACACATCTGACAATCAAAGACCACTCCCTTAACCAGCCGTTCAGCGGCTGTGATCGGCGTGTCGAGCCTGCGCCCAAAAAGCCGTGTCACCCCGCGCAATCCGGCAAGAATGCCCGGCCGTGTTGCCGTGTAGATACGTTCCAAAAACCGGGCATGGGCACTTGACCAGCGTCTAATCGCGTACATGGTCATGCCCTCCATATTCAGCAATTGCGTCGGCAGCGGCTTTTATTGCGGATTTGAGTTCGCCATAGCCGACGTAACGATAGTCAAACTCCAGCCCAAGCTTGTCCGCCGCGTCAGCGGCCGCAGACTCCAAGCTGATATCGTGCGTCTGCGCTAGATAGACGACACGCCGATAATTGCCAAAATAAAGATCCCGCAAGTGGGGGTACCGATCTAGACCCAAGCCACGGATCACCAAACGGTCGAAATTTCGCACCAGATAATCAGTGAGAAAGAAGCTGCCAATCTCTTCATCAGTGATCTGGGCAAAGAGTGGGGAGCCGGCGAAAAACTCATAGCAATGTGCGAAAGGCAGCCGCTGAGCGTCATGCTTTTCCAGCACCTGATCCAAAGCCCCGCCGGTGCCGCACTCGCCATAACTGACCAAGACCTGATCAAATTCGCCGCGGCGCTCGGTGAGGATCATATCAATAGCGGGTGCAATTTTTTGCGGGGCGTTGTGATATTCAGCGGGCAGACATTGCAGCGTCATCGCACTTGCGCCATCGCCCATTTGCGCGCGCAGGGCGACGATTTCTTTCGCCAGCGCACCGCAGGCGATCACCAAAAGACGCGGACTATCGGGCTTATGTCCACGCATCGCACCCATATTAGTGATTCCTCCCGACAAGGGCTTTCGCCAATTCCGCGCTTCTGGCGGCATCCCGGCCATAAGCGGTTGCGTTTATGGCATCGGCAAATTCCTGGTTCAGCGGTGCGCCGCCCACCATGATGGGCAATTCTTTCAAAATGCCCCGCTTGTCGAACTCTTCAATCACCACCCCCATATAGGGCATGGTTGTGGTCAGCAGCGCTGACATGCCAAGTACGGTCGGCTCGTGTTCGTCAATGGCCGCAAGATAATTCTCGACAGGGTTATTGATGCCAATATCGATCACTTCGAAACCCGCACCTTCGAGCATCATGCCCACGAGATTTTTGCCAATGTCGTGGATATCGCCCTTCACCGTGCCGATGACATATTTCCCGATCTTTGCGGAATTCTCCGTTGCGGACAGGATAGGGCGCAATATCCCCATGCCGCCTTTCATGGCGTGGGCGCATTGCAACACTTCTGGCACAAACAGAATGCCGTCGCGAAAATCGACTCCAACAATCCGCATTCCTTCTACCAGCGCATCGCTGAGAACTTGATTGGCGTCCCACCCGCGTTCAAGCAGGATTTTTGTGCCTTCAAGCACTTCGTCGGCCATGCCGTCATACAGATCGTCTTTCATCTGCTCGACAAGGTCATCGTCGCTCAATTCGCGGAGGATAATTTCGTCGTCACTCATCTTTATTATCTCTCTTCCTATGCAAGTCCGACGATGTCGCCGTTTCCATCCAGGCCAATATCCAACGCCGCGGGACGCTTCGGCAGCCCGGGCATCGTCATGATATCGCCGCATACAATGACGACAAATCCAGCCCCCGCAGAGAGGCGCGCTTCGCGCACTTCCAGCGTGTGGCCTTCCGGCGCACCAGTAGATTTGGGGTTGGTGGAAAAGCTATATTGGGTTTTCGCGATGCAAACCGGCAAATGGCCGTATCCAAGCTTTGAAAACTCATCGAGGCTACGGGATGCCGCGCTGCTAAAGTCAACGTGCGCCGCCCGGTATATTTCACGCGCCACCGTTTCAACCTTCGTTTTCAGCGGTGCATCATCAGGATAAAGCAAGTTGATTTCTGGCGTGCCTTGATCCAATTGATCCTTGACTGCTTGGGCAAGCTCTTCCGCCCCAACGCCGCCTTCGGCCCAGTGCTTCGCCACGGTGCAACGCGCGCCCAGCTCATCACAAACCTGCTGAACAACGGCGATTTCCTCATCGCTATCCAGAACAAAATGATTGAGCGCTACAATGGGTGTCACGCCAAATTTTTGCAGATTTTCGATGTGACGCCGCAAGTTCGCCACGCCACGTTCAACAGCTTCAGGGCTGGAGTCGCCGAGGTCTTTTTTCGCGACGCCGCCTTGCATTTTCAAGGCGCGGACCGTCGCCACGAGCACAACAGCATCCGGACGCAGGCCGGACTGTCTGCACTTGATGTCCAAGAATTTTTCTGCGCCTAGGTCTGCGCCAAACCCGGCTTCCGTTACCACCACATCGCACAGCGAAAGCGCCGCCTTGGTGGCCATAACTGAATTGCACCCATGGGCGATATTGGCGAACGGTCCGCCATGGATAAAGGCCGGGTTATGCTCGATGCTTTGCACCAGATTGGGCTGAAGCGCATCTTTCAGCAACACGGCCATCGCGCCATCGGCCTCAATGTCCCGTGCGGTCACCGGCGATTTATCATGCCGCCGCGCAACGATAATATCGCCTAAGCGACGCTGCAGATCAGCAAGATCGGTCGCAAGGCAAAGGATGGCCATGATCTCGGAAGCGACCGTGATGTCAAAGCCCGTTTCGCGCGGTATGCCATGAGCCACACCACCAAGGCCGACATTGATATTGCGAAGCGCGCGGTCATTCATGTCGACAACACGGCGCCACACTATGCGGCGCGGGTCGATATCTTGTTCATTGCCCCACTGCAAATGGTTGTCGATGATTGCTGCCAGAAGGCTGTGCGCTGAAGTGATGGCGTGGAAGTCACCATTAAAATGGAGATTGATATCTTCCATCGGGATGACTTGCGCACGACCACCACCAGCTGCGCCGCCTTTCATGCCGAAGCATGGGCCCAGGGAGGGTTCACGCAGACACACCATTGAGTTCAAGCCAATGCGGTTCAGCCCGTCATTCAGGCCAACACTTGTGGTTGTTTTGCCTTCGCCCGCGGGTGTGGGGGTCACAGCGGTTACCAAAACTAGCTTGCCTTTTGGCGCCTCCGCTTTGGACGCAATATAGTCCAGCGATAGCTTTGCCTTATAATGCCCGAAGGGGATGAGCGCTTCTGCGGGCACGCCCAAGCGGTCATCAGCCAACGCCACGATAGGGCGCATGCTGGCCGCGCGCGCGATATCAATGTCCGGGGATCCCGGGGGCGGCAACTCCTCTTCGATCATGATGTCCAATGCCATGAGCGCGTCCTCCCTATTCGTCAATTTCGCCGTGGTCTACGGCGCCTCCGTCGCTGGATAAAAA
The DNA here is from genome assembly GCF_003433515.1 of Maritalea myrionectae. Lineage (GTDB taxonomy): Bacteria > Pseudomonadota > Alphaproteobacteria > Rhizobiales > Devosiaceae > Maritalea > Maritalea myrionectae. The sequence goes on from NZ_CP021330.1 coordinate 47,925, forward strand.
CCCCGCGCTGACTACAAATCATGATCTCTTTTCAAATTGGCGGCTGTTCCAAATTCGACTTCAAATCTTCAAAAAACGACAAATAGAGGCACAAAAATGCTTGGCGTTGTCGAATTGGCGGTGAATAATGCGTTGGGAAATGCAGAACGATTGATGCGCGTAACCGACGCTAAGCGATTGTTTTTGCGATCGCTCCAGGGTTCGAAATTATCGCGCTCGATTTGCGATTGGGGGAGGAAAGATGTTCAGCACGGACGCCCAGAAGGAACCTAAAACAATCGGTTTCTTGCTCGTTCCCGAATTTTCAATGTTGGCGTTTACGTCCTCCATTGAACCCTTGCGTACGGCCAACAGGTTGAGCGGACGGACGCTTTATTCATGGAAGATCATCAGTCTTGACGGTGACATTGTTTATGCCAGTAGCGGTGTTGGGGTCGCGGCGGATGCGGCGCTGACCGAAAAGCCACCTGTCGACACATTGATCGTTTGCGCGGGTTTGCAGGCCGGTGCCCATAGCACCCCGGCCCTTCTTGGCCTTATGCGCGATTATGCCCGTACAGGCGTGACCATTGGCAGTGTGTGTACGGGCAGTCACCTTTTGGCGCGTGCCGGTTTACTCGACGGGCACCGCTGCACCATCCATTGGGAAGATGTGGAGGGCTTTGCCGAAAACTTCCCCGATCTCGACATCACCGCGACGCTGTTCGAAATCGATCGAAATCGATATACTTGTTCGGGCGGCACAGCGCCGCTTGATATGATGATTTTCGGCATCGCACAGGATCATGGCCGGGAACTTGCCATCAGCGTTGCGGAGCAATTGTTGCATAATTTTGTGCGCGTGCCACACGACACGCAACGCATGCCCATCAAACACCGCACCGGACTAAACCAACCCAAATTGCTTGCGGCGATTGCCCATATGGAGGCCTATATCGAGACCCCTGTCTCCATCAATGACATTGCTGAGGCAACGCAAGTGTCTGTGCGACAACTTGAGCGGCTGTTTCGGGTCAAACTCGGCAAAACGCCGACACGCTATTATCTCGAAGTTCGGCTCAATCGGGCCAAGCTCCTTCTGGCGCAAACCACAATGCCCATCATTCAAGTTGCGGTGGCAACAGGCTTTACGTCCGCCTCACATTTTGCCAAATCGTATAAAGAGCTTTTTGGCCGATCGCCCTCAGCTGAACGCTCAGACTCTCTGGTGCTGTCGCCCTCTCATGCCCACGGGACTGCCTAGCGCCGCTCCCTATTGGGCTTGGCCACCATTGGAGAGCACAGAGAGAAAGTACGGCGCAAATGATCGCCATATCTCGATGTGAAAAATCGTTTCTGTTTCGCGAAACAGCACAATCTCCGCGCGCTCAAAAATGGTGCGCGTACATTTGCCCACCGGAAATGCGGCCAAATCCACATCAAGTGGACAGCCCACATTGATCAGCTGCGCTGCTCCCTCGCCACCAATATGGAACGCGACGTTGCGATGCGACACGTCAACAAGGCTGAAGGGCGATGCCGTATGGCGCTTGCACTTCTCTTGAAGTGGCGCACCAGTCTCGGGGGCTGCGATGATCAACCATTCGTCCGGTGCCAAACACATGATGAGCGCATCATCGTCGCGATAGGCTGAGTTGATTTTGGTGGGCAGCGCCAGGCCGGTTGCCTTGGCAAAAGCCGCAACATTGCTTTCACGCAAGCGAAGGCTGAAGCGAGATTTTTCGCCCATAAGCTCGACGGTAAAAGATTGGCCAGGATGGTCTAGGCTCTGGCCTATCGTCACGCCCTGATCCATTTCCAAGGTGCTGTTGGTCGCATCAGATGACATTGAGCCGCTCCCCTTGCTTATCGTAGAAAATCGTCTCGACAATTTCCGCTTCGATCATTTCATCGGGCATCGGCACATAAATGGTTTCGCCCTTCAGCGCATGGCCGTTGGCCACAAGCGCCAGGGCGACTGAGCAGCCCAATGTCTCGCTCCAATAGGATGAGGTGACATGCCCGACCATATCCATGGGGATGGGCTGGTCCGGGGTCATGACAATTTGAGCCCCCTCTTCCAACACGGTCTTTGGATCACTGGTTTTGAGGCCCACCAATTGTTTGCGCCCTTCGGCGACAATGTCAGGCCGCGCAAGCGATCGCATGCCCACAAAGTCGGTTTTCTTTTTGCCGATGGCCCAAGACATGCCCGCATCATAGGGCGTAACCGTGCCGTCCGTGTCTTGACCGACAATGATAAAGCCCTTCTCTGCCCGCAATACGTGCATGACTTCGGTGCCATAGGGCGTGATGTCATATTGCTTCCCGGCTTCATAAAGCATTTCCCATAGGGCGCGGCCATAATGGGCAGGTACGTTGATCTCAAAGCCCAACTCGCCGCTAAAGCTCACGCGGAACAGTCGCGCATCGACGCCACACACTTTGCATTCGCGCACCGCCATGTGTGGGAACGCGTCCGGCGACAAATCAACCCCTTCAACAAATGGCTCGATCAGCTTGCGGGCATTGGGACCATTCAGGGCAATTACCGCCCATTGCTCGGTGATGGAGGTCAGCCAAACATCAAGGTCCGGCCACTCTGTTTGTAAATAGTCTTCCATGTGCGCCAAAACGCGCGGTGCCCCACCTGTCGTGGTGGTCACATGAAAACGATCTTCCGCCAGTCGCCCGATTACCCCATCATCCATGATGTAGCCATCTTCGCCCAGCATCAGCCCGTAGCGACAACGCCCGACGCCCAACTTGGTCCATGGGTTGGTGTACATGCGGTTCATAAATTCGGCGGCATCTGGGCCAACCACTTCAATTTTGCCCAGCGTGGATGCATCAAATATGCCCAACGACTCGCGCGTCGCCTTGCATTCGCGGGCCACGGCCTTATGCATATCCTCGCCCTTTTGGGGGAAATATCGCGCGCGCCGCCACAAGGCGACCGGCTCGAAAACGGCGCCATTTTCCTCCGCCCAGCCATCAATCGATGTTTTGCGCACCACATCAAAGGCTGCACCGCCATTATTGCCCGCCAGTGCACCAAACGTGGTTGGGGTGTAAGGCGGGCGAAATGTGGTCAGGCCCACTTGCGTGACCGGGCGATTGAGCGCGCGCGAGGCAATTTGCAACCCGTTCAGGTTTGATGTTTTGCCCTGATCGGTTGCCATGCCCGTCGTGGTGTAGCGTTTAATATGCTCAATCGATTTGAAACCTTCGCGCACCGCCAAGCGGATGTCTTTCGCGGTCACATCATTTTGAAAATCTACAAAGGCTTTGACGCGTGACTCGTCGCGGTGGGTTGGCAGAATTTCCAAGGCCCCGTCGCCAGTCCATGGTGCAGGTTCAACCGCTTCAAAGCTGTCATTGCCACCGCCTGCGTTTGCCCCTGTGGCCAGCGCCACGCCAAGCCCGAAATCGCCGTTACAAGCGCCGACGCAAACAGCATTTTCATTTGCTTTGTCCGGCACATAGGCAGCAAGGTCTTCACGCCATTTCAACGAGCCTTTGGAATGGGACCAAAGGTGCACGCTGGGCGTCCAACCGCCCGACATAATCACCGCATCACACGAAAGGGTTTCACCCTTTGGATCAACTTGATCTCCGTTCACCTTATTTGTCGTGACACCGCTCACCCGATGACGACCGGCGGTCGCGGTCACTGTCCATCCAACGCGAACTTCAATGCCGCGTTTTTCCGCTTCTGCCTGCAAATTTTCATCGACTTGAGGGCGGCAATCGATGATCGACACAATTTGACTATTGGCATCTGCCAAATCGAAAGCAGCCTGATAGCCGCTATCATGACTGGTGACCAACGCAATGCGTTCGCCCACCGCCACGCCGTAGCGATTAAGAAAAGTTTGTGCGGCAGAAGCCAGCATAACACCGGGACGGTCATTTCCAGCGAAAACCAACGGCCGTTCGATGGCGCCTGTCGCAAGTATGATTTTTTTGGCCCACACGCGGTGCAATCGTTCGCGCGGCCCGTCTGCTTCTCCATCTTTCAAATGGTCAGTTAGACGTTCGGCAAGGCCGAGGAAATTGTCGTGATAATAGCCAATTGCCGTAGTACGTGGCATGAGAGTGACATTTTCCGCCTGCTCCAGTTCATTCAAGCTACGGGCCAGCCAGTCTGCCGCGGGCAAGCCGTCGATCATTGCCTCCGGCGTGGACAAAAGTGACCCGCCGGGTTCGGCCTGCTCATCAACAAGGATCACACGGCCACCCTGTTTGGCGGCCGCAAGCGCCGCTGCAACACCTGCTGGCCCTGCACCAACAATCAGCGTTTCACAATGGGCGTAACAGGCTTCATATTTATCGGGGTCTTCTGCCTTTGGCGCTGGCCCCAAACCTGCTGTGGCGCGGATGACCGGTTCATACACTTTGTCCCAGAAGGATTTCGGCCACATGAAGGTTTTGTTGTAAAACCCGGCCGGGAAAAAAGCGGAAAACACATCATTGAGCGATGTGACATCAAATTTGAGCGAGGGCCAATTGTTCTGACTTTGTGCCGTCAATCCGTCGAACAGTTCCAGCGTTGTTGCCCGCACATTGGGCGTGACACGCCCCGGCCCCCGATCAAAGGCGACAAGGGCATTTGCCTCGTCTGATCCCGCCGCCAAGATGCCGCGCGGGCGGTGATATTTGAACGAGCGCCCCACCAAATGCACGCCATTGGCCAGCAAGGCCGAGGCGAGCGTGTCGCCCTCATAGCCTTGATAAGTTGCCCCGTCGAAAGTGAATTCAACTGGCGCGTTCTGATTGACCCGGCCGCGTCCGACACGTCTAAAATTGTTCATGATGACCGCTCCGCGATGGTTTCGGAGGAGGGGCGTTGTTCGCCGCATTTATAGGTCATGACAAACTTGTCGCTTACCGTGTCGCGTACCGCATTGAAAAATTTGGCGCACCCATGGGCATGCACCCATCGTTCGAAATGGGTACCGCGCGGATTGTTGCGTATGAATAGATATTTCGCCCATTCGTCATCGCTTAAAGCGGATGGGTTTTCCGGTCGCGCGATATGCGCTTCGCCCGCATAGCGGAACTCCAATTCGGGCCGCTTTTCGTTGCAAATGGGACATTCAATCATCATCATGGCGAAAACTCCCTAGTGCGCTACCGCGGCGGCTGCCGCTTCGTCGATCAGGCGGCCCGTTGTAAAACGTTCCAACGTAAATGGCGCATTGATCAGGTGTGGTTCATCTTTGGCGATGGTGTAGGCCAGTAAATCCGCTGCGCCCGGCGTGGCTTTAAAACCGCCTGTGCCCCATCCACAATTGACGTAAAGCCCGGGCACCGGGGTGCGGCCCAAAATACAAGAACGATCTGGCGTCACATCAACCACGCCGCCCCAACTGCGCAGCATGCGCATGCGTTTAAAGATTGGGAAAATCTCGCATATTGCGGCCAGCGTGTGTTCGACAATGTGCAGCGCCCCGCGCTGGCTATAAGACACATATTGGTCTGTCCCCGCCCCAATCACCAGCTCGCCTTTGTCCGATTGGCTGATATAGGCATGCACGGAATTGGACATGACCACACAGGGGAAAATCGGCTTCACAGGTTCCGATACGAGCGCTTGCAAGGGGTAGCTTTCCAGCGGAAAGTCGAGCCCGGCCATATTCATTATGATGGATGAGTTGCCAGCTGCAGACACGCCGATCTTTTTTGCGCCGATAAATCCTTTTTCCGTTTCAACGCCTTCCACAGCGCCATCGGCCCCGCGCCGAACGCCGGTTACAGCGCAATTTTGAATGATATCGACGCCCAGTTTCGCCGCCGCGCGGGCATAGCCCCACGCCACGGAATCGTGGCGGGCAACCCCGGCCCGCTGCTGTAAGGCACCGCCCATCACCGGATAGCGTTTGGCTGAGGAAATATCGAGCGGCGGACAGAAGGCTTTGCATTCTTCCGGCGTCATCCATTTATTATCAACGCCGTTCAATCGGTTGGCGTGGATATGACGCTGAAAGCTTTGAACGTCGTGCACATTGTGCGCCAACATCAAAACGCCGCGCTTGGAAAACATCACATTGTAGTTCAGCTCTTGCGACAACCCATCCCACAGATCAACCGCATGATCATAGAGCCGCGCGCTTTCATCATAAAGATAATTGGAACGGATGATGGTTGTGTTGCGCCCGGTATTGCCGCCGCCGAGCCAGCCTTTTTCAATGACGGCGACATTAGTGATGCCATATTTGCTGGCAAGATAATAGGCGGCGCCGAGACCATGCCCGCCCGCGCCAACGATGATCACATCATAGGCACTTTTGGGCTGGGCATCGGGCCATTGCTCCGGCCAGTTTTTATGGCCGGAGAGCGCATTGGCAAAAAGAGAGCGCGCAGAATAACGGATCACGAGCGCAACCTTTCATTTGTAGGATCATAGGGACTTTCTTCCAGCACAGCAGCCTTATAGCGCTGGCCTAAGATTTCGATCTCAAGCTCCTGACCTGTTTCCGCCAGATCAGGACGAACCATGGCGAGTGCGAGAGACTTGTTGAGACGGAAGCCAAATCCACCCCCTGTCGCCCGGCCCACAACTTCGCCATCAAGGTAGATCGGGTTATTGCCGATAACATCGGCATCTTCACACCCCATCACCTCAAGCGTGGCGAATGCGTTCTTCGCGCCACGTTCTTTCCATGCGATCAGATTGTCTTTGCCGACAAAGTCGCCCTTCTTCAACGCAATGAAACGGTCTAGACCCGACTCATAGGCCGAATATTCAATCGACATTTCCGTGCCGACGAGGCGGTAAGATTTCTCAAGCCGCAAATTATTCATGGCGCGGATACCAAACGGTTTAAGGCCATGGGCATCGCCATTTTTAAAAATCGCATCAAAAATATGGTTTTGATATTCGATCGGATGGTGGATTTCCCATCCCAGCTCGCCAACAAAATTGACGCGCAGCAGTTTGACCGGCGCATGGCCAATTGAGGTCTCCTGCCCTGTGAGCCATGGGAAAGCTTCATTGGACAGATCCGCACCGCAAATGGGCTGCAGCAAATCGCGCGCCTTTGGCCCGGCGACCACAAGAACGCCCATCGCGCCGGTAAGGTTTTGGAATTGCACGGAGCCATCTGTCGGCATTTGTTTTTTCAGCCAATCATGGTCAAGCCGCTGCCAGGCACCTGCCGACACGACATAAAAGCTGTCCGGCCCTTCGCGTTGCACCGTAAATTCGGAATGCACGCCGCCGAGTGGCGTTAGCCCATGCAGCAAGCCGACCCGTCCGATCTTTTTCGGCAAACGGTTCGCCAAAATTCGATCCAGAAACGCTTCGGCGCCCGGCCCGCTTATGCGCGCCTTGGCAAATGCGGTCATATCCAACAAGCCGACATTTTCTGCCACATTGCGACATTCATTGCCCACATGTTCAAACCATTTGGAGCGACGGAATGACCAATCATCTTCCTGCGGCACACCTTCAGGCGCGAACCAGTTTGGTCGTTCCCAGCCAAACAATTGACCAAAAACGGCGCCTTTTTCCTTCATCCGGTCATAGCAAGGTGAGGTCCGCAATGGCCGCGCAGCGCCGCGCTCTTCATCCGGATAATGCACTTTGAAAACGTGATCGTACGCTTCCTCGTTTTTCTTGATGAGGTAAGATTTGGTGGCGTAATCCCCAAATCTGCGCGGATCAACACCGAGCATATCAACGCTTGGGGTGCCTTCAACAATCCATTCGGCAAGCTGCCAGCCCGCGCCGCCGGCTGCAGTGATGCCGAAGCTGTGGCCTTCGCTCAGCCAGAAATTCTTTTTGTCCCATGCGGGCCCAACAATCGGGTTGCCATCTGGCGTATAGGCAATCGCACCATTATAGACTTTCTTGATGCCGAGCTCTTCGAAAATGGGTACGCGGCGGAACGCCGACTCGATGTGCGGCATCAGGCGCTCGACATCTTCTTGAAACAGTTCATATTCGCTCTGGGCATCCGGCCCATCTACATAGCAAGCTGGCGCCCCGGCTTCGTAAGGCCCAAGCAAAAGCCCTCCCGCCTCTTCGCGCATATACCATGACCCATCGGACTCGCGCAGCACGCCCATTTCGGGCAGTCCTTTTTCGCGCCGCTCGAGGATCGCTGGATGAGGCTCCGTCACGATAAATTGGTGCTCCACGGGAACAACAGGAATATCGAGACCAACCATAGCCCCGGTCTGGCGAGCGAAGTTCCCTGTGCAAGAGATAACATGTTCGCAGGTTACCGACCCCTTGTCGGTTTCGATTGTCCATTCGCCATTCGCTGCCTGACTAATGCCGTTCACGGTCGTGTAGCGGTGGATTTTAGCGCCCATGGACCGCGCGCCGCGGGCGAGCGCTTGGGTGAGATCGGCGGGTTGCACATAGCCGTCATTTGGATGACGAATGGCGCCGACGAGATCGTCCTTGACCGCCAAAGGCCATAGGTCGACCACCTCGTCTGGCGTTAGAAATTCAACGTCCACGCCGATGGTTTGGGCGACGCCCGCATATTGATGATATTCATCCATCCGGTCCTGGTTGGTGGCGAGGCGAATGTTTGAAACCGTACTCAGGCCCACATCCATGCCGACCTCGGCGCCAAGGCGTCCATATAGATCTACCGAATATTTATGCAACTGGCCCACGGAATAGCTCATATTGAACAGCGGCAGCAGCCCGGCAGCATGCCATGTGGAGCCAGATGTCAGCTCCTTTCGTTCGATCAGGATGACATCCGTCCATCCCTTTTTCGCCAAATGATAAAGTGTTGAAACACCGACGACCCCGCCGCCGATCACCACAGCCCGTGCCGATGACGGCAGGGCCTGCTCGCTATTTTGATTGGTCATGGTCCGCTGCCTTTTGTTGAGAGCCAGTAGAAGAATCCGGGCGGTCCATTGCATTGGTCTTTGCATTGAACTTGGGGGCCGTCCGGCCGGTTTCCTTTGCGATGGCGGCTAAGGCTGTTTCCAAAATCCGCCAACATTCCTCTTGTCGTACGCTCAGCGCCAAGCGGCGCTCGATCCACAATCCGCGCTGCAATGCACTCAGCTCAATGGCTTTCATGCGGGCGGCGGCGCGCGAAAAACCCAGTTCGCGCAAATCTGCTGTGCTGTTTGAAATCATTCTGCTGCTAAAAATGTGCATCAGCCGGGCAACGCTTTTGTCGGCGCCGGAATAGGCCCAGAATTGCGGCCATATGATCGAAATATCGGCCATAAAGTGAAATGGGCTGAAATGCACTTCGAGCGAGCGCGCAATCCGCTTGAGCGGATCAGGCTCGGTGCGCCGGATCGCGATCGTCTCTTCACGCAGGGTGCGCACCATATAAAGGAAGGCCTGATAAATCAGCGCATCTTTGGTATCGAAGAAATAGTGGATTGAGGCGGTCGACACGCCCGCGCGTTTAGAGACCAGCTTGGTGGTGAGGTTGGCGATGCCTTCCTTCGCCATCACTGAGAGCACGCCATCGATAATCGCTTGCGGCGTATCCCTTGCGATGCTCGCGTTTTTACCTGGCTGATCCATATTGCCCACCACCCTGCTCATGGCTGCTCAGCGCGGCCTTTGGCCACTAACTGATTAGTTAGTCAGCTTATGACCAACTTTTTACAGTGTCAATCCATAGCCGCCTACATTTGTTTAGCGGGCATCAAGGCGCTCTGGTTAACGCCTGCCGTTGCGCTCATTGTGAGTTGACCGTTGACTGGCGCAATTTTGCTCCGAACCCGACAGCGAGAACGATTACCCGATGCCGACGCGTTCAGGCGCCTCTGCGCCTAATGGAAGTCGCGGGAGCGGGGGATAACGCGGACATTTCGCGGATGCCGAGCCGTGTCAGGTTTCACGCGACTATCATATTCCACGTTTGAGACCACTTCATCTGCGGGCGCATAGGCGGGGCGCACAAAACCATCGGACAATTTTTCCAGCCAGTTTGTGCGGTCAATCAATTTGCGTGCAATCAAATGCAAAACATTATCTTCAGTTTGTACTTGCCCATGCACCTCAATCAATTTTGCGCCCATCACCACTTTTCGATATTTCTCCAAAACCTTTTTCCACACGATGATATTGGTGACCCCTGTTTCATCCTCCAGCGTTACGAAAACGACACCTTTGGCTGTGCCCGGCCGTTGACGCACCAACACCACCCCTGCCGTGCTGGCCCAGCGATTATTGTTTAATTTTCTGATTTCTTGTGCCGTCACATGACGACGCTGTTGCAGCTCTTCACGCAGGAATGAAAGCGGGTGTGCCTTTAAAGAAAAGCGGGTGAATTGATAATCGGCAAAAACCTGTTCAGACAAGCGCAATTGCGGCAGCTGGGTTTCTTTTTCCTGTTGCTGTTCAGGTGCTTTGGCGTGATCAAACAAAGGCAGTGGTTTGGCCGGCGTCAGGGCGCGTGCCGCCCATTTGGCCTGCCGTCGATCCATGCCAATGGAGCGTAATGTATCTGCATCGGCCAACCGCTCCACATCAAACAACCGCAAGCCTGCGCGGTGGTGAAGGTCCTCAATTGTGGTAAAGGGTTTTTGCTGTCGTGCCGCCAGCACTTGCTCGGCATATTGTTTGTGGAACCCATCAATTTGCCGCAATCCAACCCTGATGGCCCATTTGGGCTTGGGATAAAGCGTCGCCCATAATTTAGAGTTTTGATTGATGGCTTTGCCCCAATGTTCCGGCGCAACTGGCTTTGGTTCTTTAGCTGTGGTCTCGGGATAATTTTCAACGGGCTCGAGCGTATAATCCCATTCAGAATGGTTCACATCCGCAGGCAAAATTTCAACATTATGCTCTTTGGCATCACGCACAATTTGGGCAGGTGCATAAAACCCCATCGGTTGCGCATTGAGCAGGGCCGCCGCAAAAATTTCCGGGTGATGATGTTTCAGCCAACATGACACATAAACCAGCAATGAAAAGCTGGCCGAATGACTTTCAGGGAAGCCATATTCAGAAAAGCCCTTAATCTGATTAAAGCAACGCTGGGCAAAGTCGCGGTCATATCCTCGCGCCACCATACGTTCGACCATGCGCTCTTCCAATGTATGAATGGTGCCCGACCGACGGAAAGTGGCCATGGCGTGGCGCAGCTCGTCCAGCTCACTTGGGCTGAACTTGGCGGCCTCCATGGCGATGCGCATGGCCTGTTCTTGAAACAGAGGTACACCCATGGTTTTTTTCAAAATGCGCGACAGCTCATCGGGTGGCCCATGTTCAGGCGCGGGCGACGGCATTTCGATGGGTTCAATCCCTTTACGTCGTCGCAAATAAGGGTGCACCATATCGCCCTGAATCGGGCCGGGGCGCACAATCGCCACCTCAATCACCAGATCATAAAATTTGCGCGGTTTCAGCCGGGGCAACATGCTCATTTGCGCCCGACTTTCAACTTGAAAGGTGCCCAACGTATCGGCCCGACAAATCATGTCATAAACCTGCTGATCATCGTGGGGGATGGACGCCAGATTATGGTCGATATCATAATGGGCGCGCAGCAAGTCGAATGCCTTGCGGATACACGTCAACATGCCCAAAGCCAGAATGTCGACCTTTAGGATGCCCAGCACGTCAATGTCATCCTTATCCCACTCAATAAAAGTCCGATCATCCATGGCGGCATTGCCGATGGGCACCGTTTCAATCAGCGGTCTTTGGGTCAGCACAAAGCCGCCCACATGTTGGGACAAATGACGCGGGAAGCCGATCAGTTCGCGCGTTAATTCCACCACTTTAATGAGGTAGGGATCAGAAAAATCCAACCCGGATTCACTCAAATGCTTGTCGCCGCCAGCGCCCCATGAGCCCCAAATGGTGGACGCCATGGCAGAGGTGAGATCTTCGGTTAGCCCCATGGCCTTGCCCACTTCACGTATGGCAGATCGGGACCGATAGGTGATCACCGTGGCGGTGAGCCCGGCCCGGTGGCGGCCAAAGCGCTCATAAATATATTGGATGACTTCTTCGCGCCGTTCATGTTCAAAATCCACATCAATGTCTGGCGGCTCATTGCGGTTTTCCGTGATAAACCGCTCAAACAGCAGATCAATTTCATTAGGGTCCACCGAGGTGATGCCGAGGCAATAACACACTGTGGAGTTGGCTGCAGACCCCCGCCCCTGGCATAAAATTTCATCCATCCGCCCCTTATCCGGCTGCGGTGTGCGGGCATATTTCACAATGTCATAAACGGTGAGAAAATAAGGTGCGTATTGCTTTTTGGCGATCAGTTTCAATTCACTTTGAATATTGATTTTGATCTTTTCCGGCACCCCATCCGGGTAGCGCCATTTCGCCCCCTCCCACGCGATTTCTTCTAGATAGGCTTGCGGAGTTTTACCCTCGGGCACGGTCTCGTCTGGATATTCATATTTAAGCTCACTCAGATCAAACTGACAGGCCTGCGCAATTTCCAACGTAGCCTGCAATGCGTGGGCATATCCCTTGAATAACTGCGTCATCTGTTCAGGTGTTTTGAGGTGGCGTTCCGCATTGGCGCTCAACAAAAACCCTGCTTTATCGATTGTTTTCTTCTCGCGAATACAGGTCAGCACGTCCTGCAGATCGCGGCGTTCTGGTTCGTGATACAGCACATTATTGCTGGCCAGCAGGCGGGTGCCCAGTTGATTGGATAGATTATTAAGTCTGGCGATATGCGCCCGATCATTGCCGCGATAGAGTGCGCTGGCGACAAGATAAACAGGCTTGGGCAAGGCTTTGACCATATGCCGCATCCGGTCCATTTCGGCAGTGCCGATATTTTTGGGTGGGATCAGCGCAAAAACACAACCAGCGCAATGATCTTTCACATCGTCGAAATCGAGATGGCATTCTCCTTTTTCCGCCCGCATTTTTCCCAAGGACAGCAAGGTGCATAAACGGCCAAAGGCTTCTCTGTTTTTGGGGTAAGCAAGCAGGCTATAGCCATCGTCCAAATCAAGACGCACGCCTGCAATCAACCGGAAGTGATTGTGCGCATCGCCCTCACGAATATGCTTGGCTTCTCGATAGGCCCGCACAATGCCGGCAAAACTATTGCGGTCTGTGATCGCGATGGCGCTTTGCCCCTTAAGGTAACTGGTGGCCACCAGTTCGCTGGGATGCGATCCACCGCGTAGGAACGAAAAATTTGAGGTGGCTTGTAGTTCTGCATAAGCGCTCATGCGTAAACCCCATGCAGCCACCATGAGAGATCTTCTTGCGGTGACATTTTGTGGGGATGTTCACGATAGACCCAAAAGCGCAGCCCTGCCTGATCCTCGATTTCATAATAATCGCGCGGCAGCCGGCGCCCTGTTAGATCATCCCACCATTCGGGCAAAATACGTTCCGGCCCCTGCGCATAAATGATCTGATGGAGCAATTTACGCCAAATAAAATGCAAAGGCATATCGCTGCTTTGCATCAACGCAACTTTGATTGGCTCAGGCGTCGCCAATAAGGTGGTAGGACGGCGCGAGGCCAAGGGCCAATCGTGCCATTTCTGTCCCTTTAACGGATGCGCCTTTTTTTGTGACTTTTCCGGCAGATGGCTTTCAACAGGCGACAGGCAATAAACCGTGCCCTGCCCCAATCGGTTGGCCAATCGGTCCAGCAATGACGCCACATTATGGTCCTGCCTTTTTGTGTTTTTATGGCTGTCCAGTTGCAATTGGCTGGGCGCAAGATCACCAATCTTGTTGGCCGTTAAAATCAAAACATCAATGCCAAAACCGGGATCTATATCGTTGATCTTTTCATCCAATAGGCGCTTCACATGCGCCTTGGATCGGGTGGGCTGTGCCAGTCTAATGGCAAGATTTTTCACCTTGCCGTCGCTGTAAAACAAATCAAGGCAGAGATGCAGCACCCCTTGTTGCGCCTGATCCAACACGGCAAAAAGCTGATCCAACAGCTGATAAAAATGCTGTTCGATATTGGACTGATCAATCAAAGGCTCGACTGGCGCTGCGGTGAAACGAAGGTCTGGCTGTCCCTCGATATGTGTTAGCGGTTCTTCTTGCTGCCCCAAGGCTTGCTCTAATCTTTTGAGCACGGCTTCGCCCTGTTCCACATCAGGAAAACGACGATAAAGCGCCGCTCTTGGCAGTTCAAAAAGCTGACCAATCTTTTTAAATCCTAAATGATAAAGCGCATTTGCATGCTCCTTATGCAGCCGCAACGCCTCCACAGGCAGCGGTGCCAAGCCTTGCCGGGCTTCATTTGGCGGCAGGATGGTGAGGGCGTTGGGCGCATAATGCGCCACAGCCCAGGCGGCCCCGATATTGTCCCCCAGACCGAGTCGAGCCTTATGTCCCATGGCTTTTAAAAAGGCCGCAATTTGGGTGAGCATTTTTTGTTCACCGCCAAACAGGTGATCGCAGCCTGTGATGTCCAAAAAAATGGTGTTTGCATCGCGCGGCACAACAATGGGCGAAAAACTTTTCAACCAGGCCGCACGTTGATTTAAAAGCGCACGATCTGATGCGGGATTATGAAAAAGCGCCTCCAATTGATGGCAAAGCGCTTTGGCATCGGTGAGGCGCATGGAAGGGTAAACCCCCATCTCCCGAGCCTCGTCATTCACCGCCACAATATGAATGCCCGCCGTGTTCTGCGCGATCAGCGCAAAAGGCTTTTTCCCTTTTTGTGCTTTATTCGCCGCCTGCAAATCCGGGTTGGAGATGTTCGCGCGGTTTTGCCGCCACGCGATCCGCAAATGTTCGATTGGCAGGTTGGGAAACCATATACAAAGGATACGACGTGGTTTCATATTCAAGGCTCCATGAACCGGTTTGGCCTGTACGCGCACGCACCAGGTGCGCTTGAATCTTGCGAGTGCCTGGTGCCCGCGCATCAAGGGGGTTTGTGGCGCTGGGTTGGCTTTCAATTTGCCAGCGAGAAAACGCCGTGCTGGTCCCATGGCAATGATGAGGCCGATGTAAAAATAGAGGGGTGGCACCCTTTTGACAGGCCAGCGACAACCGGCGCGTTTGCGTGAATGTGGGGTCTTGGGCATAGCCAACAATCGCCGCAAAACTCTTGCTGTTGGCGGCCTCTTCCAGCGCCCACAATATGTCCTGCTCACTGCTGGGTTTCACAAAGATAAATTGGCCGGGATCAAGGCCAAAATCCAATAAGCCGGGGGCATATAAATGGCCTAAATCCCGCATGTGATATCGGGGCTCACACCATATGATCGGGCTTTTGGTTTTGGTGTCTTGCAGCATCATTTTAAGGGTCAGCAAGATAAAGCTTAAACTGGCCATGTCCCCATAAGTTTTGGGATAGACCTCGTGCACTGTTGGCCGTTTTAAAATGTCTGACGAATAGGCTTGCCGCCACCATTGCAATAAAGGGTCACGCCGCTGCAGCGGCAGGGGCGGCAGCGAAAATGGCTGGCGGGGAGCCGCCTGATCATTCGCAGGCTTTAACCCAGATGGTATGCTGGTGTCGGTATAAGCATGCAGCCCATGGGCCTGCATATTTGATTGCTCAATCTGGCGCAGCTTTTGCTGTAATTGCAAAAACTTTTCCTTTTTGTCCATGCGCATCATCCACCTCACTTCAAGACTCATAAAAGTGGCTTTACGCCGCTAGACTCCTTAAATGTTCACTTTTTGTTCTTTTTGTCAAGTCTAGATGGGCAGTGAGCGCCGTGCAAAACGCCGCAAACGACCTCGCAATTCTTGATGCTATTGAAAGCCCCCGACGGACCGACGGCGCTGGAGAATGCAACATTTTATCCCCGCGCAATGTCGCGTGGTTACCATAACATCTCGCCTAGTAGGTCTATCACTGTTCGGTGCAGCTCTTAGCTTGCGCCCGTGAATTCTTCTGCCAGTTTGCTGGTGGCACCAGAGAACAGGGTCACGTCTGTACCCACCGCCACAAAACTTGCCCCTTGGTCGAGGCACGCCCGGGCGAAGACCTTGTCTGCGCTTAGAACGCCCGCTGCTTTGCCTGTGGCGACAATTTTTGCAATGCCATCGAGCACCGCATCCTTGACCACTTGTTCACCGGGACGGCCCAAATAGCCCATATCGGCGCCCAAATCCGCTGGCCCGATGAAGATGCCATCTACGCCTTCGACTTGGCCAATCTCTTCAATGGCGTCAATGCCAACTTGGCTTTCAACCTGCACGATCAAGCAGGTTTGCTCATTGGCGGTTTGCAGATAATCACCTATGCGGTTGAACTGCGAAGCGCGGGCCAATGCCGCGCCGACGCCACGCACCCCTTGAGGGGGGTATTTGATCGCCCGCACCATTTCTTCGGCTTGTGCGGCGCTTTCCACCATGGGCACCAAAATGTTTTGCGCGCCTAAATCCAGCACCTGCTTGATCAACCATGTTTCGCCAATTGGCACCCGCACCACAGGGCTCACCGGATAAGCAGCCAGGGCTTGCAATTGCGCCAATGTTGATTGCAAATCATTGGGTGCATGTTCGCCATCAATCACCAGCCAATCGAAGCCTGCGCCCGCGCAAATCTCTGCGGTATAAGCGTTGGTCAGGCCCATCCAAAGACCAATTTGCTTTTCGCTCTTCAGAATGGCGGCTTTAAACTTATTGATCGGGGCTGGCATGGTTTTCTTCCTTATTCAAAATAGGTGCTGACGGTGCCCAGGGGACCAAAGTCGGCCATAATGGTGTCGCCATGGTTGGTTTCAACTGGGCGGATAAAGGAGCCAGACAAAACAATCTCTCCGGGCAACAGCCCGATGTCAAATTGCGCCAAACGCTTGACCAACCACACAAGGCCCATGGCCGGATGGTTCAGCACCCCGGCGCCAAGTCCGGTTTCTTCCACCACCCCATTGCGTTGCACGATGGCACCGATCCAGCGCAAATCCACCTCATCAACGCGCATGGCGCGGCCGCCTAAAACGAGCCCAGCATTGGCGGCGTTGTCCGCGACAGTGTCGACAATCGTCCGCATTTGGCCAGTGTCCGCATCTTTGCGCACAACCCGCGTGTCCAAAATTTCGAGGGATGGGATCACATAGTCGGTGGCGTTGAGCACATCGAACATGGAGACCTTGTCGCCCTTGAGCGGCGCTTTCAAAATGAACGCAATCTCCGCTTCAACCCGCGGTTGGATAAAACGGGTTTTGGGAACGGTCGCGCCATCCTCAAATGCCATATTGTCGAACAGCACGCCCGAATCGGGCGTGGTGATATTCAGCGCCGCTTGCATGGCTTTTGAGGTCAGGCCAATTTTCCAGCCGATACGCTGGTGACCCAAGCTATATTTATGAGCTACCCATGCATCCTGCACCTTATAGGCGTCGGCCAGTTCGGCATCCGGGAAGCGCTTGGAAATCAAGGGGATTTGCTGCCGCGTTTCCTCCGCACTATGCAATTCTCCCGCCAGCATTTTGGCGTCATCCGCACTGATCATTTTAAACCTCATCCCGCACGGTGTTGCGCAACACGCCTATGCCCTCTGCTTCCACTTCGATCACATCACCGGGCTTTAGCCATTGTGGTGGATCGAGCCGTGCACCCGCACCTGTTGGCGTGCCGGTGATGATTACATCCCCCGGTGCCAAGGTGGTGAAGGTCGAGATGTAATTGATCAGCTTTCGAAAGCTAAAAATCATCCGCGACGTGCGATCATCCTGCCGCAGCTCGCCATTGACTTTGGTGGTCAGGCGGATGTCAGCCAGTTGCTCTTCGGCCTCATAGGGCACCAACCATGGGCCGATGGCCCCGGTGGAGTCAAAGTTTTTGCCTTGGGTCACGTTGAATTTGGCGTGGCGCACCCAATCGCGAATGGTGCCTTCATTGCATAAGGACAAGGCCGCCACATGATCCAGCGCGTCCGCTTCGGCAATGTGCCGACCGCCCTTGCCGATCACCAACACGATCTCACCTTCATAATCCAATTGTGGCGATGCAAGAGGCCGCACCAAAGGCTGGTCGTGGCCGGTAAAAGAACGCGGAAACCGAATGAACAGCGATGGGTTTGGCGGTGCCTCTTGCCCATCCTTATATTCTTCATTGCGGCTGGGGAAGTTGACGCCGACGCAAATCAATTTCTCTGGATTCTGGATCGGAATTTCATAAGAAATCTGATCCAAGCCAAAATCATCTGGTTGGTCCTTTGCAGCTTCAGCCAGTTCGGGCAATGCGCCCGCTTCGATCACTTCGCGCAGCCCGGCATACTGGGCGCCAAAGCGGGCAGAAAGATCGACAACACCAGTGTCGGTGATGGCGCCATAACCCAGCTTATTGTTGCGCTGAAAGGTGGCGAGGCGCGTGCGGTTTGACATGATTTATCCGTCCTTATGGCGCAACAATTGGTTGTGCGGCCAGTTGGCTGTCGCAGATCTCAGTGTCGGCAAAGGTTGTGCCCTCTTCAAACCAGCTGCGCGGGGCTGGTGCTCCCCAAAGCGTTTGCCGTTGCGGGTCTTTCAAATCCCATTTGATCGGCTCCATATCCGGATCAACGGTCATATAGTCCGAGCAATAAATCTCGATCCGGTGGCCGTCCGGGTCGCGGATATAGAGGAAAAATGCATTTGAGATGCCGTGACGCCCCGGACCCCGCTCGATATTTTCGAGATAGCCGGTGGTGGACATCAAATCGAGCAAATCGATGATCGCCATGGGGTTGGGCACCCAAAAGGCCGTATGGTGCAAGCGCGGGCCACGGCCATTGGTAAAGGCGATGTCGTGCACGCCGCCTTTGCGGTGCATCCAGGCGGCCCAGAGCTTTTTGCTCTCTTCATCTTCGGTATATTCGGTAACGCGGAAGCCGAGATCATTATAAAAGGCCACGCTGTCATCCACATTGCTTGAAAAGCAATTGAAATGATCAATGCGCAACGGCCGCACGCCTTTATAGAGTTTATAGTGCTGATGGATGGGGGCGAGTTGCTCCATGCGGGCATAAAATTCCAGCGGAATGCCGTGCAAATCGCGGGTGCGCAGCGTGCGGCCCTGATGTGGGCGCTCTATCCACTCGGTCGGCAGCCCTTTGTCGTTGAAGTAGGTTTCTGCCTTGTCCAAATCCGGCTCATCATAGACTTTAAAGCCCAGCACATTGGCCTCCGCTTTCTGCCCTTTGCGCAAGATGATGCAATGGTGATTGCGTTCTTCCAGCGCGCGCAAATACACATTTTCACTGTCTTCGTGCGTGATCTGCAACCCAAGCGTGTCCACATAAAAGGCTTTGCTCGCCGCCAGATCAGTCACCATAAATTCCACATGGGACAAGCGGACAATGTTAAAGTCAGGATAGAGATTACTCTTGGGTACAGGCATCTTAAAAGTCTCCTCAACGCGGCATCGTACCGCAAAATCTTACAGGCCGGCGCGGCTTTGGTCAGCCACCCAGTTTCGGAATAGCGTGGGCCGTGGTGGCAAAAGCAATATTCTTTGTTTCCATGTAGAAATCAAAGGACCAATCGCCGCCATCGCGGCCAATGCCAGAGCTTTTGATGCCGCCAAAGGGCGAGGGCAAATGGCGCACATTTTCTGAGTTCACCCAGATCATGCCTGCTTCAAGTTTGTCGGTGAAGCGCAGCGCCCGGGTCACATCCGAGGTCCAGACATAACCTGTCAGACCATAGTCGGTATCGTTGGCAATGCTCAGCGCTTCTTCTTCGCTCTCAAATTTCAAGGCGCTCAACACAGGGCCAAAAATCTCTTCCCGCGCGATGCGCATATTATTGGTGACATTGGTGAACAGGGTTGGCTCCACATAGCAGCCCGTGAAGCCTTCTGCCTTTTTACCGCCCACCGCAACCGTCGCGCCTTCCTGGGGCCCGATCTCGAGATAGTCCAGCACCTTTTTTTCATGCACCGGATGGATCAGCGGGCCGACAACCGTCTCTGGATCAAGGGGATGCCCCACTTTGATGTTTTTGGCTTTCTCGGCAACCTTGGCGGTGAATTCCTCATAGATCGACGATTGCACCAACAGGCGCGAAGACGAGGTGCAGCGCTCACCGTTCAGCGAGTAGATCATAAACACGGCCGCATCCGCCGCACGATCCAAATCCGCATCGTCAAAAACCACCACCGGATTTTTGCCGCCCAATTCAAAATGAAACCGCTTTAGCGTGTCTGCCCCCTGCTTCATGATCATGGAGCCGGTGCGGCTTTCGCCTACAAAGCCTACCGCTTTGATGTCAGGATGTTCGGTCAGCGCCTTGCCGGCATCTTCACCAAAACCATTCACCAGGTTCCAAACACCTTTGGGCAGGCCCGCCTCTTCGGCAATCTCGACCAGAAGCCGTGCGGTCAATGGTGAAAACTCGGCGGGCTTATGCACGACAGTACATCCTGCAGCCAGCGCCGGGGCGATCTTCCATGTGGACAGCATAAAGGGGGTGTTCCACGGGGTAATGATGCCAATGGGGCCAATAGGGGTTCGGCTGGTGACATTGAGTTGGTTGAGTGCGCGTAGGGATTCGCCGTCTCTGGCCATCGGCGCACGATCTGCAAAGAACCGGAAATTTTCTGCACCGCGCAGCGCGGCTTTGGACATGAAGCGGATTGCCTGCCCCGTGTCTACGCTTTCCACAAAGGCAATCTCTTCCGCTCGCGCTTCGATGGCGTCTGCGATGCGGTGCAACAGTTTTTTGCGCTCTTTGCCCGGCATGGCCGCCCATTCAGCAAAGCTCGCCTTTGCCGCTTTTGCCGCCTTGTCGATATCCGATGCGCCCCCACGCGCCACCTTTGCGATCGGCTCAAGGTCAATAGGCGAAATCACGTCGAACTGCTCGCCGCTATCGGATCCAACGGCCTGCCCATCAATATGGTTTAAGACCCCATCCTGGCGAAAGCGCGCCAAGTAGGATTGTGCCTTTTCTATATTGGTGTTCAGGTCGGTCATGAATTCGGTCCTGTTGCTCGAATGCGTTTATGGATCGTGTTGCGCTTCCAGCTCAATTCAGCGTCGATCTCGCGAATTTCCAAGGAGAGGGCAAAATGATCGGTTTCAAAAAGCGGCGCCAGCACGGTTCGCGCGCGCTCCATCAGCGCATCGCCAACTTTCTTTTTCTCTTCAAGGCTGCGGCCTTTACCGACGCGCAAATTGAGATCAACAAATCCGTTTTCCCTCTGCAGATCGGCAATGGCATAATGCGCCGCACTAAAGGCGCGCACGCGGATGCCCCCTAGCTCAAACAAGTTGGACGACACCATCACCGAATGCAATTCACGGCAGAGATGGTCCATGTCGGTTTTGTCAGCCAAATTGGCTGAATGTTCTATAACTAGATGCGGCACAAAGACCCCTCCCGCCCATTGTTTAACATGTTAAACATTTTTGTTCGCTATTGTCAAATCAGCAAAAACACTTGCCGCACATCAACAATCCCGCGATAAAGGGAACCAAATGTTTGGAAGCTGAATTGGACAGGACCTATGTTTCCACAAAGTACCCGCCGTTCTCTGCCCATGGCCCTTTTGCGTGCGCGGGAATCTGTCATGTCGAGGTTTCGCCCGATGTTGGCGGCGCAAAATGTGACAGAACAACAATGGCGCGTGCTGCGGGTTGTTGATGAAGGCGGGCCGTTGGACGCAACTGAAGTGGCCAAACGTGCCTCGGTTTTGGCGCCCAGCCTAACCCGCATCATCAAAACGCTGGAAGATCGCGGCTTTATCCAGCGCCGCCGCGCTGATGATGATGGCCGACGCGCAGTGCTCTCGGTAACTGACGGGGGCAAGCGGTTTATTGCGGATATTTTGCCCGAACAACGCCGTATCTATAAAGCGCTTGAGGAACAATATGGCGTCGAGCGGATTGAAACATTGCTCGACCTGTTAGAAGAGTTTGTCGACGACTAGCCACCAGGTTTGAGGGCATAATAGTCACGCATATCTAGCGCCATCACCAACTCGTCGCCCGCCCCTCGGCAGCTCACCGCATAGGTCACATAGACCCCGGCTTTTTGCGTCCGCACATGGCGAACCTCCGCCTTAAAATAGAGCAGATCTCCAACGCGCGTCGGGGCTTTAAAGCGCACCCTGTCATAGCCAACACTCATGCCGATCATGCCCGGCGGCAGTTCTAAATGCTGCTGCAAGAAGTGCGGCACAAGGCTCAGCAACAAATTGCCCGGCACGATAGCATCGCGTCCCTGATGAAGATTATTTGCATCGCCAACGGCGCGCAAGAAGGCCTCAAGCTGAGTTGACGAGATCACAAACGGTTCTGCGCTTTTAATGCTTTTGCCTAGATAGTCAGGCCAATCGTTCAGCGTTGAAATCTTGATCATTTCTGCATCACCAAAGCTGCGCCCAACCCGCCTGCACCTGCAATGGCGGCCAGGCCATAAGCGCCAATTTCGGCCCGTTGTAATTCATGAAACAGACGCACCAGATTGATCGCGCCGGAGGCGCCAATCGGGTGCCCACGCGCCAACGCACCTCCGCCAAGATTGGTGCGGGCAAGCGGCAAATCAGTCGCTTCAAGACAAGCCATGGCCTGCGCCGCGAAAGCTTCCATCATCTCAACAATGGCAATGTTCGCACAAGACAAATCGAGTTGGCGCAATAGCTTTTCAATGGCTGCAATCGGCGCAAGGCCGGGCAAGGCAGGATCGCTGCCGACGCTTGTGGCGCCACGCAATTTTATTGCATGAGGTTTCAGTTCTGCATGATCATTAAGTGCTTTTTCCGACAACAGCACGCAAAGTCCGGCGCCGTCGGCTTCCACGGCGGTAGTTGCCGCGGTCAAGCCAGTGTCTTTGTCCCCGGCCAAAAGCGGCAGCTTGGCGCACAATTTTGGCGAAAGGGTACGGGTAAAAGCATCCTCCGCCACATCCGCTATGGCCACTATTTCAGCTCGCATATCGACCTGCGCTGCCTGCGCCTTTTGATGACTCTTTATCGCAAATTCTTCTTGCGCTGTGCGCGATATTTGCTTGTGTTTGGCCAAGTGCGCGGCCGCGGCAATCATATCCGGATCACGTTCTGGCCAAGGCGAAAAAGGCGGACGATGATATTCCTGATCTGGCGCGCCATCACGTCCGCGTTTGATCCGCCGCGGCGCGGTGCTGAAGCTTTCCACCCCGCCAGCCAATATAATATCTGCCGCCCCCGCGCCCAGCATATGCATGGCCATTTGTACGGCATCGACGCCGCCGCAACATTGGCTGTCCAACGTTATGGCAGGCACGGCTTCGGGCAGTCCTGCGGCCAGCGCCACCATGCGCGCCACGTTGCCGCCGCCAGCCAAACCATTGCCCAACAGCACATGATCGATTTGGGTTGGCGCAATCTTGGTTTCGTCCAACAGGGATTTGATAAGTGGCGCGCCCAGTTCATGCGGCTGCAAATGTGCGAATGTGCCGCCGCGTGGCACCACAGCGCTGCGTTTAGCAGCCACCATATAGATCGTGTTGCTCATGTGAGCTCCTGCACGCTGTTGGTTCGCCTTGCCGCCGCCAGCTTTTGCAAATCGGTTTTGCCCGAACTGGTGTGCGGCCAATTATCACATAGATAGAAGCGCTGGGGCATTAAATAGGGGGTGAGGTGCGGACGCAAGGCTGCGGCCAACGTTGCTCGATCCACCGACTGCGCAAGCTGGACCACGGCCACAATGCGATGGCCGCGCTTGGCATCCGTTTCGCCGAATATTGCGGCGTGATTCACTTCGGGCAGCGCCAGCAGCGCCGCCTCAATTTCCTCCGGTGCAACATTGCGACCGCTCACTTGAAACATGCGATCCGCTCGGCCCTGCAAATGCAACTGGCCCTGTTCGTCCATAAATCCGGTGTCGCCAACGCTGATGTTGTCAGCTGCGGGGGCAAACCCACCTTCGGTCAAATAGCCTTTAAACGCCATGGGACTGCGCACAAAAACCTGGCCAATTTCGCCCGCTGCCAGGGTTTGCATTTCCGCATCCAAAATTTCGATCTGTACCGACGAAAGTGGCTGGCCAACCAGGCTGGGCGCATCACCCGACCGCACGGACCGAGCTGCCACATAGCTCAATTCGGACGTGCCATAAAATTCGATGAGATCGGCATTGGGGAAACAGGTTTTGACCTTAGCCGCGAGTTCAGGCGACAATTTGGAGCCGGTGGTCAGGATTTTGCAAAATTGTGGTGCAATCTGTCCAGCCTCGGTCAGGGCCACCAATTGGGTGGGCACCGCAAATAACACCGCATTTTGGTGGGTGGCGGCGTGTCGAAAAATCGCGCCCGGATGAAAGCTTGGCAGCAGCAATATTTTCGCGCCTGCCACCAGGCCGCGCAGGGCGGCATAAGTAAATAGCGAGTGGGCAAAGCTGCCCGCCACAATAATTGTCGACTGCGGCGTGATGTTTGAAAAATCCTGATCTGCCTCAAAGCTGTTGAGCCAGGATTGCTCAGTGCGCATGCAGCCTTTGGGTAGCCCGGTGGAACCGGAGGTAAAGCAAGTATAATGCGTTTCACGATCCACCCGGCGAGATGATGACCCGCACAGTGATAATTCGCCTTCCTTATCGATCACCAGATCCGGGGCAATATGGCGCTGAATCTTGTCGCGGGTTTCGGCGGCCCAATTTGGGTCGAAATAAATGGTGTTTTCGCCAACATTCAACGCTGCGATAAAGAAGGCGAGCGCCTCGGTGCTGGTGGGCAGCGCCAGCGCAATTTTTTGCGGCGCCCCGGCGGCAATCAGTTTTTGTTCAGCCGCATCAATACGGTCCAACAGGTCACCAGCGGTCAGTGCCTCTTGCCCCGCAAACAGAGTTGGCCGTGCCCTGTCCGCGCGCAGATGTTTTTTGATGCGAGCGACAAAAGCGGCACTCATACGCTCTCGGCCCGCAGCAAAGTGTTGGCAAACTCATCCGCAGCGATTTGATCGCAAAAACCGCGCCATTGGCAATCAAAACACCCCCGGCGGATATGGTTGTCGCGAAAGGCTTTACGCGTGTCATCGGTAAAAATATCCGCAGGGGCAAGTGTATCGCCAACTTTCAACTCACGCCCGAGCAATTCTGAAATGTCGGCCAGCGCCAACGCGTCACGCTGATCTATGCGCGGTTCGAAACAATGGCTGCCGTCGCAATCCTTCACGCTTTGGCAAATCTCGTCGGGCCGATCAATAATCTGCATCATTTCATTGGCGCGCATACGTTTGGCAATGGCTTGGAAATCACGTTCAAACTGTCGGCTGTAGCCGCGTCCCGCGAAGGTGAGCGCACACAGCAAATGATGGCCGCGAATTCTAATCATGATGCCGCCCGTCTTTTGCCAACGGTGCCCCGGCCGAGCGGGCATCAATGGCTTGTGCAATATCGTCGGCTGACTTGAGGGTGCGGATCATTGTGGGCGTGATTAGCGCCCGCCAGTTGCGGCCCAACCCTCGTGCTTTTTGCGCTTCGCGCACCTCTTGATAGGTTTCGCGCACCATTGGGATAAAGCGCAGCGAAAGCGAGAAGGCAAGGCCAACTTTTTCCGCCACATCGGCGCCGAACACTTTGCCTACGCTGCGTTCAATGCCTTCGATCATTTCGCTGGTTTTGCTGGTAAGGGTCAACAAGGTTGCCGCCACGATCATGATCGCAAAGCGCAAAACCACATAAAGACCGAACTGCCAATCATTGAGCCATAGCTGCACCAGAAAGATCAGCACCAGCACCCACAGGGCCGGACGCACCGCCTGCCACGCGAGGGTAAGCGATAATTTGGCCAGCAAATAGGCCGCCAGTACCGCCACGATCGCCCCCGCGAGAAACCACCAGCTTTGCAGTAAAAACAGTAGGGTGCAAAAGATGAAAAGCAGCACGATTTTCAAGCCTGCCGGGGTGCGGTGCACGGGGCTGTTTCCGGGCTTATAAAGGCTGATCAGCATCGTTTAAACCGACAGGTCGCGATAGGTTGCAATGATTTGGGACGGGTCGCCATCTGCATGCAACCGCCCCTCATGGATCAGCAATAAGCGATCCATTTGCGCCATCAAATCCAGATCATGGCTGACGATAATCAATTGCTGCTCCAGCTTGTCCAACATGGCGAGCAGAATGGCGCGATTGCGCAAATCAAGCAAGGTGGTCGGCTCATCCAGAATGATATGTTCGGGCTGCATGATCAGCACCCCAATCAGGGCGATCAGCTGTTTTTCACCGCCGCTTAGTTCGTGGGTCAGGCGTTCGCGCAGATGCGCCAACCCAAACTTTTTCAACAGCGCGTCGCTGCGGTCGTTGATTTCGGATTTGCTGAGGCCGGACTTTTTCAAGCCAAAGGCGATGTCCTCCTCCACCAGCGGCATCACCAGCTGGTTGTCCGGATTTTGGAACACAAAGCCGACGCGGGCGCGGTGTTTGCTTATGTCAGCGCCGCCCACGCGCACTTGGCCCGTAGCACAGGGTTCCAGCCCATTGAGCAATTTGGCAAAGCTTGATTTGCCCGAGCCGTTATGGCCAATAATGCCAACGCGGCTTTCGGTCAGTTTGACGGAAATATCGGACAGGATGGTCCGTTCATTCTTGATCAAACTGGCCTTTGTGATCTCAATCATGGGCGGCAAAAGCCCTTACTTCTTGATGATGGGATAGGATTTCGCGACAGTCACAATCACCAAAGCGGCAATCACAGCTTTTACCACATCGCCGGGGATAAAGCCCATAGAGCCGGTGAAGGCCTGGCCCAATGAAATACCTGCCACAACAGAAATCCATGGAATGCCCAACGCATAGAGCACCACAATGCCCCCCACCACGCTGGCGATGAAGGCATTGATATAATTCAAACTTTCCCAGAAACGCTCAACCAGCAGGCCAACCACAAAGGCGGCCACGATCCAGCCGAGCAAAAAGCCGCCACTGGCGCCAAAGAAAACGCCAATGCCGCCGCGGCCACCGGAGAGCAACGGCAGCCCCACGGCCACAAGGGCCAAGAACAGCACCATTGAAAGCGCACCGCGCTTTGCGCCCAAAACGCCCCCGGCGAGCATAACGCCCAGAGATTGTGCGGTGATCGGCACAGCGATCACGGGCAGTGTGATTGGGGGAAACACCCCGAGAACAGCCATGATGGCGGCAAAAAGTGCGATCAGAACGATATCACGGGTGGTCATGCTTTCTTCCCCTTAAGCAAAATCATTGGCTGGGGTGTTATCGCATTTAACCACGCCTGACAATTTCAATCGGCAATTCTTATTTGACCAATTGGACAGGAGGAAGCGCTGGTTGCAGGCGCTTTATACCGTGAAGCGAGCAACTAACCGATTGAGTATGTGGGACTAATTGTCCACATGCTCCGGTTTGTTGGCATGTTTGGTTTCGGCAAAATCGCGCAATTCATCTTCGTCCATCGTCTCATACATTTCCTTGGCGGCACCTTGCAGTTCGCTCACTTTCATTTCGCCACGCTTGGCCGCGAGCGCCATGCCAGCCGCTTTTTGCTGAGCTTTGGATTTTGCGGGCATAAGGGCCTTCCATAATGTTGGCGCCACCGCGCCGAATGCGGCGCAGTGGGCTGAGTTGGTTAGATAAAATAAGGCGGTGTACCGAAGTGATGGTAGACGCGGTGCTCAAATTCACGGTCGTTGAGCGCGGTCACTTCTTCGGCAGAAAACGTTGGCGCCGACTTAAGCTTTTCCTCGGAGACATCAAGCTTATAGCCACCAAGCTCGGTGTCATAATCAAGCTTTTCCCACGGCACGGTGTGGTAATCCTCTCCCATGCCCAAAAAGCCACCGATCGACAGAATCGCGTGCGCGACCTGACCGGTCTGCTTGTTGATCATTAGGGATTTCACTGTACCCATTTTCTCGCCGGAGGCATCGTAAACCTTTGTTCCGTCTACCTTTTCCGCCGCAATCAGATCGTGTGTTTCGTCCAATACAATTTGCATATCATCCTCCTTTCGTCACGCATGGTGACAGATGATGAGTAAGAGGAACGCGTTTGACCCGGGCAAAGTTCCACCTGTCGCCGATCTGGGAACAAAATCGAGGGTTGTGCGTTATCTGTTCAAACAAAGGAGCAGACAAATGACTAATAAATTCATCATGTTAGGAATTGTTGCACTGCTTTTATCCGGCGCAGCCTTGATAACAGAAGTCGTTTTCTTCGGCAGTAGTGTGAGCACCAGCGCTCTTGTTTCAGAAAGCTTTTTGATGCCGCTCAGTTTTATCTTTTTTCTGATCGCAGGTGCCTTTTTAATTGTCGGTTCGATGATCAAGGTGGCTGAGATTAGCGACTAATAGTTCCATAAAAACTGGAATCCGCCCAACATTTTAGGCGGATTCTCAAAGATTATACATAAATGTGCAAAACCGCCCCTTCACATTGAGGGGCGGTTTTCATCTATTCTGCCGCTGCGGGATGTGGCAGAATTTTGGTGGTGGAGAAGTGCTGTTTGTTCAGCCTGACCACCAGCACAATCATGGCAATCTGGAAGGCAAGTGCGGGCAATGTGAACGCCCAGTAGGCAACACCGAACTTGGCGATAAGACCCGCGCCGACCAATCCCTTATTCACGAAGAAATGAACCATCACGGAGAGCGCCACGCCCGGGCAAACCAAAGCATATGCGCCTGCGGATTTCTGCCCCTCTTGCGACAGGAATGAGGCCACGTAATTCTTTGCTTTCAGGGCGTTCCAGCCGACCAGGGCGATAAGCAATTGCACCGCAAGCAGGCCGCCGAGCATGACAAAATTGTGCGCGGTGTCGAAATGCATATCAAACTGGGTGTGCATGCCGTGATTAATGCGCAGACTTGCGATGCCCAACACGGTCAATAATGGAATGATGACAAGCAATGTTGGCGCGGCTTCGGCGGCCAGACCATTTTGCAAAATTGAGTTCAACCCAATGACGGCCGCAACCAGCGCGATAAGCACCGCCGCGATAAAGAAGAACCCTGCCAAGGCAACACCCACGCCCACGATGATTTTGGATTGGGACAAGGCAGCAGGTGCGGCGAAGCCAACCGAAATCATGGCGAAGGCAAAGGCGGGCAACACTTGGGCAAAGGAGTTGTTGGCCCTTTGGTCAAACCCGCCTGCAGCGAAGATACGCGCGAGAAATTTACCGAATAAATTGAGCGCCAAAAGACCGATCAATGCAAAAGTAGCGATGGCTGCGGGGAACAGAAACTCAACAATGGACCATAGCCCCGGTACGAACACCAAGCCGACAATAAATGCGACATTGACTGCCATCGCGAGGGTGAGCGGCAGCGCTATCAATTGGGTTTCAGCGTTCGAGTTTTTCAACTTGCGAAAGGCCTCGGTTTCGCGAAACTTTGAATATTCACGCAAGTTCCAAGCCAGCAAGCGAAAGTGCAATATGGCCAATAGGGCAATGCCCATCAAGGCAATGGTGATCGCGATTTGCAACGGCATATTGGCGGAGGCATAAGCCCGCACAATATCTTCAAACACCGGCACCGGTTGCCCAGGGTGGGGCACCCAGAACATCAAATACATAAAGAACGTAACAACCAACCCACCAGCGCCAACGCTGGCCAGAAAATACAATGGCGCATAGCGCTCTTTCAGGTTTTTCGGCATAGAAAGCATTTCCCAACTCCATCTTATTAAATATATAAGCATATACTAATATTGATAGTTGGAGTTGGCTAGATGGGTGTTGGGGATAGATTGTCGCAGGGGGATCAGCTTCTCAAGGATAACGAAGCACTCGCGAGGAAGAACCATGATTTAGTGCCACCATAAAGGAACATTGGGCCTTCATGATTCTGCCTGCGACGAAGTCATGGTACACAACTTAACGTCCCTGTATTTCTACTATCGCATGCGGAAAGTGTTTCGAAGACCAAGCAGAAGAAGAAAAAACAAAACGCCACCGATTAGTTGCTCAACTATGCCAAGTGCGCTGAACCATGTGACACTGCCGGTTGCCTGGTAGATGGCGTTTATGTCACGCTCATAGCCAGTTAAATACTCGCCCAATTCCGGCTGAACGCCGTTTCGGATTAGCGTGTCAAAAAATGGAATGAGATTGCGCAAAGAATGCAGAAAGCTAAACTTTATGCCCTGCCAACCGGTCAAACTGGACGGCCACGCGAAAAGATAAAGGCTATAAAAGAGCACCAACAATGCCGCCAAACACTCCAAGGGTCGACCATAGCTTTGACCAAAATTGCTGGCCTTCATATATAGCCAACTCACAAAGAGTGGCCACCACCCTCTGATTTCTGTTCCCCGCTTCGCCGCCATTTCCATGGCAAAAAACTGACTGGCCTTTTCATGGTCATTGTTGGCTTCTGCCATTTGCTTAATCTTACGGAGCTTGTCCGTTTGTTGTTGATCGGAATTTAACTCAAACCAATTTGGGTATTGAGGCGATTTAACTTCCAGTCCAGATATAGTTGGTGCGCGATCAAACTTAGCGTGCCTAAAGTCCGGAACCGTTTCTGTAGAAGCCGCGATCTCTAAAGTGTTCGAGAAGGTGGCATTCCTGAAGCTAATTTCTTTTAGATATTCGGCATCAAAGGTCACCTCATGATGGAATTGGGCCCCTTTAAAGCTCACCAATGAACCATGGCTAGGATTTAATGCGAATTCTGTCACTTTCGTTTCTAATGTGGCAGCGTCGCCGATGAGGGCATTACCATTTAAATGAATATCTTTTGCAATGAAGGCACTATTTCGAAAACTCGTTGCTTGGAGTTGAAAGGCCCCATCATTAAACTCCGCTCTAGAAAAATCGAGCTCGCCGCCATGAAATTCGGCCGCCTGCAGCTTTAACCCCCCTTTCAAAAATTTGGCGCCGGAAAAGCAAATCCGCTTTGCTTTAAACACCGCGTCCTCAAAGTTGGCCTCCGAACTAAATTCACTGTTTGAAAATGTGATCATGTCTCCTTGAGACGGATCATTGAATTTGACTTCCTTGAAGAGGTTTTTTTCGCCCTTGAATTCTGCAGCTTCAAAGCAAATGACATTGCAATTCGTAAAAGTCGACGCGCTGAAATCCAAACTTTTAAAAAATTTAACCCCTTGAAAAGAAGCACTCCCAGTCTCAAATCTCGCACCGGAAAAGTTTGTGTCACTACAAAATGTAGCATTTTGGAATGTGATATCACCCCGTGCGACATGTATATGCTGGAAATTGGCACTAGATCGAAAGGTCGCACCAGAAAAATCTGAATCGTTGTCAAATAATCTCATGTGACGGCAATCCACCGCACAAGGGAAGAGAAAACCTGAACAATCACATCTTTTTTGAACAGTAAAGCCCAAATGAATTGTGAACTCATCTCTTTTTTCTTCACGCGAGGCATCGGTTTCGATTTTTTCCAATTGTTTTTCAAAGTGCTCAGCGTGCGCTTTCCAACGAACAGGGTTTTCGAGCAGCACTAAATTCCGATTGATAATTTCCCTTTGGTGTTCTTTTAACCTTGCAAAGTCACTAATTTCGGCCTGAATCTCTTCAAAGTTTTCTCTGTGCCAGTCGCTAAATTCACTAAAATCAGGTTGTTCCGCCATGTTGTTTGCCCCTCAAAGTATACGCATCATCATTTCGATATTCGGCGCGGGGTCAATCTCAAAGCTGGAACCGGTACGCTTTCCAAGACCATACTATTGGCTAAACCTCCGGATTTCGTCTGCCAGTGATGATACTGGACGGCGATGGGGCGATTGCGATTGACCTCATTGATGGCGAACGGCTGTGCGATTTGCTCAAGCAATATGAGCTTGGTGTTTCAACGCAAATGATCGAGCAAATTGATGTTAATCAGAAATGGTTTGAGGGGCTATAAGCGGGGCCTATTTTTGAAAGAAAAAGACCGACCACATGGCGGTGTGGCCGGTCTTTTACTTCGGTCTTGGGAGGAACCTAAAGTTTAGTGGCAGGCAGGGCGTGTGCCGGGCAGCAGCACTTTGTCGATCACGTGGATCACGCCATTGTCCGCATGGATATTGGCGACGACCACATTGGCCATATCGCCAGTGCCGTCAGCAATAGTGACTTTGCCACCATCTGAGGTGATGCACAGGCGCTCGCTGGTCAATACTGGTTTGAAATAGTTTGATCCGTGGGGGAAATCGGCAGCGCGGAGCAACCGGTCATCCACGTGGTAAAGCAGCACATTGGTGAGCTGGTCTTTGTTTTCTGGCTTAAGCAATGTCTCAACTGTGCCTTCGGGCAATGCATCAAATGCTGAGTTGAGCGGGGCATAGACGGTGAATGGGCCGTCGGAGTTCAAAGTGTCGACCAAGCCAGCGGCAGAGACTGCGGCGACGAGTGTTGAGAAGCGGTCATCGCCTGAGGCGATTTCGACGATGGTTTGCGCTTGGGCGGCTGTGGTGAGCGCCAAAGCTGTGGCCATCGTGGCTGCGATCTTGCGAATTGATTTCATTGTACTTACCTTTGATTGGCTAAGCGCCGTAATTGATGTTTGCAGACCAATTAACGGCGATGCGCGGGTTCTGGATCACGGAACCCGCGCCCTTTGCGCTCAAAACTTTGTAAACAATCTGTTGCGCAATTGGCGCATTGGCTTGATTTTGGTTGACGCGTTCATGTTGATCGGCAGCGCGCGCGTCCGCGTTTGCGTGTATTCTCAGCCAGGTTTTGCGCAACAAACAGTCCGCCCTGCGCCCGCCAACACTGCATGGATCCCCGAGTCAAGCCCGAGGATGACAGTGGGTGGGCTTGATGACGTGCCCTAGTCGTTTGCGCAGGCGAGTTGGACGGGTTTGTGGGCGCTTTGGAGGGAAGTATTATTCTTCGCGACACGGCACCAGGCAGGTCCATTTTTGGGTGGCGACGAGTTTGCCGGTGTCGAGATTGATCGTGTTCAGCAAAATGCCGA
Source organism: Maritalea myrionectae (assembly GCF_003433515.1). Taxonomy (GTDB): domain Bacteria; phylum Pseudomonadota; class Alphaproteobacteria; order Rhizobiales; family Devosiaceae; genus Maritalea; species Maritalea myrionectae. Next base: position 80,613 of record NZ_CP021330.1, read on the forward strand.
CATAGCCGCGCGGGGCGGTGCGGGATTTGGTGAGCTCGACAATTTCGCCCTTCACCGTGACGCTTTCGCCCGGATAGACCGGGGCGGCGAATTTCAGGTCGTCGATGCGCATGCCGATCAATGGATTTTGGCCGAAGGGTTTGATCAGCGCCATCAGGCGCATGGTGGCGGAGAGGGTTTGCCAGCCGGAGGCGATGATGGTGCCGAATGGGCCGTCTTTCGCCTCGTCCTCATTCACATGGATGAATTGCGGGTCATATTCTGAAGCGAACTCGTGCACTTTTTCTGCCGTCAGCGTGTAGGTTTCGGTTTCGAACTTTTCGCCGAGGGTCAAATCTTCAAAATAACGGGTCTTTGTCATGCTCTTGCTTTCAGGCGCTGTTGCACATCTTTGGTGATAAAATCGGCCACCGTGCGCACACGGGTCAAATGGGCCAAATCTTCGTGGATGGTGAGCCACAGATCGCGCTTGATTTCCACTTCATCGGGCAGGATGGGGATCAGGTTGGCGTGATCTTTGGCGATATAATCGGGCAGGATGCAGACCCCGGCCCCGTCGACCGCCAATTGCACTTGCACATGCAGGCTGGTGGCGGTGAGGTGGGCTTTGAGCGACGGGTCGACGCTGGGGATATAATCCAGTTCTTTGTCGAAAATCATATCCGGAATATAGCCGATGCCGCGCACGCGCTTCAGGTCGCGGCGGGCGATAATTTCCGCATGATTGTCGAGATAGGATTGGGCGCCATAAATATGCAGGGCATAGGACGCGATTTTGCGGATTTTGACGCGGCCGGTTTGTGGCCGCGAGCCGGTGATCACAAAATCGGCTTCACGCTTGGAGAGCGAGAAGTTGCGCGGCACGGTGATCAATTGCACTTCCAATTGCGGATGCAAGCGGCAGAGTTCTGCTGCGCCCTCGGCAAGTAGAAAGCTGGCGACGCCTTCATGGGCGCCGATGCGCACGGGGCCGGACAGGTCGGAGCGCTTGTCGCTCAATTCATCAATGGCGCGCATGGCATCGCTTTCCACCTGCTCGGCGATGGGCAGCATTTTCAGCCCAGCATCGGAAAGGGCATAGCCCTGGGGCGAGCGGTGGAACAGCTTTGTTTTAATATTCTCTTCCAGCGCGGCAATGCGGCGCGACACGGTGGCGTGATCGACACCCAGTTGGGCGGCGGCCAAAGTGAGCGTGCCGTGGCGGGCCACAGCGAGGAAAAACCGAAAATCGTCCCAATTGGTGCGCATAATGGCGTGAGATTAGCTGATGTGTTACACTATAGCTACTGTATTTTTGCACAATGGTTTTGCTTGATTTGTTGTTGAACGCCCATTCACGCACAATATGATGCGGGCGATATGTTTTTTAAGGCGCAGTTTGCGCAGCGCACAGCGATAGCTGATTTTGCGCGCAAGGGATCTGGAGGAGGCCCGAGCAATGAACGAGATCACCCACTTTATCAATGGCGAACATGTTAAAGGCACATCTGGCCGTTTTGCTGATGTGTTGAACCCCGCAACTGGCGACGTGCAGGCGAAAGTGCCGCTGGCCAGCAAGGACGAATTGGCCAAGGCCATCGAGATTGCCAAGGAAGCACAAATCGCATGGGGCAACACCAATGCCCAACGCCGTGGCCGCGTGATGATGAAATTTGTTGAGCTGTTGCATCGCGATATGGACAAACTGGCCGAAGCCCTGTCACGCGAGCATGGCAAGACCCTGCCAGACGCGAAAGGCGATGTGGTGCGCGGGTTGGAAGTGGCTGAATTTTCCATCGGTGCGCCGCACTTTATGAAGGGCGAATATAGCGCCGCCGCCTCAACCGGCATCGACATTTATTCCATGCGCCAGCCATTGGGTGTTGTGGCAGGCATTACGCCGTTTAACTTCCCAGCCATGATCCCGATGTGGAAATTCTGCCCCGCGATTGCCGCGGGCAATGCGTTTATCTTGAAGCCGTCGGAGCGCGATCCATCTGTGCCGAACATGCTGGCGGAATTGATGATTGAAGCGGGTTTGCCCAAGGGCGTGCTGAATGTGGTGCATGGGGACAAAGAAGCCGTGGACGGCATTTTGGACCATGAAGATATTCAAGCCATCGGCTTTGTGGGGTCTACCCCGATTGCTGAATATATTTATTCGCGCGGTTCTGCGAACGGTAAACGCGTGCAATGTTTTGGTGGCGCGAAAAACCACATGATCATCATGCCGGATGCGGACATTGAGCAAGCCGTGGATGCGCTGGTGGGCGCAGGTTATGGCGCTGCGGGCGAACGCTGCATGGCCATTTCAGTTGCCGTGCCCGTGGGCAAGGAAACTGCCGACAAATTGGTGGCCGCTTTGAAACCCCGCGTGGAAGCGCTGCGGGTTGGCCCTTACACGGAAGGCGACAATGTGGACTTTGGCCCGCTGGTGACCGGGGATGCGCTGAAGCGCGTGACCGGGCTGGTGGATAAGGGCGTTGAAGAAGGCGCAGACCTTGTTGTGGATGGGCGCGGCTTTAAGCACAGCACCAATCCAGACGGGTTCTTTATCGGCCCTTGCCTTTTCGACAATGTGACCGAGGGCATGGACATCTATAAAGAAGAGATTTTTGGCCCTGTGCTTTCTGTGATGCGGGCGGAAACTTATGAAGATGCGGTTGGCTATGCTATGCGCCATGAATATGGCAATGGCGTTGCGATTTTCACCCGCGATGGCGACACGGCGCGTGACTTCACCCACCGGATCAATGTGGGCATGGTTGGCGTAAACGTGCCGATCCCCGTGCCGCTGGCTTATTACACCTTTGGTGGCTGGAAGCGCTCCGGCTTTGGCGATTTGAACCAGCACGGTCCGGATGCGTTCCGCTTCTATACGCGCACCAAAACCGTGACCTCGCGGTGGCCTTCTGGTGTGAAAGAAGGCGCGAGCTTTACCATTCCTGTGATGGAGTAATCCGAGATGGATTTTGCATTAAGCGAAGAACAAAGCGCCATTTTTGATATGGCGCGGGAATTTGCCGCCGAGAACATTGCACCCCACGCGGTGGAATGGGATCAGGCCAAGCATTTCCCTTTGGATGTGATCAAGCAAACAGCCGAATTGGGCATGGCGGGCATTTATGTGCGCGACGATATTGGCGGGTCTGACCTGACCCGGTTGGATGCAGCGCTGATTTTTGAAGCTCTGTCTCATGGTTGTCCGGCCACGGCCTCTTTCCTCTCCATCCACAATATGTGTGCCTGGATGATCGACCGCTTTGGCAGCGAAGAGATGCGTCAAGAGTGGGGGCCGCAGCTTTGCACCATGGATAAGGTGGCCAGCTATTGCCTGACCGAGCCGGGATCTGGCTCGGACGCGGCGGCGCTGAAAACCACGGCCAAGCGTGACGGCGACGAGTACGTGCTGAACGGCACAAAGAGCTTCATTTCCGGCGGCGGTGTGTCTGACCTTTATATCGTGATGGCCCGCACCGGCGAAGAAGGCCCGAAAGGCATTTCGGCCTTCTTGGTGGAAAAGGGCACAGAGGGCCTCAGCTATGGCGCCAATGAAAAAAAGATGGGCTGGAATGTACAGCCCACCTCCGAAGTGGTGATGAACAATGTGCGTGTGCCGGCCAGCAATTTGCTGGGCACGGAAGGCGACGGGTTCAAATATGCCATGAAGGGGCTTGATGGCGGGCGGTTGAACATTGCGGCCAGCGCCTTGGGCGCAGCGCAAGCGGCGCTCGACAAGACGCTGGGCTATATGGAAGAGCGCAAAGCCTTTGGCAAAAGCATCAACCAGTTTCAGGCGCTGCAATTCCGCTTGGCCGACATGGAGATTGAGCTGCAGGCCGCACGGGTTTTTCTTTACAAGGCGGCCTGGACCTATGACCAGCAATTGCCCGAGGCAACCAAATATTGCGCCATGGCCAAACGGTTTGTGACCGACACGGCCTTTGATGTGGCCAACCAGGCCCTGCAATTGCATGGCGGTTATGGCTATTTGGCCGATTATGGCATTGAGAAAATCGTGCGGGATTTGCGGGTGCACCAGATTTTGGAAGGCACCAATGAGATCATGCGCATGATCGTGGCGCGGCAACTCTTGAGTGCATCATGAGCGAGAAAGAAGTTCTGATTTCGAGCCAAAATGGGGTTGGGCACATTGTGCTTAACCGCCCCAAAGCCCTGAACGCTTTAAGCCACCAGATGGTGCTGGATATGCTTGAGGCCATGAAAGTATGGCAGGGCGATCCGGGCATTCATGCGTTGCTGATTGAGGGCGCGGGTGACCGCGCCTTTTGCGCTGGCGGCGACATTCAGGCGGTTTATGAAAATGGCCGCACCGACCATGATGCGGTGATGCAGTTCTGGCGCGACGAATATGAATTGAACGCGCTGATTGAGAATTACACCAAGCCCTATGTGGCCATGATGCATGGCTTTATTATGGGCGGCGGTGTGGGCGTTTCCGCCCATGGCAGCCACCGGATCGTGACCGACAATTCCATTATTTCCATGCCGGAAACCGGCATTGGGTTTTTGCCTGATGTGGGCGGCACCTATTTGCTGTCGCGTGCACCCGGCGGCTTAGGGTATTTCTACGGGTTGACCGGCGGACGCATGACTGCCGATGATGCCATCTATTGTGGATTTGCGGATTATTACGTACCGGAGGACAAGTTTAACGCGCTGAAAGAGGCCATTTTGGCCGGTGGCGATGTGGACGAGTTGATCAAAGCCCATGCGGCAACACCGCCAGAGGGCGATGCGCGCTGGCACCACACGCAAATTGCCGACTGGTTTGCGGACAAGAGCTTTGACGACGCGATGGCCGCGATTGAAGCGGATGAGAGCGAGTTTGCACAAAAGGCTTTGAAGGTTTTGAAGCGGCAGTGTCCGCTATCGGTGAAATCGACCTTTCATGCCATCAATGAAGCGAAGCAGATGGACAGCATTGAGCCCTGTTTAGGTCAGGAATTCCGCTTCGCCGATGCATCGCTTTATGACGTGAATTTTTACGAGGGCATTCGCGCCGCGATCATTGAGAAAGATCGCAACCCGCAATGGGTGCCCGCCACGCTCGACCAAGTGAGCGACCAAATGGTGTCAGCCATGTTCAAGCCGCTTGGGGAAAAAGAGCTGAGTTTAAAATAGCCGTTGGGACGGCTTGTCTTTGGGAGGACAACATGAAGATCGCATTTATCGGACTGGGCAATATGGGCGGCCCTATGGCTGCAAACCTATCCACCGCCGGGCACGAGGTGCTGGGCTTTGATTTGAACCAGGAGATTGCGCAAAAAGCGGCGGCCAAGGGCGTGCAGCTGGCCCATAGCGCCGAAGGCGCGGTGGAAGGCGCCGATGTGGTAATCTCCATGCTGCCCAATGGCAATATTGTGCTGAGCGTTTATAAGCAACTTTTGGGGCTGGCGAACAAAGGTACTGTGTTTCTGGATTGCTCCACCATTGATGTGAAAAGCGCCGAAGAAGCACATGCCATGGCGAAAGAGGCGGGCATGTTGAGCCTTGATGCGCCGGTTTCCGGCGGCGTGGGTGGCGCAGAAGCAGGCACGCTGACCTTTATGGTGGGCGGCAGCGACGATGCCTATGGCAAGGCCAAGCCCTTGTTCGACATTATGGGGCAAAAGGCCGTGCATTGCGGCGCTGGCGGCGCCGGACAGGCGGCCAAAATCTGCAACAATATGCTGCTGGCGATTTCCATGATCGGCACGGCGGAAGCGTTTAATCTGGCGGACAAGCTCAACCTCGATAAATCTGCATTATTTGATGTCATTTCCACATCATCCGGCTCTTGCTGGAGCGTGAACACTTATTGTCCGGTACCGGGCGTTGGGCCGGAAAGCCCCGCTGATCGGGACTATAAGCCGGGTTTTGATGCCAGCCTGATGCTGAAAGATCTGAAACTGAGCCAGGACGCTGCTAGCCAAACGGATAGTGCCACCCCCCTTGGCGCGCACGCCACATCATTGTATGAAAAGTATGTCGAAAAACACGGCGTGGGGCACGATTTTTCCGGCATCATCAACGATTTGGATGCGCTTAACAAAGCTTAAGCGCACCCATTTCCAATTTTGATCGAGGTAAAGGATAGCGTGATGACCGATGTAATTTTGGTGGAACAGGTCGAGCGGGTGGTCAAAATCACCCTCAATCGCCCGGACGCGCTGAATGCGCTGAATCTGGATGTGATGGAGGCGGTGGCCACCGCGCTCGAAAAATATGACCGCGACCCAAGTGTAGGCTGCTTTGTGATCACCGGATCCGAAAAAGCATTTGCCGCCGGGGCGGACATCAAGGAAATGCAGGACAAAACCGCAACCGACATGCTGAACGCAGACTGGTTTGCCGGATGGGACCGCCTATCGCGCATTCGCACGCCGATTTTGGCAGCGGTGAACGGCTATGCGCTAGGCGGCGGCTGTGAACTGGCGATGATGTGCGACGTGATCTATGCAGGCGACCGCGCCAAGTTCGGCCAACCGGAAATCAAGCTCGGGGTGATCCCCGGCATGGGCGGATCGCAACGGCTGACCAAAGCCGTGGGCAAATATAAAGCCATGGACATGATTTTGACCGGCCGGATGATGGACGCCACCGAGGCGGAGCGCTGCAATTTGGCGGCGCGGGTTTTTGATGCTGCCAGCTTGGTGGATGAAGTGATGAACATCGCCAAAGAGATTGCTGGCTTTGGCAAACTCTCTGTGATGGCGGGCAAGGAAGCGGTGAACCGCGCGCTTGAGGGCGGCTTGACCGAGGGCGTTTTGTTTGAACGTCGCAGCTTCCACGGCTTGTTTTCCAGCCACGACCAGAAAGAAGGCATGGCTGCCTTCAGCGAAAAACGCGACGCCAACTTCAAGGGTGAATAGATATGCATATTGATGATGAACTGACCGTTGTCGTATCCGGCGGCGCGTCTGGCCTGGGCGAAGGCGTGGCGCGACACCTCGCGATTTTGGGCGCACGGGTCGGTATTTTCGATCTGAATGAAGAGGATGGCCAGCGGGTGGCTGACGAGATTGGCGGCGCCTTTGCCAAGGTGGATGTATCGGATGCCGACAGTGTTGATCGCGGCTTTGAACATGTGCGCGGGCAATTGGGGCAAGAGCGGGTGATGGTGAACTGCGCCGGCATTGCGCCGGGCGCCAAAACCGTGGACCGCGAAGGCAACCCGCACGATGCGGGTCTGTTTGCCAAAACCTTGGGCGTCAATCTGATCGGCAGCTTTAACTGCGCCTCGCAATCGGCTGCGGGCATGGTGAAAATGGATGCGCTTTCAGGCGATGGCGAACGCGGGGTGATTATCAACACCGCTTCTGTGGCCGCTTATGAGGGCCAGATTGGCCAGATCGCCTATTCCGCCTCCAAAGGCGGCATTGTGGGCATGACCTTGCCGATGGCGCGGGATTTGTCGCGCGACGGCGTGCGGGTGTTGTCGATTGCGCCGGGCATCTTTTTGACCCCCATGATGAAGGGCTTTTCGCAAGAAGTGCAGGATTCACTGGCGGAAAACACCCCCTTCCCCAAACGGTTGGGGCACCCGGAAGATTTTGCCAAATTGGTGGAACATATCATCATCAATAGCATGTTGAATGGCGAGACCATTCGGCTTGATGGCGCGGTGCGCTTGCAGCCGCGATAGGAGCTTTTATGACAGACCATATTGTAATTGTGGATGCGGCCCGGACCCCGATGGGTGGGCTGCAAGGTGATTTGGGCGCAGCGAGCGCGCCGGACCTTGGCGCTACCGCGATTAAGGCCGCGGTTGAGCGCGCAGGCCTTTCGCCAGAAGATATTTCAGAAGTGCTGATGGGCAATGTGCTCAATGCCGGGATCGGCCAGGCCCCTGCCCGTCAGGCCGCGCTGGGCGCCGGGCTGAAGCTGGGCACCGCCTGCACCACCATTTCCAAAGTGTGTGGCTCGGGCATGAAGGCCGTGATGCTGGCGCATGATCAGCTGAAAGCCGACAATGGTGACATTGTTGTGGCTGGCGGCATGGAAAGCATGACCAACGCGCCTTATCTGCTGCCGAAAATGCGCAGCGGCGCGCGCATGGGTCATGCGGAAGTGATCGACCATATGTTTTTTGACGGGCTGCAAAATGCCTATGGTGATCGGGAATTGATGGGGCAATTTGCCGAGAATTGTGCGGGTAAATATAGCTTTAGCCGCGAGCAGCAGGATGAATTTGCCCTTGGGTCGTTGAGCAAGGCGCTGAAAGCCCAAGAAGAGGGCAGCTTTGACAAGGAAATCGCGCCGGTGACCATTAAGGGCCGCAAGGGCGATGTGACCGTCGACAAAGACGAGCAGCCCGGCAATGCCCGCCCGGACAAAATTCCGCAATTGCGCCCGGCCTTTGCCAAGGATGGCACGGTGACAGCGGCCAACGCGTCCTCTATCTCTGATGGCGCGGCTGCGCTTGTGCTAATGCGCGAAAGTGATGCCAAGGCCAAGGGGCTGAATATCCGTGCGCGGATCATCGGCCATCAAAGCCATGCGCATGAACCAGGCTGGTTCACCACAGCGCCTGTGCCGGCAATGCAAAAACTGATCGACAAGATTGGCTGGGCTGTTCATGATGTTGATCTTTGGGAAATCAATGAGGCCTTCGCCGTTGTGACTCTGGCGGCGATACATGACCTCAAGATTGATGCGGACAAGGTGAATATTCACGGCGGCGCTTGTGCCCTTGGCCACCCAATTGGCGCTTCTGGCGCACGAATTTTGGTGACGCTCTTGCACGCGCTTGAACACACCTCTAAGAAACGCGGTGTTGCCTCGCTTTGTATCGGTGGGGGTGAAGCAACGGCCATGGCAATTGAGATTGCCGACTAACTTACGGAGAGCCAAAGATGAAAATTCTTGTACCCGTGAAACGGGTCGTTGATTACAACGTCAAGATCCGCGTGAAGGCGGATGGAACGGGCGTTGATCTCGCCAATGTGAAAATGAGCATGAACCCCTTTGACGAAATTGCCGTTGAAGAGGCGCTCAAGCTAAAAGAAGCCGGCAAGGCGGAAGAAGTGATCGTTGTGTCGATCGGCCCGGAAAAGGCGCAGGAAACCTTGCGCACTGGTTTGGCCATGGGCGCGGATCGCGGCATTTTGATCAAGACCGACGAGACCGTTGAACCGCTTGATGTGGCCAAATTGCTCAAAGCCGTTGTGGATGAAGAACAGCCCCAATTGGTGATCTTGGGCAAGCAGGCCATTGATGATGATGCCAACCAGACCGGCCAGATGCTGGGCGCATTGCTCGGTTGGGGCCAGGGCACTTTTGCCTATGATGTTGAGCTGAGCGATGATGGCGTGGATGTGACCCGCGAAGTGGATGGCGGTTTGCAGACCGTATCGCTTTCCCTGCCCGCGATCATCACCACAGATTTGCGGCTGAATGAGCCGCGCTATGCCTCTTTGCCGAACATTATGAAGGCCAAGAAAAAGCCTTTGGACGTTAAAGAGCCGGGCGATTATGGCGTTGAGATCAAAAACCGTTTGACCGTTCTCGAAACCACAGAGCCGCCAAAGCGCGCGGCGGGCATTAAAGTGGGTTCTGTTGCAGAGCTGGTTGATAAATTGAAGAACGAAGCGGGGGCAATCTAATGACGACACTTTTGATTGCTGAACATGACAATAAAGCCTTGAACGAAGCCACCTTGCGCGCGGCCAGCGCGGCGGCAAAGCTGGGCGACGGGTTCGATGTTTTGGTGGCCGGTGAAGGCGCTGGTGATGTGGCGGCGGAAGCGGCGAAAATCGCCGGTGCGGGCAAAGTGCTGCACGCCGACAATGCCGCTTTTGCCAACCAGTTGGCCGAGCCTGTGGCGGACCTGATCGTTTCCTTGGCCGATGGCTATGATGCGATTGTGGCCCCGGCAACCTCCAACTGGAAAAACGCCCTGCCCCGCGTGGCGGCTTTGCTTGATGTGATGCAGATTTCTGACATTACCGAAGTGGTGAGCGGTGACACATTTGTGCGCCCGATCTATGCGGGCAATGCGTTCCAAAAGGTGCAAACCAGCGACGCCAAAAAGGTGATCACCGTGCGCACCACGGCCTTTGACGCCGCCGCCACTGATGGCAGCGCCAGCGTTGAAGCGGTGGACAATGCACCGGACAATGCCATCTCCAGCTTTAAGAGCGAGCAATTGGCTGGCGGCGACCGGGTGGACTTGGCCAGCGCCAAAGTTGTGGTCTCCGGCGGTCGGGCATTCGGCTCCAAGGAGAAGTTCAACGAATTGCTTGAGCCCTTGGCGGACAAGCTGGGCGCGGCGCTTGGCGCGTCTCGCGCGGCGGTGGATGCGGGCTATGCTCCCAACGATTGGCAAGTGGGCCAGACCGGCAAGGTTGTGGCACCCAAACTTTATATCGCCATTGGCATTTCCGGCGCGATCCAGCACTTGGCGGGCATGAAAGACAGCACCACCATTGTCGCGATCAACACTGACGAAGATGCACCAATCTTCTCCGTGGCTGACTATGGCCTGGTGGGCGATCTGTTCGAGCTGGTGCCCGAACTGACTTCGGCACTTGACTAAGATGAGCCTGCCCACGCTGACCGATGCCAAGCTGGAATTGGATGCGGGCGTGGCCACGCTGACCTTTTGCCGTGAGGACGTTTTAAACGCCCTCACCGGCACCAACCTTATCGACGACATCATTCACACTCTGGATTGGGCCGAGGCCAGCCCGGATGTCGGCTGCGTGATCCTCACCGGGACGGGCAAGGGCTTTTCCTCTGGCGGCAATGTGAAAGATATGCACGAGCGCACGGGCATGTTTTCCGGCGGGGTGGACGATATCGCGGCGGCCTATAAGGCCACCATCCAGCGTATACCGATGAAATTTGCCGAACTGAGCGTCCCCGTGATCGCCGCGATCAATGGCGTGGCCGTGGGCGCTGGCTTTGACCTCACCGCCATGTGCGATGTCCGCATCGCCGCCGACCATGCCCGCTTTGGCGAAAACTTCGTCAATATGGGGCTGATCCCCGGCGATGGCGGCGCTTACTTCTTGCAGCGTGTTGTCGGCTATCAACGCGCCGCAGAGCTGACCTTTACCGGGCGCTTGTTTAATGCGCACGAAGCCAAGGCAATCGGCTTTTTGCTGGATGCGGTGCCGGCGGATCAATTGATGGACCGGGCCACCACCTTGGCGCAAGAAATTGCCGCAAAGCCGCATTATCAAGTGCGACAATCGAAATTGCTGATGCGCAAGGCGCAGCAGATGAACCTATCGGACTTTTTGGACCATACTGCCCTTGTGCAGGGCACCTGCCACCATTCAGACGCCCATAAAGAGGCGGTGGCGGCCTTTGTGAACAAGGGTAAGTAATTTTCTCACTTTTGGAGCTCTGCCATGACCTATTCCATCGTTGCCAAAGATAAAGAGACGGGCATGGTGGGGGTGATTGTGGCGAGCCGCTTTTTCGCCGCCGGGGCGATGGTGCCCTATATGGGCGCGGATTTTGCGATTGCGTCGCAGAGCTGGGTGAACCCGCTTTGGGGCACCGAGGGGAGGCAAATGCTGGCGCAGGGCGAAAGCGCGCAACATGTGCTCAATTGCATGGTGGCCAAGGATGAGGGCCATGCTACTCGCCAGTGCCATATGCTCGATCAAAGCGGAAGCTCAGCCGCTTTTACCGGCGATGACTGCATTGATTTTGCCGGGCATGAGATTGGCGATGGCTTTTCGGTGGCGGGCAATATGCTGGCGGGCAAAGAAGTGGTGAGCGAGACCGCCCGCGCCTATTGCGACCATCTGCATTTGCCCTTTGCGGAACGCTTGATGACCGCCATGGAAGCCGGTGAAGCTGCGGGCGGCGACAAGCGCGGCAAGCAATCGGCGGGGCTGGTGATCCATCGCGGCGAATCCTACCCCTGGCTGGATATCCGCGCCGACGATCATGAAGACCCGCTGGCTGAGTTGCGCCGCCTCTATGATGTGGCACAAGAGACCTATTTGATTGTGGCCAACTATTTGCCCACTCAAGAGCATTTTAGCGGGCGGCCCGATGAAGCCGATCTTGAAGGCAAGATTGAAGCCAATAAGGCGCGGCGGGAACAGGATGGCAAAAAGAGCCAATCCCGCGCTACGGGCACGGAGATGTGAATCGGTCTTGTTGACGATGTCATTTGTTTAGACCGATAACACCCTATAGCATCCTGCCAATTCAACTCCATTGTTGTTTCCGGTAGCTGGGGGCAGAAAAGGGCCGTGCAATGTCAATCCGCATCAGGAAAGTTGACGAGGAGATTTTTTATGAAAGAGGAAACTGGAGTACCGCAGGCCTCAAAGGGATAGCAATACCGACATATCCGATAGCAATTGACTTTTCTGGGAACCAAATATTTTTGAAGCCCGGCAACGCCCGATCACCTGATCACCATTTCACCTTTCATACGGTGGCGCATCGTTGCCCCCCAGAAGTATCACTTCACGATCAGCATAATGTAATCTGTGAGTTCGCCAATGCGGTATCTTGGATTAAGGAATTACCAATAGAAGTTGTTGATTTTACCGGCAGCGACTTACCAACATCTGTGGGCAGCATATTTGAGACAACGTTAGGATTTAACGATGATTTCTTTATCGAGTATCTTCCGGAGCCTACAGAACGCAGCGTAAAACTTGCACTGGCGATCTACAGAGAAGGTCAATTGCTGAACATTCCTGCCTATCAATGCCTTTCATATTTTAGAATTCTGAATTTGGCGTATGGCCGGGGCGGTAAGCTTAAGCAATGGATCAGGGACCACTATGAAATGGTCCGAGATTATTGGCCACATCGGCTCCATGATTGGATGCCATTGAATTCGCAAACACCAAAGCAATCAATTGAAAACTATTTCATCTCTTCCAATAGATGCGCTGTCGCACACGCTAGTGACAATGAACCTACAATTGACCCAAATGACTTGAATGACCTGCAACGAATGCGCCATGACTTGCCATTTGTGAAGGCAATGGCTGCATATACGATCGAACATACGTTTCTCGTACCCTCTGCACAAACCATTTTCAGGAGGCGGCGTTCGCCGTAATTGGATTACCGGGGCATGTCCGGCAAAGACGTCGTGAACTTGAACATGCAGATGACCTACTTCACCCAATTGGCTTTGCGTTTATCGAAAAAGGCGCCGATGCCTTCTTGCGCGTCTGGGGTTTCCCAAGTGTCGGCCAGTTGGCGGATGGTGTCATCAATCAGCGCTTCATCAAGGCGGGGGCCGAGCTGGCGAGCGAGTTTTTTCGCGGCGGTGACTGCTTGCGGTGACGTGGCGAAATAGGGTTTGATTTCGGCTTCCACTGCCTCATCCAGCAGTTCAAACGGCACTGATTTGGCGACAAGGCCCAATTGTTGCGCTCGATCTGGCCCGAATAAGGCGGCAGAGAAGAAGACCTGACGGGCGTTACCCTCGCCCATCCGCGCCACGACATAGGGGCTGATGGTGGCCGGGATTAGCCCAAGCTTGGTTTCCGTGAGGCCAAATTTGGCGTGGTCGGCAGCCACCACAATATCGCACACCGCCATCATGCCGACGCCGCCGCCAAAGGCATTGCCATTGACCTTGCCGATCAGCGGCTTTTCCAGCGTGTTCAGCGCGAAGAGCACCATGGCCAGCTTTTTCGCTTCCGCCATGCGGGTCGCCCGATCCGCATCAAACTGCTCGCGCATCCAGTTGAGATCACCCCCGGCGCAAAAGCTCTTGCCCGCGCCCGTGAGTACCACCACGCGGATCGCTTCATCCTTATTGATCTCGGCGGCAGCGTCGGTGAGTTCAGCAATCATTTCCGCGCTCACAGCATTGTGTTTTTCGGCGCGGTCCAGCGTGAGCGTGGCGACGCCTCGGGCATCGGTTTCCAGAGAAATGGTGGTGTAATCGGGCATGGTCAATCCTCGCGGCAAGCGGGTTCAAGAATGGAAAATTGGAGATTGTCGCAATCTATTTCGGTCAAGGCGCCATAGGGCAGCACGCACATTGGATCGGTGTGGCCGAAATCCAATTGCGCCATGATCGGCAGGGCGGGCTGGGCAAATTCATCGCGCACCACCTCTTGGGTGGCGCGGTCATATTGGCGTAAGTCTTTTACGCCGCCGCCGGGCCGGCCGATCAAAATACCGTTCAACCTGTCGAAAATGCCCTGCACGCCCAGATTGCGCAAGATGCGCTTGATCGCATCCGGCGCGGGGCCTTCTTCAGAGGTTTCAATAAACAGGATGGCGTCATCAAACATGTCGCTGTCGGGCCAGATGCTGGTGCCGACCAGCATCGGCAGCACATCAATGCACCCGCCGATCAAGCGCCCCTGCACTTTGCCGCTGCCTTGCAGGCAGGTGCGGCCCAAGGCGGGTTGCAATTTTCTTTTCTGGCTTTGCAGTTCGGGCTTGGCCCAGTCGAGCATTTCCACGGTCCATTCCGCTGCGGCGGGCACTTCACCTACCGGATCATTGGAGAACAGGCATTTGCGCACCGCCTGCTCCATATAGGGAAATATCCCGCCATTTTCGCCAAATCCGGCCATGATGGCCGGGCCATAGAAGCTGGACAGGCCGGCTGTCAGACACGCGAAATGCAAAATGGTTGTGTCGGAGTAACCCATAAAGATTTTTGGGTTGTCGGTGATCACGTTCAAGTCGAGATGGGGCAGCAACCGAATAGAGTCATCGCCGCCAATGGCGGTAATAACCGCCTTTATTGACGGGTCCGCAAAGGCGGCCATCACATCTTCGGCCCGGGCCTTGGGGTTTTGCGCCACCCATGCAGCCGGTTTGGTGGCATGGGGCATGTCCACCACCTGTACATTAAAGGTCTCGGTCAGCTGGCGCTTGCCCGCCTCGTAGCGATGGGGAAACTGCCCCGCACCGCCCCAGGAGGGTGAGACCACCGCGACCTTATCGCCGGGCGAGAGCTTTTGCGGTTTGGCAAGATTGGCTAGGGACATGGCGTGCCCTGATGAAAGCGGAGTTGCCATTGATCGCCGATGTTGGTCCAGATCGAAGCACGGTTCGCGCGTTCGAGGGAACCGTTGCGGGTCAATTCGCTCAGATAGGTGATCAGCACGCTATTCTCATCGATAGCGGTGATGTTGAAATTGGGTAGCGGCAAACTGATGGGGATTTCGCCTGTTTCGTAGGCTGCTGGCAGCAGTTCGTCCCGCGTGTAGGTGCGGCCTGAGCGACCAAATTCGAAAAAGTCTGGCGCGAAGCATTTGTCCATCGCCGGTCGATCATAGCGGGTTTCGGCCCGCCATAGGCTTTCTTCTAGGCGATAAAGCTGTTCTTTCAATTCTGCCGTCAGCGCAATCATTTTATCCCTTTAGGTTTTGGGCAAATTGACTGGCTTTGGCGAGTTTTTCAAGGTCGAGGCCGGTGGCGAAGCCTTTGCTGTGTAGGAGCGTGGCGACCTTCTCGGTGGCGACATTGCCTTTGGCGCCGGGGGCGTAGGGGCAGCCGCCGAGGCCGCCGACGGCGGCGTCGAAGGTGCGGAGGCCATAGCCGAGGCACACTTCGATATTGTCCAGCGCGCGGGCGTGAGTGTCGTGGAAGTGGCCGGCTAGTTTGGCGATGGGCACGACCTGCTGCACTGCTTGCAGCATCAAAGAGGTGGTTTCGGGGGTGGCGGCGCCGATGGTGTCGCCGAGGCTTATTTCATAGCAGCCCATATCGTAAAGCGCTTTGGCGATGCGGGCGGTGTTTTCTGGTGGCGTGGGGCCATCATAGGGGCAATCGGTGACGCAGGAGACATAGCCGCGCACGGGGATATTGTCGGCCTTGGCGGCGGCGAGCACGGGGGCGAACCGCTCCAAGCTCTCATCGATGGAGCAATTGATGTTTTTCTGGCTGAAGCCTTCGGAGGCGGAGGCGAAGATGGCGACCTCGTCGGCGCGGGCGGCTTTTGCGCCGTCATAGCCGCGCAGATTGGGGGTGAGGGCGGCATAGGCGATGGCCGGATTGCGATGGATGCCCGCGAGCACGTCAGCCGCGTCAGCCATTTGCGGCACCCATTTGGGCGACACGAAGCTGGTGACCTCGATTTTGCTGAAACCACACTCGGACAGGAGATCGACCAGCTTAATTTTGTCGGTGGTGTCGATCAGCTTTTTTTCGTTTTGCAGCCCGTCGCGCGGACCCATTTCAAACAGGGTGACCTTATCCATCTTCAGGCTCCAGTGTGATCAGTATGGCGCCATCTTGCACCTGATCGCCCATGGCCACCAGCACTTCGGCCACCATTCCATCGCGCGGGGCGGCGAGCGCATGTTCCATTTTCATCGCCTCGATGGTGATCAGCTTGTCGCCCTTTTTCACCGCCTGCCCGGCCTTGGCCTTCAGGTCGACAATCGCCCCCGGCATGGGCGAAATCACATTGTCGCCGCTGGTGGCGTCTTCGGCCAGTTCAACTTCAACAATGTCGAACTGGTGGCGTTGACCATCGGCAAAAAGGGTGAGCTGATTGTGGGCCTGATGGATGCGCATTTTTTGCTGGTGATCGCCGAAGTTCAGCACCAATTTATCTTCGTCCAGTTTGGCCGACTTCACCTTTACGCTTTGATCGTCAAACGCGACTTCATAGGCGCCCTCCAGAAGCTGGATACGGCCAATAATTTCGCGGTCGGCATGGTGCAGATGCAGGGGCAGGCTTTCGCCGGGCCATGCGCGATAAGCAGGCAGGCTCTGCCAGATATCCGCGCTCGGCTGTTGTGCCAGATTGCTGGCCACGATGAAGGCGGCGGCGATGGTTTCGGCGGGCAGCGTGACAGGTTCGATCAACGCGTCGAGATCGCGATCAATCAGGCCTGTATCCACTTTGCCTTGGGCAAAATCCTGATGCTCGGTGAGGGCTTTCAAAAAGTCCTTATTGGTGACCAGCCCAACAATCTCGCTATTGCCCAAGGCTTTGTTGAGCTTTTGTAGGGCTTCGCCGCGGTCATTGGCGTGCACGGTGATTTTGGCGATCATCGGATCGTAGAAGGGCGAGATTTCATCGCCTGTGGCCACGCCGGAATCAATGCGGGCGGTTTGATCGTCGAGCGCCAGATGTTGCAAGGTGCCTGTGGCGGGCAGAAAGCCCTTGGGCACATCTTCCGCATAGAGCCGCGCTTCGAACGCCCATCCGTTGATCGACAAATCATCCTGTGCCATGGGCAGAGGTTCGCCGCTGGCGACGCGCAATTGCCAGGCCACCAGATCTTGCCCGGTAATCAGTTCAGTCACCGGATGTTCCACCTGCAGGCGGGTGTTCATTTCCATAAAATAGAAGCCGTTCGGGTTCAACCCATTGGCGGCGTCGACGATAAATTCCACCGTACCCGCACCCGAATAATTGATGGCCTTGGCCGCGCGCACAGCGGCGTCGCCCATGGCGTTGCGCATCTCTTGGGTCATGCCCGGTGCCGGGGCTTCTTCAATCACCTTTTGGTGGCGTCGTTGCAGCGAGCAATCGCGCTCAAACAGATGCACGGCGTTGCCATGATCATCGCCAAAGACCTGAATTTCGATATGGCGCGGGGTGGTGATGTATTTTTCGATCAGCACTCGCGGATCGCCAAAGCTGGATTGGCCTTCGCGCATGGCGCCTTCCAGCGCCGACTTAAACTCTTTCGGGTCATCCACGCGGCGCATGCCTTTGCCGCCGCCGCCCGCGCGGGCTTTAATCAGCACCGGATAACCGATCTTTTCGGCTTCTGCCGCGAGGAAGTCTGCGTCCTGATTGTCGCCATGATAGCCAGGCACCACGGGCACACCGGCTTCTTCCATCAGCGCCTTGGCCGCATCTTTCAGGCCCATTTTGCGGATCGCATCGGCAGAGGGGCCGATAAAGCGGATATTGTTGGCTTCTAGCGCTTCCACAAAGTCTGGGTTTTCCGAGAGGAACCCATAGCCCGGATGCACGGCTTCCGCGCCGGTACGCTTGACTATCTCAATGATCTTGTCCGCCCTCAAATAGCTTTCCGCCACAGGACTGGGGCCAATATGATAGGCCTCGTCGGCCATCTGCACATGCTGAGCATTGGCGTCCGCATCGGAATAGATGGCGACACATTGGATGCCCATCTGCTGCGCCGAGCGCATGACGCGACAGGCAATTTCACCCCGGTTGGCAATCAGAATTTTTTTAAACATGCTGATCTCCTTGGCGCACTGGGTATGCTTTCATAATTCTCGACAATTGCTTGGTGGCAGCGATGAGTTCGGTTTCATCCAGATCAAACTTGAATTCTTGTATGTGGTTTTGACTTTCGTCAGATAGCTCCACTGCCGCCATAAAATGCCCTGATGCTCCATTACGGCTGACGAAAACCTTCAAGCCTGGCTCCGTGCCGTCCAAGACAGCTTGTTCGGTTTCATTTGCGGCAACCCGCTCAAGTTGCTTCCGGAAATCTTCAATTTCAAACGTCAACAGGATAGGACCTTGATGACCGGCCCGCGCGTGCGTATCACGGCAATCTGTTTTTACTTGCAGCCAGTTCGCATCCCAATATTCTTCAAATTCATCTGGAAACTCTCGTCCCACAATTTCAACTTTAAGCCCGCCAAGCGAGAATTCATGGGTCATCGTTTACATCCTAAACAAGCCGAATTGCGTGTCCGCAATTGGGGCGTTGAGGGCAGCACTGAGCGAGAGTGCCAGATGATCGCGGGTGCGGCCGGGGTGGATGATGCCATCGTCCCAGAGGCGAGCGGAGGCGTAGAGTGGGTGAGACTGCTCTTCAAACTGATCGATGATCGGTTGTTTGAATTGTGCTTCCTCTTCTGCTGACCATTCAACGCCTTTGCGTTCCAGCCCGTCGCGACGGACGGTGGCCAATACGCCTGCGGCCTGTTCGCCGCCCATCACCGAGATGCGGGAGTTGGGCCAGGTCCACAAGAAGCGGGGCTGGTAGGCGCGGCCGCACATGCCATAATTGCCAGCGCCGAAGGAGCCGCCGACCAGCACGGTGATTTTCGGCACCGAAGTGGTGGCCACGGCGGTGACCAGCTTGGCGCCATGTTTGGCGATACCTTCATTCTCATATTTGCGACCAACCATAAAGCCGGTGATGTTTTGTAAAAAGACCAGCGGAATTTTGCGCTGGGAGCACAGCTCCACAAAGTGTGCGCCTTTGACGGCGCTTTCGGAAAACAGCACCCCATTATTGGCGATGATGCCCACGGGCATGCCGTGAATATGGGCGAAGCCGCAGACCAGAGTGGTTCCATAGCGGGCTTTAAACTCTTCAAAGCGCGAGCCATCGACCACACGGGCAATCACTTCGCGAATATCGTAGGGCGTTTTCAAATCGCCGGGCACCACGCCGATGATCTCATTGGGATCATAAAGCGGGTCTTCGGGCGATTGGGTGAGCAGGCTTGACGGTTTTTGCCGATTGAGATTGGCCACGGCTTCGCGGGCCAATTGAAGGGCATGTTCGTCATTTTCGACCAGATGATCGGCCACGCCGGAGAGGCGCGTATGCACATCGCCGCCGCCCAAGTCTTCCGCCGTGACCACTTCGCCCGTGGCGGCTTTCACCAGCGGCGGACCCGCCAAAAAGATAGTGCCTTGGTTTTTCACAATGATGGTTTCATCCGACATGGCGGGCACATAGGCACCGCCTGCGGTGCAGGACCCCATCACCACCGCGATCTGCGCGATGCCTTTAGCGGACATGTTGGCCTGATTGTAAAAAATCCGGCCAAAATGATCTCTGTCGGCAAAGACTTCGTCTTGGTTCGGCAGGTTGGCGCCGCCGCTATCGACCAGATAAACGCAGGGCAGATGGTTTTCGAGGGCAATTTCTTGCGCCCGCAAATGTTTTTTGACGGTCATGGGATAATAGGTGCCGCCCTTAACAGTGGCATCGTTGCACACCACCATCACCTCCTGCCCGGCCACGCGGCCAATGCCGGTGATCAGGCCCGCGCCGGGGGCGTCGCCATTATAAAGGCCATGGGCCGCGGTGACGCCGACTTCCAGAAAGGGCGAACCGGGATCGAGCAATTTGGCCACCCGATCACGCGGCAGCAATTTGCCACGCGAGGTGTGGCGCTCGCGCGATTTTTCGCCGCCGCCCTGCCGGGCGATTTCAACCGCTTCTTCAATTTGCGCCATCTGGTCCAGCAGCGCTTTTTGATTGGCTTTAAAGCTCTCTGACGCGGTGGAGATTTGGGATTTAATGATCATGCGCGATATCCAGGATTTTGATGATCAAAGCGCGTGCCCGCTTGCAGCGCTTTGCGATCATTGCCGTAATTTGGGATGCCACCCGCGTCTTTGAGCATGCGGGCCATATGCATCAGATTCCAAGTCATGATGGTGGTGTTGCGTTGGGTGAAATCATTGTCGAACCCGACCTGTCCGCCATCCTCTTTTTCGTCGCCATAGGAAGGGCCAGGGCCGATCTCACCAATCCAGCCGCAATCGGCCTGAGGCGGAATGGTCAACCCCAAATGCTGCAGCGCATAAAGAATGGTCATGGAAGAATGCTTGACGCCATCTTCATTGCCGGTGATCACAGCGCCACCCACCTTATTGTAATAGATGGATTGGTTTTTCGCATTGAGCTCGCCGGACATGGCATAGAGCCGTTCGATGATCACCCGACAAAGAGAGCTTTCTTCGCCCAGCCAGATCGGGGTGCCGATCACCAGAATGTCGGCATCAAGCACTTTAGGCCATAATTGTGGCCAATCATCCCGGTCCGCGCCATGTTCGGTCATGTCCGGGTAAACACCGAAGGCAATGTGATGGGCGGCGGCGTGGATGAATTCCACCTCAATGCCATGCTTGCGCATAATGTCTGCCGACGCCTGCATCAATAAAGCAGTGTGGCTCTCACCTTCTGAATGCTTCAGCGACGTATTGATATACACTGCTTTGAGGTCATCAAAGCGGCTGTTTAATGCTGGTGTTTCGGTCTGATCGGCCATGATTTTCTCCTTCTCCTTTCAAAGAAGAACGATGGGGCGCTATTTTGTTTCCACAAACATTTCGCGACCGATCAGCATGCGGCGGATTTCGCTGGTGCCTGCGCCGATTTCATATAGCTTCGCGTCGCGCAGCAAGCGGCCTGTTGGATATTCGTTGATATAGCCATTGCCGCCCAAAAGCTGGATGCCATCCAAGGCGCATTGGGTTGCTTTTTCCGCCGAATAGAGAATACAGCCCGCGGCATCCTTGCGGGTGGTTTCGCCCCGATCGCAGGCTTGCGCCACAGCATAAACATAGGCACGGCTGGCGTTCATGGTGGAATAAATGTCGGCCAATTTGCCCTGCACCAATTGGAACTCGCCAATGGCCTGGTTGAACTGCTTGCGCTCATGCACATAAGGCACGGCCACATCAAGCACGGCATGCATAATGCCCACAGGACCTGCGGCGAGCACCACGCGCTCATAGTCCAAACCGGACATCAAAACGCGCACGCCTTTGTTCAATTCGCCCAGAATATTTTCTTCCGGCACAAAGCAATCTTTAAACACCAGCTCACAGGTGTTGGAGCCGCGCATGCCCAGCTTGTCGAGCTTTTGCGCTGTGGAGAACCCCTCCATGCCTTTTTCGATGATAAAGGCGGTGATGCCTTTGGAATGGGCTTCGGGATCGGTTTTGGCATATACCACCAGCGTATCCGCATCTGGGCCATTGGTGATCCACATTTTGTTGCCGGTGAGGCTATAGCCGCCATCGACCTTTTTGGCGCGCAATTGCATGGACACCACGTCTGACCCGGCGCCGGGTTCGGACATGGCCAAGGCCCCCACATGGTCGCCGGAGATCAGCTTGGGCAGATATTTCTCTTTTTGCGCCTGGGTGCCGTTGCGATAAATCTGGTTGACGCACAGATTGGAGTGCGCGCCATAAGACAGGCCGACAGAGGCCGACGCGCGGCTGATTTCTTCCACAATCACACAATGGGCCAAATAGCCCATTTCCACGCCGCCAAATTCTTCAGACACGGTGACGCCCAACAGGCCCAATTCGCCAAATTCTTTCCAAAGCTCGTTTGGGAACTCGTTGGTTTCATCGATCTTGGCCGCCATGGGCGCAATACGATCTTGCGCGAAGCGGTGCACCATTTCGCGCAAGGCTTCAATATCTTCCCCAAGGGCAAAATTCATTCCGGTTGTGAACATTTCAGTGTCCTCCACTTAAGGTGATGCCCACAGATTGGCACACCAATTGAACGTAAATATCTTCGATTTTTTGTTGGCTCAGCCGCCCCTGCTCTCGATACCAGGTGGTGACCCCGGTGAGCTGAGCGAGAATGGCCATGGCGGCGACATGGGTGTCGGCCAGATTGAACTGGCCCGACATTTGCCCGGCGGCGAGAATGTTTTTCGGGATCGCCTCATATTGGCGGCGCAGGGCTTCAATTTTCTTGAAATTGTCCGGCTCCAGATTGCGCAATTCCATATAGGAAATGAACACCTGATCCGGCCGTTTCAGGTGATATTGGATATGGAAGCGGACAAAAGTTTCGAGCTGTTGCGCCGGGTCTTTCGGCAGCTCCATGTCGCCCCATGCATCCAACAGCGCCTGCATATGATCGGCCAGCAAATTGGTGAGCAGCGCCTGCTTGTTGGGGCAATGATTATAAAGCGCCCCCGCCTGTACCCCGACTTCCAAGGCAATCTCGCGCATGGACACAGCAGCATAGCCCTTTTTCGCAAAGAGCTTCAGCGCCACTTCATCAATGCGCTTTGCAGTTTCTTCACCTTTAGAGCCGTGCGTACGCGCCACTTTCACCTCTAATAATTAAATGAACGTTTGTTTATTTAACATGGGATAGGGCGGGTGGCAATAGGGATGAAACTCCGGGGTGACGGCGAACGCGAAATTACCTAATAATGCGACGAACCACTGCAAATGGAATCGCACTATGAAAATCGCTATTGGCACTGATCACGCGGGATATCGCTACAAAGAAAAGATCAAATCCTTTTTGACCACGTCCGGGCATGAGGTGCAGGATTTTGGCACCTTTAGCGATGAGTCTTGTGATTATCCGGACTTTATCTTCCCGGTCGCCAAGGCGGTGGCTGCGGGGGAATTTGAGCGCGGGATCGTGTTGGGCGGATCGGGCAATGGCGAGGCCATTGCGGCCAACAAGGTCAAAGGCATTCGCTGCGCGGTGTGCTGGAACACGCTTTCAGCAGAAATGGCGCGGCGACACAATGATGCCAATGTGCTCTCGCTGGGGGAACGCATGATCTATGAAGATCAGCTTGAAGCGATTGTGCGCATATGGCTGGAGACGCCTTTTGACGGCGGTCGGCATGCGCGGCGGGTCGACAAGATTGAGCCCCAGAGTTAGGGCAAAGACTGCCCTATAGCAAAACCATATTCTGCGCCTTTGAAATCGCAGGAAAGAGCAACATCACATGGACCATCACGAAGAAAAATAGTGCGGCAAAAAAGCGAGTCATAAATGGCTCCGAAACATCACTTAAAAAATATGTTAAGTCTTATGCCGGAATTCGCAGTGATTTACAAATAAAAAGGCCGCCCGACGAGGGCGGCCTTTTGTAATTGTCCATGCGCAACGACTATTCGAGCGTTGAATTGAGATCAACGAAGTTCAGCAGTTTGGTTGGGTCAGACTGCAACATCATCATCTGTGGCATGCCAACGCCTGTGGCGGCTTTTGCTGTCAGATTAATGTTGATCTTCTTGTTGCCGCCCAAAAAGCCTGCAACATCCTCGCCCAGTTGGACCGCTGAATCTGCGCCACCAAGCATACCCACGATCATGCCTTGCGACATGGCAGTGATTTGGTTGGTGAAGGCTTCAACTGGTGCGCCCTGTTCGGCTGCAGCTTGAGCCAGGGCAAGTTTCACCAATCCTTCATCGTCGATCATCACATTCAGATCGGTCACAGCAAGCGACATGGCTGACATCATGGCCATTTGAGGATCATTCGCAAACAATGCCTCAGTGGCCCCCGTAATGGTGCCCTTGATCTCGGCAGTGCCCATATCTTTGATGGCCGCAGTCAATGTATTTAAATTGATCGCTTGGGCTTCAGCATCCCAATCCAAATCGGCAACAAAGCCCATATTGATCTGGTCATAACCTTCATCAATGAGCATTTGCACCCCTTCTTCATCGCTGTTGGCTGGCAGATCAGCCTGGATGGCTTTTGCCTCGATGCGAATGTCGGCAGGAATGCCGTTTTGATATTGTGCCAAGGTCACATCAAATAGATCAATCGAGCCTTTGATGCGTTGTTCTTCGTCATCTTCATTTGGCACATCAAATGCCATGCCGCTGAAGGAGAAGCCTTTAATTGAGGGGATAAGGCCCCGCATATTGGCTTCAAACCACTCTTCGGTATAGTCAGATGCTTCGCCCAGTTTTTCGAAAGTTGGGCCGAAATCAATTTCTTTGAAGGTGAAATTCTCGATTGAGAATGATCCTGCATCGTCACCTTCGACAACAACATCAATATTGCTCACGCTGAATTCTGGGTAAACGCCATTGCCAAAAGACCCGACAGAGATTTCGCCGGTCGACATGGTGAAGGATTGTTCATCATCCTGCCCCTCACACGCGATGCCATCCATGACTGTGGCGCCCGATTCAAAGCCATAAAGCAGTTGGGCGTAGAAATTGATGATGTTGCTGATTTGGGCTTGGGTTGGCTTGCTGTCTTCAGCGGCTTCCAAATCTTCAATCATGCTGGACAATTTGGCCATGTCCATCGCGGATGGCTTCGCCCGGAATGTGCCGGACTTTGCCGCGCCAAACGTGCACGAAAACACTTCGGATGAAATGCCGCCGCCCGCAAGGCTATAGCTTGAATAGATGGTTTCAAACTCGTCGCTTTTCTCAACGTCGATCATACCGTAGGCGCCGAGCAATGCGTGCACATTCAATTCCAGAATTTCGCCTGCACCATAGGTGAGTTCGATTTGCTCAACTGGACTTTCATCCATGCCGTCGCCTTCGAACATGCCCAGCATCTCACCAATGGATGCGCGTGCGGCAACGCCGTCTTTGACATTTTCCAAGACAATCTCTTTAAACACCATTTCGTTGGTGCTGGTTTGGTCCTCTACGGTGATTTCATAAGAAAAGCGCAGCTCTGGAATGCGCACACGGTCCGCATTGAGATTGGCCAATTGTTCGGCGTTTTCCGCCAGCTTGCCCGTGAGGATCTCACGCAGCGTGACCTCATCAATATTGGCGTTGGTCAGATCAATTGCGCCCACTTCCACTTTATGGGTGATGCTCGATATAGTTGTCGACATTTCCGTATCGGTCGCGCTGTCTTGCGCGATCACTGGCGTGGCAGCGCCAATCGATATGGCGGCGACTGAAGCGACGAGCATTGATTTTAGCGGTTTCCGACCGCGGACGAAAAATTGCGGCATGATGTAGTCTCCCTTAAGGCGCAGCGAAAAATTTTTCTGTTTTTTGTTTAGCAAACAATTATGACGCCAGATTAGCAAGTGATCGGGCAGTAATTTGTCCATACACCGACTGATATGGTTCTCAATTCTTAAACGTCAACTTATTATATCCTAAGCTGTTTTCACGCCTGATGCCAAGTCACCCAGCGACCGTGGGCATCTATGCGCGCCAATTCAACCATGTCACCGCCAGGCCAAACTTGTTGTGTGATCGCAAAACCGGGCGCTTTATTGTCTGCCTCGATCTGAAGCCAAACCAACGGCATATTGGGGTCGGTTATGCTCCCCTTTTCGACCAGCAACGCGCGAATCTCATTTTGGGCCTCGTTGGGGAAATATTGAAAGGCCACGGTGTTATAAACCACATGCAAATGGCCCGGTGTAATTGAGGCGAGTTGATGTTTGAGCCATGTCGCGGCATCTCGCTTATCAACCTTCACCCCCAAATGAGTTGCCAATTCAATCGCGTGCTCTGTTCGCTCAACACGCTCCATCTGATCTGGCCAGATATAAGACATCAGCCACTCTTTGCCATCGCGTGTGGACACATCAAGTGGGTTCAGGTCACACCCCGCGCGATGGACTATTTCGATATTCGCATGTGGAGGCGTGGGGCCCTGCCAGTCTGGCTGCAAGGTGAAGGGTGCGCTTTGGGGGCCATAATGCTCGTCGGCAAATTGGTAGGCAAACTGATCCAAAACGAGATTCAGCCCCGCGCTCGCGCCCATTTCATAAAGCTTGATGGGCCGATCAAAGGCGGCGGACAAATGCAGCAAAGCGGGCATCAGCCCATTGGCGCGGCGCACTTCGTTGGTTTGCGGGGCAAATTCAAGTTGCGCCAAAATTTGCTCTTCAAACTCTACCACTGCGCCATCAAGCACCTGCCAAAACCCGGCATCGAGCTTTTTGGCATGATGGGGCGGATAAAGCGCTGTCAATGCGGGCGCTTGGCCAGAACGGGCCAAACTGTTGAGCGCACCGCACATGCGCAACGGCACTGAATGGGTGCGGTAGGTCACATCGCCCGGCCAGTTGGCGAGCTTTTCTTCTATCTTCGCCGCAGAGAAATGGTGTTTCGCCATCAGCGTGCAAAGCTGCGCTGTGAAAGGAGAGCCTAGCGCGGCACATGCCTCTGCCTGCATCTCACACGCTTGATTGAATTTTGCGCGACGGGCCAAAATTTGCGAACTGTTCATGTGCCATCTCCTTTGCTTGATGCGCGGAGCATGGCGGAAAACAGCAAAAGATCAATTTGATGGCGTCGTATTTATACTAGCACCTGGCCGAATATTCGATAATATCTGTATACGGAATAGTATTTATACGCAAATATTAGACGCCCAGCACCCTCTTATCTTCAATTACCTTGCCATCATTGGGCAGGCTATCCGGCGCAACCACCTGAATATCGGCCCGCAGTCGCGTTTCGGCGCGCATGGTTTGTGCGATGTCGTCCAGCAAGCCGGGTGCGACGTTCGCGATCTCGCAAAGCAAGGCCATTTGATCCTTGCCATCGGTTTCTGTCACCTCAAGCCGAGCACGGCCAATCTCAGGATAGGTTTTGACCACACGCGCAATTTGTTGCGGATGCACAAACATGCCGCGCACTTTTGTGGTTTGATCTGCGCGGCCCAACCAACCCTTCAGCCGCCCATTGGTGCGGCCGCAATCAGCCTGACCAGGCAGTGTTGCGGACAAATCGCCCGTCGCAAAGCGGATCAGCGGATAGGTTGGGTCAAATGTAGTGACTACCACTTCGCCCACCTCGCCATCATTGACTGGATCGCCTGTGCCCGGACGCACAATCTCGACAAGGCAATCCTCGGCCATCACCATGCCGTCGCCTTCAGTTTCATAAGCGATCAGCCCCAATTCAGCGGTGCCGTAACATTGACGCACAGCGATGTTTTCACCTTCATAAAACTCACGCATGGCCGGAAACAGCGGGCCACCGGACACCAACGCATGGCGCACACAGCTAATATCTTTGCCCAAGCCTTTTGCCTTTTCCAAAATGATTTGCAAAAAGTCTGGCGTGCCGACATAGCCGGAAATCTGGAAATGATTGAACGCATCGACCAGCGTTTCCGTGTTGCCCACACCTGCAGGGAAAACCGTTGCGCCCAATTTGGCGGCGGCCTCGTCAAACATAAAGCCGGCCGGGGTGAGGTGATAGGAAAAGCAATTGGCGATCAGGTCACCCTTGCGCATTCCGGCGGCATAAAGGGCGGATGCCATGCGCCATGGATCTGGCACATCAGCTTGCGGTTCAACAATTGGCCCAGGCGAAAAGAAGACGCGCTTGATCCGACCTTGGTCGGTGGCGATGCCGCCGAATAAATCTTCCCCCGCTTGCAACGTCACCAGATCGTTTTTGCGCAGGATGGGCAGGCGCGCCAAATCCTCACGCGACTGGATGTTTTCCGGGTCAATATCGGCCAGCGCGTTCTGCCAATAGGGCGACGAGGATTTGGCGTGCCCCAATTGCTTGCGCAGCTTGGCCATCAACCCAGTTTGCCGGAACAGCGGATCTTGGATTTCAGCCTTGTCAAAAAAAGTGGTTGTTGCTTGGTTTTCCACGCGCGCACCCATTATAACCAACGCTTGCGGCGTTTGTAGCTTTTGATGTCTTTAAACGAACGGCGTTCGCCACCGCCGCCCAGATAAAATTCTTTTACGTCCTCATTGTCCATCAGCTCTTGCGCCGAACCATCGAGCACGATTTTGCCGTTTTCCATTATGTAGCCTTCGTCGGCCACGTGCAGCGCCATATTGGCGTTTTGCTCCACCAGCAAAATGGAGATGCCCAATTCGCGATTGAGACGTTTGATGATGCCGAAGACCTCTTTCACCAATAGGGGCGAAAGGCCCATGGAAGGTTCATCCATTAAAATCAGTTTTGGTTTGGCCATCATGGCCCGGCCAATGGCCAGCATCTGCTGTTCGCCGCCGGACAAATAGCCTGCCAAGCCCGTGCGCTCTTTCAAGCGCGGGAAGAAGCGGAACACTTCTTCAATTTCTTCTTTCAATTTGGCTTTGGGGCGCGAATAGGCACCCAAGCGCAAATTCTCAATCACGGTCATATCTTGCAAAATGCCGCGACCCTCCATCACCAAAAATACGCCTTTGCGCACCAGCGCTTCGGGGCCGATTTCGGTAATGTCCTCGCCTTCATATTGAATGGAACCGCGTGTGACTTCCCCATCTTCAGAGGCCAACAAATTGGTGATGGCTTTTAAGGTGGTGGATTTGCCGGCCCCATTGGTGCCCAACAGGGCGGTAATTTTACCCCGTTGGACATTGAGGTTGAGGCCGCGCAGCACGAGGATCACCTCGTTAAACACCACCTCAATATTATTGACGGAAAGGATGGTATCAGTTGCCATCGCTTCACCGGTTGCGGCTATTTGTGGTTTCATTTTTACGCCTCCTTTCCGTCAATCAGCTTCTTACAGGCCCAACCAGTCGTCACGACGTGGCAATGTGGTTTCATCGATACGCTCGATTTTCACTTCACCATCTTCGTAAGACCCTTGGTTGATCGCCACGGTCATCAGGCCGCGGTGGTCTTTATCTGTCCAAGTGGAAGGCAAGCACACGCCCTCAAGGCCTTCAGGCACCCAATCTTGCTTGGCGTACATGCCCTTTTTGATGTTCTCGCCGGTGATGCCGCCATTGGCTTTCGCCCATTTCATGGCGTCCATCATGTAGTAAGCCGAGCAAATGCCACGGATATAGTGGTGGGTTGGCTTGCCGCCGTCAGAAAATTCACCTGACTCAGCGATTTCGGTGACCAAATCCATGCCCGGTACGTCTTGACCATAAAATGGTGTTGATGATGGGAAGATCATGTTCTCTGCCTGTGAGGCTTCGATGGTCACATAGTCACCAGCCCACACATTGCCCATATAGTTGGCTTCAACGCCTACGGTGCCACATGATTTAAGCAAGGCCACAACTGAACCGCCCAAATTGGCGAGGTAGACATATTGTGCGCCGCTTTCCTTGATGGTCAAACACTGGGCTTTAAAGTCACCCGGCGCCATTGGCACCACAACGGGCTCAGCCACGGTCATGCCAAGCTCTTCAGCGTAAGACTTACACGCCTCTTTTGGAGCGTTTGGATAGGGGTGGTTGTCGCCCGCGTGCAAGAAGGTTGGGTTTTCAATGCCCTTAGATTCCGCATCGGTTGCCGCCCACTGTGCCAATGCCCGGCAAGTATCAGAATAAGACGGGCCATAGAAGAAGTTATATGGCGCAGGCTTTTTCGTCGCTGGGTTTGACCCTTGTGGATCGGTTAGGTGCGCAGAATAAGACGCGGAATATACCGGGATTTTATCTTTTGCCACAAAGGAAATCAGCGCCTCTGTATCGGCGGTGCCCCAGCCCTGCATGGCGACCATGCCACGACCAGCCCATGCTTTATAAGCGGCCAATGCTTCCGGCACTTTGTAAGCATAATCCACTTGGGTGAGTTCGATTTGCGTGCCGTCAATGCCGCCATTGGCGTTAACATATTGAATGGCATCATAAACACCAGGGCCATAGGCTTTGCCCACAAAGGCAGTTGGGCCCGTATAGTCAACCAAATGGCCAACAAAGACGCTATCTTGCGCCATTGCGGCAGAACTCATCAGCATGGATGCTGACAGAGCCAGTAATGTCAATTTATTGCGTTTCACTTTTGTCTCCTCTTTACCCTCGGCAATATTGTTTTTGTTGGCGCTTCATAGCCGGGGATGAACGCCTTTTGATCTACCTTCGCGCTACCGCGAGAAGGGGAAGAGTTTCCAACTGGCGCGGATTTGTTGCCAGCGGTGGATGAGCCCTTCTGGCTCAAAAATCAAAAACAGGATGATGGCGGCACCGATGGACATTTGCTTCACATAGGATTTGCCGCTTTCCATGGCCGGAAAGACATAGGCTGCCATTGTGGTGAGGCTTTCCATCACTTGGGGCAGCAGCAAAATGAATGCCGCGCCCAGAATGGCACCATAGACCGACCCCAGACCACCAATAATGATCATGGCCAAGAATTGGATCGACAACAGAATGGTGAAACCTTCCACCGACACATATTCGAGATAGTGACCGAACAAGGCGCCAGCCAAGCCGGCAAAGAATGATGAGATGCCGAACGATAGAATACGATATTTGGTGAGATTTACGCCCATCACTTCGGCGCTCAAATAGTGATCGCGCACGGCCACAAAGGCCCGGCCATCACGAGAGCGCAGCAGATTGGTCACGGCCACCGCTGTCACCACCAACCAGAACATCACCAGATAAAAATAGCGCAGATCACTATCAAAGGCGAAGCCGAAAATGCTGGGCCGCTCGGCGAGTGCGCCGTAAACACCGCCGGAAAACCAATCCGCCCGCGAGAAAAAGTCGGTCAGGATAAACTGGGACGCCAGCGTGGCGATGGCCAGATAAAGACCCTTAATGCGCGCGGCCGGCACGCCGAAAATCATGCCCACGGCTGTGGTCAAAACGGCGGCGGCGGGCATGGCGATAAGCACCGGCACCCCGAAAGAGTTGGCCAACCAAGCGCTGGCAAAAGCGCCAAAGCCGAAGAACGCAGCGTGCCCCAGAGATATTTGCCCGGTAGTGCCCACCAGAATATTCAAACCAATGGCAGCGATAGCATAGATGCCGATCAGGATCAGCTGGGTGAGCCAATAGTTGCCGATAAAGGGCGCGGCCACAATTACCACCGCCAGCAACACCAGAGCAGAGCGCGTTTCGAAGTGGGTTTTGAACAGGCGATTATCGTCCTTATAGGTGGTGCGGAAATCGCCAGCGGGTCGCGGATTAGGTACGTATGACATAATTGTTTTCCTTTAGATCCGCTCGATGTCTTTGGTGCCGAACAGGCCATAGGGTTTGATCATCAAGATGATAATCAGCACATAGAATGGCGCGATCGTGTAGAGGTTGCCGAGGTGTAGATATTGCCCATCTGCAAATTCGGCGAGGTTTTCCAAAACGCCCACAATGATGCCGCCAACAACAGCCCCGACAATGGAATCAAGGCCGCCCAGGATCACCGCCGGGAACACTTTAATCCCAACAAAGGCAAGCGAGTTGGACACCGAGTTCACAATGCCGATCACAATGCCCGCCACGCCTGACACCATGGCTGAGATGGCCCATGCCATGGCAAATGTTTGCTTGACCGAAATGCCCAAGCTTTGGGCGATTTGCTGATCAAACGCGGTGGCGCGCATGGCCAGACCGTGCCGGGTGAAGCGGAAGAACCAAAAGAAGACGGCCATAATCACAACCGACAAGACAAGGGAGAGTAAGTAGGCCACTTCCACATTCAACCCGGCAATATTGATCACATCGGTGGTGCCGAACACATCCGGAAACCGTTTTGCATCATTGCCGAAAATCCAGTTCATCAGCGCCTGCATAAAGATCGACAGGCCGATCGTGACCATGATCACGGAGATGATGGGTTCACCAATTAAGGGCCTTAAGATCACCGTTTGCACAATGATACCGAACGCCACCATGAAGATCAGGGTGAAGATGAAGGCCAAAAAGAATGGCAATTGCATATTGGTGACCAGTGCTAAGCACACCCATGCGCCGAGCACGAGAAATTCGCCCTGAGCAAAGTTCACCACTTGGGTGGATTTGTAGATCAGCACAAAGCACATGGCGACAACGCCATAAAGCATGCCCACGATGAGGCCATTGATCAAAAGCTGGAAGAAGAGTTCCCATTTCATGAGGCAAGGCTCCTTTGTTCAGCCGCTTTCGGGGCTTGGCTTAGATTTTCCACCTTGAGTGAGGTTTTGATGCGCTGCTTGGTGCCATCCTGGAAGGAAATCACCGTGTCGATATCGACGCGCTCATCGTCGGAATATAGCTTGCCGATAATGTCGGCATATTTTTCGGCGATCACGCTACGCCGCACCTTTTTGGTCCGGGTCAGTTCGCCGTCATCCGCATCGAGTTCTTTATAGAGCAGCACAAATTTTTGGATGCGCTGGGCTTCGGGCAATGTCTCATTCACCCGTTCCACTTCTTCGCGCATCAATTGGTAAATCTCAGGCCGTGCGGCCAAATCGGTATAGGTGGTGAAGGCAATGCGCCGCTGTTCCGCCCATTTTGACACAATCGGATAGCGAATACAGATCATGGCCGCGATATAGGGTTGGTCTTTGCCCAAAATCACCGCTTCGGCCACAAAGGTAGAGAACTTCAATTTGTTCTCAATGAATTGTGGGGAGAACCGGGTTTGCGTGCTGGTTTCTGACAGATCTTTGATCCGGTCGATCACCACCAGATGGCCTTTGTCATCCAAATAGCCCGCATCACCAGTCAGGAAGCGGCCTTGATCATCAAAGGCCTCTTCGCTTGCTTCCTTGTTCTTATAATAGCCGCTCATCAAATTCGGGTGGCTGACAACAATCTCGCCCAACCCCTCATGATCGGGATTGATGATGGAGATTGTGCATTCGTTCATTGGGTAGCCCACTGAATTATGGTCGACCTCGTCCCACTTATGGATCGTATAGGCACCCAAGCCTTCTGTTTGGCCATAAAGCTGCTTGAGCGGCACGCCCATGGCTTGGAAAAATTTGAACGTATCGGGGCCCATGGCCGCGCCACCCGTGGCCGCGGATTTAAGCCGCGAAAAGCCCAAGCGGTCGCGCAAAGCACGGAATAAAATGAGTTCGGCCACTTGATCGCGTTCGCCCCTATCGAGCGCTGCAATGCCGCGTTCAACGCCCCAATCGAAAATCTTTTGTTTCCATGGGGAGCTTTCCATCATGCGTGAACGGATATCAGCAGCCACCACTTCCCATACACGCGGGCTAAGCAACACAAAGTGCGGCCCAATCTCGCGCAGGTCGGACATGGCTGTGTCTTCACTTTCGGGGAAATTGACGATCATCCGGGCGACCAAATTCCACGCCACGGAGTACATTTGCTCCATCACCCAAGACAATGGCAGCACGGCGAGATATTCATCGCCGGCGCTCATTGGGTCCGCCTTCAAATAGTTCACTGCATGACCGAGGAATGCCGAATGCTTCCACATGGACAATTTTGGATTGGATGTGGTGCCCGATGTGGTGCACAAGACAGCCACATCATCTGTTTTGGTTGCCGCAACCATATCTGCATAAGCATTGGGGTTTTTGGCCAGTATATCAGCGCCGATTTTTTCGACATCAGCCAAATAGATCAGCCGCGGATCATCATATTTCTGCATGCCGCGGGTGTCGTGATAAATGATCTTTTTGATGGACGGAATTTTGTCCCCGAGCATCAAAAACTTATCGACCTGCTCTTCATCTTCCGCCACCACGATTTTGGGTTCGGCATAATTGATGAGGTAAGCAATTTCATCTTCCAGCGCGTCGCGATAAATGCCAAGGCTCATGGCCTGATTGGCATGGGCGGCCACCTCGCCCCATACCCATTCAGGGCGGTTGTCGCCAATCAACGCCACGACATCGCCCGGCACCACGCCAAACTCTTTAAATGCCAGCGCCATTTTGGCCACATGATCGTTAAACTGGCTCCAGGTGATTTCATTCCAGATGCCGAAATCTTTTTCGCGCTGAGCCACCTGATTGGGGTGCGCTTTGGCATTTGCCGCCAGCAATTTCGGCAGCGTATCGGCATCCGTGACCGCTTTAAGGTGATGAGACCCGTCAGCCCATTGGATGTCGTTGCCTGATTTTTCCGTGAGGTTGGCCATGATTATCCGACCTCCTTCTCATCATCCATAGAGAAATCATCAATGCCGAGATAAGCAGTTTTCACCTGTTCATCTTCCACCACTTCTTCTGGCAGGCCTTCAGCAATCTTTTGCCCAAAATCGAGCACCGCAACCCGGTGGGAAATGTCGACCACCACGCCCATATCGTGCTCAATCATCACCACGGTAATGCCATATTGCTCATTGAGTTCGATGATGTAGCGGGCCATGTCCTCTTTTTCTTCAAGGTTCATGCCCGCCATCGGTTCGTCGAGGAGAATAAGTTTTGGTTTGATCGCAATGGCGCGGGCCAATTCCACCCGCTTGCGCAACCCATAGGATAGCGAGCCTGCAGGCTCGTTCCGCACATGCTGAATTTCCAGAAAATCGATAATGTCTTCGATCTCGGCGCGGGCAGCCGCTTCTTCTTTTTGTGCGCCCCCCACCCAATAGAGCATGCCGGTGAGAAAATTATTCTTCATCATATGGTGGCGCCCCACCAGAATATTGTCGATCACCGACATATGAGAAAACAACGCCAAATTCTGAAAGGTTCGGCCAATGCCGATTTTCGCCCGGTCATTGATAGAGCGCGACAGCAAATCCTTGCCATCAAATAGGATTGAGCCTTCCTGCGGCTTATAGCGCCCGGAAATACAGTTGAGCATGGATGTCTTGCCCGCACCATTGGGGCCGATCAGTGAGAAAATCTCACCTTCATCAACATGAAACGAAATATCGGTGAGCGCTTTCACGCCCCCAAAACGCAAAGAAATGTCGGTTACATCCAACATCTTTGTTGGTTCTGTCACAATTTTCCTCCCCAAAGGCGCTTGACCTCAAATCAAATTGAGTTTCGTCTATAAGCTCAATCAAGTGCAATGCCTTTACCCAAGTTTTAACCAAGGGGGGTTGCCAGATTATGCCCGAATTGTACGCAATTGTGACAAGTGCGTTTTGCGGGCTGAGGAGGACAGATACGCCATGGGCGATCACGACATCAGCGATAGCCAAGCCGTTGAATTATTGATGCAAATAGAAGCGGGCCTTGATAATATTGATCAGGGCATTTCTGTGTTTGATCAGAATTTGGAGCTTGTTTTTGCCAACAAAAGACTGGGCGAATTGCTGGATGTGCCGGAACGGCTTTTGAACCGTGGCACCAAATTTGAAACCCTGATCCGCTACAATTCTGAACATGGCGAATATGGCCCCGGCGATGTGGAAGAACAGGTCGCGGAGCGGGTACGCGTGGCGCGGGAATTTCGTGCCCACACCGTGGAGCGGGTGCGCCCCAATGGGCGGGTAATCCGCGTTTCTGGTGCACCATTGGCCATGGGCGGCTTTGCCACCATTTACACCGACATCACCCAGCAGCGGCGCTATGAAATTGAGCTGGAAAAACGAATCAATGCGCAAACGCGCGATTTGCGCCGGTCGGAAGAACGGCTGCGCCTGATCGCCAATGAAGTGCCTGCGGGCATCGCTTATCTCGATCAAGACGAGGTGTTCCAGTTCGTCAATCGCCGGTTTGCCCAAAGCTATGGCCAATCGGTGGACGACATTGTGGGGCATAAAAGCCAGGAGATTTTATCGCCGCATATGCATGAAGATTCGGCTCCCTATTTTGCCCGCGCCAAGGCGGGGGAAGCGGTGGAGTTTGATCTTGAATTTGACCATGAAGATGGGCGCAAGCTGGAAATTCGTGTGTTTTTGCGGCCCGATTTGCGCACCGATCAAACCGTGCGTGGCTTTTATGTGCTGTCGATCAATTTCACGCGCCATCGGCAAGCAGCAGCTGCACTATCGCAGGCGCAAAAAATGGAAGCGATTGGGCGATTATCCGCTGGGATTTCTCACGATTTCAACAATTTGCTGACGGTGATTTTGGGCAATTTGCGGCCTTTGGCCGAGCAGATGGAAGATAAACATTTGCGCGACGAAATGGTGGCCCCGTCCCTACGCGCGGCAAAGCGCGGCGCGGAACTGACGCGACAATTGCTGGCCGTGGCGCGGCGGCAACCGCTTGACCCAAAGGTCGTGAATTTGAACGAAGCGGTGCAAGAGGTGGCTAATTTGCTCAAGCCTTCCCTGCCCGCCACCACGCAATTGCGGCTGGAGCTGCCCGATCAAAAATTGTGGGCCAAGGTGGACCCCGGTGCCCTGGAGAACGCGCTGCTGAACCTGGCGCTGAACGCCCAGGCCGCGATTGAAGATAGTGCCCGTAAAGAAGATGGGTTGATCGAATTACGGCTGGAGGCCGATCAAGATCAGCGCATTAAAATTCAGTGTCGCGATAATGGCACGGGCATGAGTCAAGAGGTGCAGAAGCAGATTTTTGATCCATTCTTTTCCACCAAGGTGCATTCAGGCGGCACTGGGCTGGGACTTTCTATGGCGCAAAGCTTTGCCCAAATGTCGGATGGCGACATTGCCGTAAACAGCGCCATGGATTTGGGGACCGAATTTGAAATTGTGATCCCCTCGGTTGAAGCACCCACCCAAGCAGAAGCAGCGATGGATGTGCCCAACCTGCCGCATAAGCAAGGCGCGCTAGCGCTTTTGGTGGACGACCAGGAAGAAGTGCGCGCGGTGTTGCGGCGTGAATTGGTGGGGCTTGGCTATGCAGTGTTGGAAGCGGAAAACGCGGCTGAGGCCATGGAACTGATGGATGAGGTGAGCGGCATAGAACTCGTTCTGTCCGACATTGCCATGCCCGGCGGCATGAGCGGAATGGAGCTGGGGCACCATGTGCGGGCCAATTTCGGGCATATTGGGCTGATCCTGATGACCGGGCATGCCAATCTAGCCAAAAGCGACTTTGACCAAGGTCTAAACTGCCCCATATTGCGCAAACCGTTTGAGCACAATAGTCTCGCCCGCGCGATCCTTGCCGCTGAGGCACAAGCATCGCCGGCACGGGAGGAGCAAAGCGCCATATGAATCAGAAGCTGATTTATATCTTAGAGGATGATGCAGATGTGCGTGCGCTATATGCCCGCGAGCTGACGGCGCAAAAATTTGCCGTGCAGGCTTTTGACACCATCAAAAGTTTTGACGCCGCGCTGCTGGATCAAACCCCGGACCTGTGCATTTTGGACCTGTCGCTGCCCGATGGCGACGCGCTGATGTTGCTACGCGACACGGTGGGGCAATTGAACATCCCCACCATTGTGGTGAGCGGGCGCGGTGCGTTGGGCGACCGGGTGTTGGGCCTTGATTTTGGCGCCGATGATTATCTGGTGAAACCCGTCAACACGATCGAATTGGCCGCACGCGCCCGCAGCCTGTTGCGGCGGGTAGAAAAGGCGCAACCCCGCGCGAATGCAAGCCTTGGCGACAAGCTGAAGTTTGGTGATTGGCAGGTGGATTTTTCCACCTTTGAGCTCAGCTATAAGGATGGCAGCTCCGAGATTTTAAGCGCCGCCGATGCCCGACTGCTGAAAGCCTTTTTGGGCATGCCGGGCAAAGTTTTGTCGCGTGAGCAATTGATGGACCTTTACGACCAGGATGGCGATGGCAGTTTTGACCGCTCCATCGACGCGCAGGTCTCACGCCTCAGGAAAAAGCTGAAAGATACGGCCAAAAACCCCAAGCTGATCCGCACCGTCTATGGCGCGGGCTATATGTTTACCCCGCAAGTGGAGCCGGTTGTCTAAGACGCGCTGGCGGACAGATTGTCCGCTCGATATTCCACCTCGGGAAATTCCTTTGCCGGTGCGTCCAACATGGGAACTTTAGCGCCCTTCAGATGCTTGTCGAAGAATGATTTCACATAAAGGTTTTCAATCTCGGTTTTGCGCGCGTGCGGCATCTCGCCGAAATAGCCAACAGCCTGAAAAATATTCGAGGCAATCGCTAAATCGGTGAAGCTGGCATGGGCTGTGTCTTGCAATCGAGCGGAATAAACTGGTGCTTTTGATTTATCATGCAAAATGTCGGTCAGTTTGTTTTCGATGTGAGTGATGAACATAAAGGGCTTTTCCAGCGCCGGGGCCACAAGGCTGGCGAAAATCATGCCATCAATATTGATGCCTGCTGCACATCTTTCGTCGACCAGGCAAGTTTGAAGGCTGGCATAGCCGCCGGAAGAAAAGCCAAATACGCCAATATTTTGCAGGTCCAGTCGGTTTTTAAACAGGTCGCCTGCCTGCTTGTTGAGCGCTTCAACTTTATCCAGCACCAGCATCTGGTCTGCCGCCAGCCGGTCAACTTCCTCTTGCTCCAGCGCCACCATTCCAGGGGCAATTTGCGGGATTTGTTCGATGGCATCTAGCTGTTTTTTCCGATCATCGCCTTCATATAAATAATGATTGAGTTTGGCCACTTCGGGGATGCTTTCATACTGGCCCATCGGGTCCTCACCCATGCCATCGGCATATTCCTTGAAGGTGGCAATGCGCCCGTCCGGCAAGAAGGTGGCGAGGCTGGTATAAGGGTGATTGATCGAAAAGATCACATAGCCGTGGCTGGCCAATTCTTCCATCATGATTGTGCTTTGCTCGGCCATCAGGCCAGAACCATGGCTAAAGATCAGCACAGGCAGTTTTTCATCGCCCGGCTTTAGCTTTGCACCAGACATCGCGTTGGTTTTGATCTGATCCAGGTGCGCGAGAAGAAATGGGGGCAAGGGCAAATTCAATCCCTTGATCATTTCCGCGCTCATTACATCCGCCTGCTGCCAATAGGTTTTGCGGGGCGCAACCGGGTCCGGCACAGCGGGATACCAGACTTTTACCATCAGTTCGCGCACATCGTTTGGATCAGCGGTCATATCTTCCGCTCGATCTTTATCCGCCACGTAAAATTCGCGATAGCCGATGGCATTTGGACCACTGGGCGCAGGCAGCTCAAACATGGGAAAGGCCCAATTGGCCAAAAGGGTCAACCCGATGCCTAGGGGCGCAAGAATATAGGCCGTTCGGCGTAGAATTGTCTGCATAAAGTCCGGCGCGAATTTTGAGCCGAGCGCCCAGAGCGCCGCCAGGACGACAGCGACATATACTGGCATAAATTGCCATCGCGCCGCGCCAAGTCCCCAATGCAAAACAACAACCAGATTCGCCGCTAAAATAAGGCCATAAACCAGATTAGTGGGCATGGAATTGCGCCATATAAGCGCGCCCAATGCCAAAACTGAAAACAGAATTATAGTAATTTCTAAAATAAACACGGGAGTCTCCCCACAAAACACATGTAAATCGTGGGCAGGCGCCCACAGCAATTAAACGTGGTTTGTTAAATGGGGGAGCGCCGCGACATTACAAGAGCGGCGGGGCAACTATGTGAGATTGGGCAAGCGATCACGTTTGATGATGCGACGGAGGGCGAAGCGGGAGCGGATGGAGCGGATGCCGGGGACGCGGGTGAGTTTTTCCTGCAAAAACCGTTCATAGGAGCCCAGATCTGCCGCGACCACGCGCATCAAAAAATCCTGACTGCCGGTCATGATGAAACATTCCATGATTTCATCAAAAGTCTGCACTTCTTTTTCAAAAAGCTGCAGCGCTTCGGCGCGTTGATTGTCCAACTCGACGGAAACGAAAATGGAGATGGGCAGGCCCAGCATTTCCTGATTGACCGACGCCGTGTACCCGGTGATCACGCCCCGATCTTCCAGCGACACCACCCGGCGCGCGCAGGGGGTTGGCGACAGGCCGACCTTTTCCGCAAGCTCGTTGGTGCGCATGCGCCCTTCTTCCTGCAAAATGGTAACAATCTTACGATCAATAGCGTCGAGCTTCATTTTTTCTCCAAAAACGACATCTATATTGAGATTAATCGCTAATGAGCGTATAGTTCAAGCTGTATTTTAGTGAGAAACTGCGCAAAGCTTGTGCCAATATATGCATAATTGGGGGGAGCTAGGGTTTAAAATAAAG
The DNA here is from genome assembly GCF_003433515.1 of Maritalea myrionectae. Classification (GTDB taxonomy): domain Bacteria; phylum Pseudomonadota; class Alphaproteobacteria; order Rhizobiales; family Devosiaceae; genus Maritalea; species Maritalea myrionectae. The sequence goes on from NZ_CP021330.1 coordinate 120,594, forward strand.
TCAGCATAACTGACCAATCTCCCCAAACCATACAGTACCGCGTTCGGTCATATTGCGCGCGATGCCAGGCACTTTGAGTGCCGGAGGAGATTATCATGTCTGACGATAAAATGCCGGAAGCCACCGGCCCGCTATCTATTTCCATTCCCGAGCCGCCCACACGCCCGGGCGACGCGCCGGACTTCAGCTATATTGAAGTGCCCAAGGCTGGGGCTGTCGACTGCCCCCCTGTGGACACAAAACCCGAAGTTATGCGCGACCTGGCCTATTCCATTGTGCGGGTGTTGAGCCGCAAAGGCGAGGCGGTTGGTCCTTGGGCCGAGTTTTTGGGCGATGATCTGAATGATGAAAGCCTGTTGCGCGGCCTGAAAGATATGATGAAAACCCGTGTGTTTGACGCGCGGATGCTGACGGCGCAGCGGCAAGGCAAAACCAGTTTTTACACCCAATGTTTGGGCGAAGAGGCGATTGCCACCGGCTTTCAGCGCATGATGCGCAAAGGCGACATGAATTTCCCCACCTATCGGCAGCAAGGCCTGTTGATTGCCGGTGGGTGCTCTATGTTTGATATGATCTGCCAGATCTATTCGAACGAAAAAGACAATTTGGACGGGCACCAATTGCCGTGCCTTTATTCTTTTAAGGACCATGGCTTTTTCTCTATCTCCGGCAATTTGGGCACGCAATATGTGCAAGCTGTAGGGTGGGCCATGGCCTCTGCCATTTCTGGCGATGACAAGATTGCATCGGCCTGGATCGGCGATGGCTCGACTGCGGAAACAGACTTCCATTCGGGCATGTTGTTTGCTTCTGTCTATCAACCGCCAGTGGTGCTGAATATTGTGAACAACCAATGGGCCATCTCCTCCTTTAACGGCTTGGCCGGTGGGCGTAATGCGCCATTTGCGGCGCGTGCGCATGGTTATGGTTTCCCGTCGCTTCGTGTGGACGGCAATGATTATCTGGCGGTGCTGGCCGCCTCAAAATGGGCAACCGAACGGGCGCGGCGCAATCTTGGTCCGACCCTGATTGAATGGGTCACCTATCGCGTGGCCGCCCACTCGACCTCTGATGATCCCTCTGCCTATCGCCCGAAAGAAGAGAGCGATGCATGGCCCTTGGGGGATCCGCTGGAGCGGTTGAAGCTGCACCTGATCAAGAAAGGCGCTTGGTCTGAAGAGCGACACACCCAGGCGATGGCTGAAATTGAAAGCGAAGTGATCGCGGTGCAAAAAGAAGCCGAGAAATATGGCACGCTCAATCGCGGCAAAGGCCCCGATCCTGAGAAGATGTTTGAGGGCGTTTATAAAGAAATGCCCGATCATCTGGTCCGTCAACGTTTGGAATTTGAGGCGTAAACCATGGCACGTATGACGATGATTGAAGCCATCCGCGATGCGATGGATGTGAAAATGGGCATGGACGAAGATGTGGTCGTGTTCGGCGAAGATGTGGGCTATTTCGGCGGCGTGTTCCGCTGCACCCAGGGCCTGCAGGAAAAATATGGCAGGCATCGCTGCTTTGATGCGCCGATCAATGAAAGCGCCATTGTGGGTGCGGGCATTGGCATGGCGACCTATGGCAAGCGGCCCTGCATTGAAATTCAGTTTGCCGACTATGTGTTGCCGGCCTATGATCAGATTGTTTCGGAAGCGGCGCGCATTCGGCATCGCTCCAACGGGCAGTTCACAGCGCCGATTGTGATCCGCATGCCCACGGGCGGCGGCATTTTTGGCGGGCAAACCCACTCGCAAAGCCCCGAAGCGATTTTCACCCATGTGAGCGGGTTGAAAACCCTGATCCCGTCCAATCCCTATGACGCCAAAGGTATGTTGATCGCGGCGATTGAAGATGATGATCCGGTGATTTTTTTGGAGCCGAAGCGGCTTTATAATGGTCCGTTTGATGGTCACCATGAAAATGCGGTGACCTCATGGGCCAAGCACGAAAAGGGCGAGGTGCCAGAAGGCCATTACACGGTGCCGATTGGCAAAGCCAATGTGGTGGAGACGGGCATGGATGTGACCATTTTGGCCTATGGCACCATGGTTTATGTGGCGCAGGCCGCGGCGCGGGAAAACAATATTGATGCGGAAATCATCGACTTGCGCTCTTTGTTGCCGTTGGATTTGGACACGATTGTCAACTCCGTGCAAAAAACCGGCCGCTGCGTGGTGCTGCATGAGGCGACGTTGACCTCCGGCTTTGGCGCTGAATTGACCGCGCTGGTGCAGCAGCACTGTTTCAAACATTTAGAAGCGCCGGTGCTGCGGGTAGCGGGGTGGGACACACCTTATCCGCACGCGCAGGAATGGCACTATTTCCCCGGCCCGAAACGAGTTGGCAAGGCGCTGAAACGCGTTGTGGAGGCACAATAATGGGTACGCATATTATCAAACTGCCCGATGTGGGCGAAGGCGTGGCCGAAGCTGAATTGGTGGAATGGCACGTTAAAATTGGCGATGTGGTCAAGGAAGACGAGGTGATCGGCGCGGTGATGACTGATAAGGCCACCGTGGAAATCCCCTCCCCCGTGCAAGGCGAGATCACCTGGCTGGGTGCCGAGGTGGGCGATACGGTCTCCGTTGGATCGGAGATTGTGAAACTGGCCACCCTTGGTGACGAAGATGACACCAGCGACGCCAAGATTGATCCAACCGAGGACGCGGCGGAAAAGCCTGCTGAAACTGAGGACGCCACCGCACCGTCAGACGATTCTGGAAAAGGCAGCGGCAAAGGCAGCTATGTGATCAAACTACCGGATGTCGGTGAAGGTGTGGCCGAAGCTGAGCTCGTCGAGTGGAATGTCAAAATCGGCGACATGGTCGCTGAAGATGAGGTGCTGGGCGCGGTGATGACCGACAAAGCCACAGTTGAAATTCCCTCACCGGTTCAAGGCGAAATCACCTGGTTGGGCGCGGAAGTTGGCGACACGGTTTCGGTTGGGTCCGAGATTGTAAAGCTGGCCACATTGCACGGCGAAAGCGGCGCGCATGATGCCGACATTCATGTGATTGAAAAAGACGACACGCCGGAAGAAAAACCAGGCGCTGTGCCCGCCGCAACGCCAGAGGCCGACAGCAAGGCCGAAGTCTTGCCGCCGCGCACCTCTGGCGAAAAAGTGCTGGCGGCACCGGCTGTGCGCAATCGCGCCAAGTTCCTAAATCTGGACCTGTCGCAATTTACTGGTACTGGCCCGGAAGGCAGCATCAGCCATGAAGACCTGGACCGATATTTGCTGAGCCAGCAGGCCAAAGGCGGCGGCGCTGCCGCATCAACGCCTGCTGCGCCCTATGCGGGCACCGGCGATGAACCCACAAAGGATGTAAAAGTGGTGGGCCTGCGTCGCCTGATTGCGGAAAAGATGAGCGTGGCCAATGCCCGCATACCGCACATCACCTATGTGGAAGAAATTGATGTGACCGAGCTGGAAGGCTTGCGCCAAAGCCTGAATGCACAAAAGGAAGAGGATCAGACAAAGCTGAGCCTGTTGCCGTTTTTGATGAAGAGCATGGTGACAGCCCTTTCCGAGCAGCCCGGTATCAATGCCCATTTTGACGATGACAAGGGCGTGGTGCATCAGTTTGAGCATGTGCATATGGGCATCGCGGCACAGACCAATAATGGCTTGATGGTGCCGGTGGTGAAAAATGCGCAAAATCACGGCCTCTGGTCAAGCGCCAAAGAGATCGCGCGTTTGGCACAGGCGGCCAAGGATGGCAGCGCCAAGCGCGAGGAGCTGACCGGCTCAACGATCACGATCACTTCGCTCGGGGCCCTGGGTGGCGTGGTGAACACGCCGGTCATCAACCACCCGGAAGTGGCAATTGTGGGCGTCAATAAAATGATGACCATGCCAAAATGGGATGGCGAGAAGTTCGTGCCGCGCAAGATCATGAATTTGTCGTCCAGCTTCGATCACCGTGTGGTGGATGGGTATGACGCTGCAGTGTTCATCCAGCGGGTGAAATCACTTTTGGAAAAGCCATTGATGATCTTTTCTTGAGGCAACTAAGCCGTTGAATTTAAAAGAAGGCCGCCCATGAGGCGGCCTTTTTATTTAAGATTAATTAACGTAAACGTTTCGTTACCACTCTTGCATTACACTGCCGCGTGCATGTGCGGGGGAGAAAGCCTTTATGGTGAGCGCGACAGCAAAAATGAACTCGAACCAAGTCGACGACCAGACCATGGCGGATATTGGCCATCGGGTTGAACGGCTGGGCATTGAGATTGCCGATGTCAACGGTGTGGCCAGCGAGTTGGCCGCCCTTGGTGTGCAGCAAGCGCAAAATATCAGCACGGTTGCCCGCACGTCAAATCAGGTGCTGTCGACCAGCACCAAGATGGCCAATTCGATGGCCGAAGCGGCACAATCTGCTGAACAGGCGCAAGAGATACTCACCGCGAACACCGCCCAAATTCAAAATACGATCACAAAAAATAGTGATCGGATGCAGGAGCTGAGTGCCAATAGCCTCAATTTGAAAGAAAGCCTCACAAGTGTTGACGGCAATGTGCAGGAAGTGCGCGTGGCCAGCCGCGCCATTGGCCAGATTGCGCGTGAAACACAGCTTCTATCACTCAATGCCAGCGTGGAAGCCGCGCGGGCGGGCGATGCGGGCCGCGGTTTTGCAGTGATCGCCGCTTCGGTGAAAACACTTGCCGATCAAATTCAGGGCTTTGCCGACCAGAACGCCCAGAGCTTGGAAGAGTTGGTTGGTGTGCTGAGCGGCTTGCAGGAACGCAGCCAAATCAGCGCCCAGACCGCCACCCAAGCCATTGATGAGACGGCTGCGGCGCAAGAGGCCAGCGCCCAACTCACCAGCCTTTCGCAAAGTGTGTCGAAATTGGTGCACGATATCGATTTGTTGCGCGCTCCGGTGGAGGAGAATATTGCGGCATCAACATCGATCAATGAAGAACTCAGTAGCCTTGATCAGAGTGTGAAGCATTTTGAACGCCAGCTGGAGAAGTTGCAGTCGCGTTCAGATTCCATTTTGGATATCTCCGAGGATCTGATGGTGTTTATTGCTCAATCGGGCGTGGAGACTGGCGACACCAAAATTATTCGTCTGGGCGAGAAAGCTGCCCGACGCATCGAGGCGATGATGCAGGACGCCATACACCAAGGGACATTGCGCCCCCGTGCTGCGTTTGATCGGCAATATAAGCAAATCCCACATACCAACCCGACGCAATATTTTACCGAATATGTGGATTGGACTGATCGGCACTGGCAGCCCATTTTTGAAAAGGTGCAACAGGCAGACCCACGCATTGTGTTCAGCGCGGCTGTTGACGTAAACGGCTATTTGCCCACCCACAATGTGGTCTATTCGCAACCGCAAGGTAATGATCCGGAATGGAATGCGGCCAACTGCCGAAATCGCCGCATTTTTGATGATCGCACAGGTCTGGCGGCTGGACAAAACACTAAACCATTTTTGGTGCAAACCTATCGTCGGGATATGGGCAATGGCGAATTCGTGTTGATGAAAGATGCATCGGTGCCGATCTATATTGAAGGGCAACATTGGGGTGGCTTGCGGATCGGATATAAGGTTTAAAACCCGAACAATCTTTTGCCATTTGGTCAAATTATCCACAATTGTTTTCAATGCGCTTGCGCAAAAAACATGAAAACGTCATAATCTCACCCAACGAGGGAATTTGGGTGGGATCACATGACGCAAAAAAGCGCGGAGCATCTGCTTCAGCTTGACGGCATTTCCAAATATTATGGCAGTTTCAAAGCCAATGATCGGATCGACCTTTCGATCATGCCGGGTGAAATTCATGCGCTCCTGGGCGAAAACGGCGCCGGCAAATCAACTTTGGTGAAAATGCTCTATGGCAGCCTGCAGCCAGACGAGGGCCAAATATTGTGGCAGGGCCAAAAGGTCAATATTGCCAACCCAGCAGAAGCCCGCACCCTGGGCATTGGCATGGTTTTCCAACATTTTTCTCTTTTTGATGCGCTAACGGTGGCAGAAAATATTGCCCTCGCGATGCCGAAAGATCAAAAACTCTCTGACATTTCCAAGCGGCTCGAAGCCGTATCGCAAGAATATGGGCTGCCGCTTAAGGCGGGTGCGCGCATTCACGATTTGTCGGTGGGCGAACGGCAGCGGGTGGAAATTGTGCGTTGCTTGCTGCAAGAGCCAAAATTGTTAATCTTGGACGAACCGACCTCGGTGCTCACCCCGCAGGAATCGGAAGATTTGTTCAAAGTGTTGCGGCGGCTTTCTGATGAAGGCACTGCCATTCTTTATATTTCTCACAAGTTGGCCGAAGTGCAGGCACTTTGCCAGAACGCAACGATTTTGCGCCATGGCGAAGTGGTGGCCGACTGCATCCCCGCAAATGAAACGCCGTTAAGTTTGGCGAAGATGATGGTTGGGGATGATATTCATGAGATTGCCCCACGGGCCACAGGCAGCGACGACGCCAAAGTGATATTGAAAGTGACCGGGCTTTCGGCCACCGGCCTGACAGGTTTTGAAACCAGCTTGAAGGACGTTAATTTTAGTGTCCGTACCGGCGAAATCGCCGGCATTGCCGGCATTGCGGGGAATGGGCAGAACGAACTATTTGCCGTGCTTTCCGGTGAACGGACCACAGCACCCGATATGGTGCAAATTGATGGTGAACCCGTTGGTGGCTTGTCAATTTTGCAGCGACGCAAAAAGGGCGCCATGTTTGTCTCTGAGGAACGGCTGGGCCATGCCGCTGTGCCAGAAATGAGCTTATCTGACAATGTGGTGCTGACCCGCCATGGGCTTGAGGATGATTTGCAAACCGGGCCGTTTGTGCGCCATGGCACCGCGCGCAAGCTCAAAGACAAAATCACCGAAATGTTTGATGTGCGCAAAGGCAATGATGATCCGCCTGCCATGTCGCTCTCAGGTGGCAATTTGCAGAAATTTGTGCTCGGACGTGAAGTGATGGCTGGGGCAAAATTGGTGATCGTGAACCAGCCGACATGGGGTGTAGACGCCGGTTCTGCGGCGCAGTTGCGGCAAAACCTGATCGACCTCGCGGCCACTGGCGCGGCTATTTTGGTGATCTCACAAGATCTGGACGAACTGTTTGAGATTTCTGACCGTCTGGCCACCATGGCCGAGGGCGAGTTATCTCCTTTTGTCCCGACAGCAAAAACCAACCGCAATGAAGTTGGTTTAAAAATGACAGGCGTATTTGCGCCAGCGGAAGGGGCACATTGATGCGATTGGAACTGATTAAACGCAGCGCCCCTGCCCCCGCCATGCGCTTTTTGTCGCCATTGTTGGGGTTGGTTTTAGCGGTGATCGCCGGGGCGATTATGTTTTCGGCGTTGGGCAAAGCGCCAGACCGGGCGCTATATGCCTTCTTTATCGAACCTGTTTCCGAAATGTGGAGCGTGCATGAGCTTTTGATCAAAGCCGCGCCATTGATTTTGATGGGGGCGGGGCTTTGCATCTGCTTCCAATCGAACAATTGGAATATTGGCGCCGAGGGGCAAATGATTGTCGGTGCAATTTTTGGCGCCGCGCTGCCGATCTTACTCCCGGATGTGCAGAACTTTTTAATCCTGCCTTTGATGCTGATTTTCGGCATTTTGGGCGGCATGCTTTATGGCTTTATCCCGGCTTTGTTGAAGGCCAAGTTTAAGACCAATGAAATCCTCACCAGCCTGATGCTGGTTTATGTGGCGCAAATGTTGCTCGATTGGATCGTGCGCGGCCCTTGGCGGAACCCGGAAGGATTGAACTTTCCCGAATCACGTCGCTTTCATGAATGGGCCCGTATCCCGGAAATGTTCCCAGCAGATGGCCGCGCCAATTGGGGCTTTGTCATCGCCGTTGTGGTCGCCATTGCCTTGGGTGTGATGTTGGCAAAAAGCCTTAAAGGCTTTGAGGTGAAGGTGATCGGCACCAGCCCGAAAGCGGCGCAATTTGCGGGATTTGATTCCAAAAAGATGATCTTTTTTGCCTTTTTGCTGGCCGGTGGCTGTGCGGGGCTGGCGGGTATAATTGAAGTGGCCGGGGCCACCGGGCAATTGCGTCCCACGGTTTCACCCGGCTATGGCTTTACTGCCATCATCGTTGCCTATTTGGGGCGGTTGAACCCGATTGGCGCAATTGTGGCCGGACTGGTTCTGGCTCTGACCTATTTGGGCGGCGAAGCGGCGCAGATCAGCCTTGGGCTTTCAGACAAGATCGCCCGGGTGTTCCAAGGCCTTATCCTGTTTTTCGTGCTCGCTTGCGACACGCTCATTCTTTACAAAATCCGCCTCAGTTTTGGCGCTGCAACTAAGGGAGCCGCATAATGGGCATGACAGAAGCCATTTTGTTGACCATTGCCACCGCGGCAACCCCGCTTTTGATCGCCGCCATTGGCGAATTGGTGGTGGAACGCTCCGGCGTATTGAACCTTGGTGTTGAAGGCATGATGGTGATGGGGGCCGTGGGCGGTTTTGTCATTGCCAACCTTACGGGCAACCCTTGGATTGGCATACTTGCCGCGATCGCGTTGGGCGCCCTCACTTCGCTGCTATTTGGGTTTCTCACGCTGACATTGGCCGCAAACCAAGTTGCGACAGGCTTGTCGCTGACGATTTTGGGTTTGGGTGTATCCAGCTTGATGGGCGAAAAGTTTGTCGGCCAAGCCGGAGAAAAAATGGGCAATTTAGACATCCCCATTTTGACAGATATTCCCCTTGTTGGCCCTGTCATTTTTGGACAAGACCCCATTTTTTACCTCTCAATCCTGCTGGTTGTGGCGGTAAGCTGGTTTCTGTTTCGCACCCGCGCCGGGCTAACACTTCGTTCGATTGGCAACAACCATCATTCGGCCCACGCCTTGGGCATTCCTGTGTTGCGTTATCGCTATTTGGCTGTGATGTTTGGTGGTGCCTGTGCGGGTTTGGCTGGCGGACATTTGTCGCTGGTTTACACACCGCAATGGGTGGAAAACATGACTGCTGGCCGCGGCTGGATTGCCCTGGCGCTTGTGGTGTTCGCCTCTTGGCGACCAGCACGGGTTTTGGCTGGCGCATATTTGTTTGGTGCGGTATCTATTGGACAATTACACGCGCAAGCGTTGGGAATTGCAGTGCCCTCACAATTGCTCACGGCTTTGCCGTTTTTGGCAACTATTGTGGTGCTGGTGCTGATTTCACAGAATGTTCGGGCGACATTGATCAACACGCCCGCAATGCTTGGTCGGCCGTTTGTGCCCGACCGTTAAACAAAAAGATTTCGGCATGTTGCCGGGTCAAACATTGGAGGTAGAGATGAAGAAACTGCTGATTGGACTTGCTGGCGTTGCCGCAATGTCGCTTGGCATGGCGGCTTCTGCACTTGCAGAAGATCCCATGAAAGTGTGCTTTGTGTATGTTGGCTCAAAAACTGATGGCGGCTGGACACAGGCGCACGATATTGGCCGCCAAGAATTGCAAGCGCATTTTGGTGACAAAATCGAAACTCCGTTCATTGAGAACGTGGCTGAAGGCCCACAGGCGGAAGGCGTTATCGAACGGTTTGCCCGCTCTGGCTGTGAAATGATCTTCACCACCAGCTTTGGCTTTATGGATCAAACCATGGCTGTTGCCGAGCGCTTTCCAGACGTGAAGTTTGAGCACGCCACTGGCTATAAAACAGCTGAAAACGTGACCAGCTACAATTCACGCTTCTATCAAGGCCGCTATATTCTTGGCCAGATCGCAGCGGAAGTGAGCGAAAAGGGCGTGGCAGGCTATATTGCGTCATTCCCAATTCCAGAAGTTGTGCAAGGCATCAACGCCTTTACACTGGGTGCCCAAAGCGTGAACCCAGATTTCAAACTAAAAGTGGTTTGGGTGAACTCATGGTTTGATGCAGGTAAAGAAGCCGATGCGGCCAAGGCCCTGATCGACCAAGGCGTAGATATTTTGACCCAGCACACTGACTCCACTGCACCAATGCAGGTGGCAGCAGAGCGTGGCATCAAAGCATTCGGTCAGGCTTCTGACATGATTGCAGCCGGCCCAGAAACACAATTGACTGCGATTGTGGACACTTGGGGTGCTTACTACATCAAGCGCGTGCAAGACGTGATGGATGGCGAATGGGAAAGCCAGTCAACCTGGGATGGTTTAGCAGAAGGCATTCTTGAAATGGCGCCATACACCAACATGCCAGACGATGTTAAAGCCATGGCGGAAGCCACAGAGGCTGCCATTGTTTCAGGTGAGTTGAAGCCATTCACTGGCCCTGTGAACAAGCAAGACGGTTCTGTTTGGCTTGAAGAAGGCGAAGTGGCCGAAGATGGCGTATTGCTTGGCCTGAACTTCTATGTTGAAGGCGTTGACGATCAATTGCCGCAATAAGGCTGAATAGCTTTTTATGATTTGAGGGCGGGTCATTTGATCCGCCCTTTTCTATTGGCGCTGAAACCGCTATAATATTTGACCAAAAGATAAAAATAATATGCTGGGGGAATGGTGATGAACAAGGCGGAATTGGCCAGGATGATCCAAGCGGGCGCAGGCCAGCGCAAAGCGGATCTGGTGATCAAAAATGTGCGCCTGCTCGATATCATCACCGGTGAGATTACCACCAGCGATATTGCTATTGTCGGCAATCGGATTGTGGGCACTCATTCCACTTATGAAGGCGATCGCGAAATTGACGGGGCAGGCCGCTTTGCCGTGCCGGGGTTTATTGACACCCATCTGCATATTGAAAGCTCGCTGGTGTCGCCGATGGAGTTCGACCGTTGTGTGTTGCCTTACGGGCTGACCACCGCCATTTGCGACCCGCATGAAATTGCCAATGTGCTGGGCGCGGACGGAATCAAATATTTTCTCGATGCGTCAGAACGCAGCCTGATGGACATTAAGGTCAATCTTTCCTCCTGCGTGCCCGCCACGGCGTTTGAAACATCTGGTGCGGAATTGCTGATTGAGGATTTACTGCCCTATCGCGACCATCCAAGCGTGATCGGCCTGGCGGAATTTATGAACTTCCCCGGCGTGATCAACACCAATGATGAGGTGCTCGACAAGCTGTTGGCGTTTCAGGATGGGCATATTGATGGCCACGCGCCACTGCTGCGCGGCGATGATTTGAACGGCTATTTGGCCGCAAAAATTCGTACCGACCATGAATGTACCACAGCCGATGAAGCGCGGGAAAAGATGCGCAAAGGCATGGCGATTTTGATCCGCGAAGGCTCTGTGTCGAAAGATTTGAATGCACTCGCGGAAGTGCTGACCGCGGAAAGCTCCAGTTTTATGGCGCTATGTACAGACGACCGCAATCCGCTGGATATTCATGAAGAAGGCCATTTGGACAGCTTGATCCGCCGCCTGATCGCCAAAGGGTGCCCGACGCATCATGTTTATCGCGCGGCGAGCCATTCGGCAGCGCGGATTTTCGGCCTTGATGATCGCGGTATTGTCGCCCCGGGCTGGCTGGCGGACATTGTGTTGCTGGATGATTTGGAGCAATGCGCGGTGAGCGATGTGATCAAATCCGGCCAGTTGGTGAATGACGCCGCTTTTGCAGCGCGGCCCTCGCTTGGGCCGATTGGTCTTCAGTCGATGAAGGCGCAAAAGACCAGCCCCGATCAGTTTAAAGTGCCGGCCAGTGAGGGCAAAAACCTGACCCCGATGATGGGGGTGAAGCCCGGCCTGATCCTCACCTATCGTGAAGAGGGCGTGTTGCCGCGCGAGGACGGCATTTTGCAGCCAGATACGGCACAGGACGCCATTCAGGTAAGCGTGGTGGAGCGGCACGGCAAGAATGGCAATATTGGCCATGGGTTTGTGAAAGGGTTCGGGCTGAAACAAGGGGCGATTGCCTCGTCGGTGGGCCATGACAGCCACAACATCACTTTGGTGGGCACCAACCCAGACGATCTAAGCGCCGCTGCCAACCGCATTATCGACATGCGCGGCGGTTTTTGCGTGGCGCATGAGGGTAAGATTTTGGCGGAACTGGCGCTGCCCATAGCCGGGCTGATGAGTGAGCTGCCGTTTGAAGAAGTGGCCCATGCGTTGGAGAAGCTGCGCGATGCGGCACATGGTTTGGGGTGCACTCTGCCTGAACCGTTTTTGCAGGTGGCCTTTTTGGCGCTGCCCGTTATCCCGCATTTGAAGATGACCGACTATGGGTTGTTTGATGTGGATGCGTTTGATTTTGTGAAATGAGGTAGTTTGAGCGCAAAGAGACTGGCGCACCCGCGCAACATTTAGGGCTGCATGGATTACCGGATCAAGTCCGGTAATGACGGTGGAGTGTGATCATGCGCCGTAGCGTCATCCTCGGGCTTGACCCGGGGATCCAGTTAGGCGCGAGTCAAGTTGAAAAGCAACAATTCATTGCTGTTCCGATATTCCTACCTGAATTCCCGGCATTTTTCTCCTCGCGCCGGAAGGCTACGCGGGAATGGCGACGGAAGCGTCAGGATTTTGTGCTAACCACCCAGCTTCGACTTCAGCGCTTCACCCGCGATGTAGGTTTCTACGATGGCGCGGTCGTCGCCCATGGTTTGCAGCAAGAAAAGCTCTTGCTCCAGATCGAAGACCGTTTCCATGCGGAGTTTCATCACTGGGGTTGCTGTGGCGTCGAGCACGATAAAGTCGGCATCGCTGCCCTCCGCAAGGGTGCCTATGCGGTCTTGCAGTGAGAGGGCTTCGGCATTGCCTAAAGTGGCCTGATAAAAACTGACCAGCGGCGGCAGGCGCTGGCCTTGCAATTGCAACACTTTGTAGCCCTCATCCATGGTGCGCAGCATAGAGATCGAGGTGCCGCCGCCAATATCGGTGGCCAAGCCAATGCGGCCCTGTTTTTGATCGCCTTCCATATTTTGCCAATCAAAATGACCGGAGCCGATAAACATATTTGAAGTAGGGCAGAACACGGCGACTGAGTTTGTGTCAAACATCGCGTCGCGTTCGCGATCGCTCATATGGATGCAATGGCCGAACAGGGATTTGTCGCCCACCAAACCATATTTCTCATAAATGCCGAAATAATCACCTGCTTCAGGATAGAGCTCATTGGTGAAGGCGATTTCGTTCTTGTTTTCATTCAAATGGGTTTGAATGTGCAGGTCTGGAAATTCTTTCGCCAAGGCACCTGCGGCCTCCAACTGCTCCGGCGTGGAGGTGATGGCAAAGCGGGGGGTGATCACATAATAATTGCGGCCCAGCCCGTGCCATTTTTCAATGCCGGCTTTTGTGTCGTCATAGGATGATTGTGGCGTGTCAGTGAGCGCTTCTGGCGCTTCGCGGTCCATCATCACCTTGCCGCCCAACATCAGCATGTTGCGGTGGGAGGCGGCGGTGAAATAGGCATCAACCGAGCCGGGATGTACCGAACAAAAGGCACTGGCGGTGGTGGTGCCATTGCGGATAAACTCGTCCATCAAATGGTCTGCGATCCGCGCGGCATGTACGGAATCGCTAAAGCGTTGCTCTTCCACAAAGGTATATGTGTTCAACCATTCCAACAGTGACCCGGCATAAGACGCCAGCACCTGCATCTGTGGGAAATGCATATGCGGATCGATAAAGCCGGGCATAATCAGCTTGCCGCGGTAGTCGTCGATTTGCACGCCTTCGTCCGCCTGCGTTCGCACTTCATCAAAGCTGCCCATAGCGGCAATGGTGCCGTTGCGCACCAGCAGAGCGCCATCTTCAATATAGCGATAGGCGCTGTCATCATCACGCGCCTGCGGTTTCGCGCAGAAGCTCAGCAAGCGCCCACGGACTAGTTTTTCACTCATATTGATCGGTCCTACTGATTTACGCTTTCATACCATGCCACAAGGAGCTCGCGCTCTTCATCTGACATGTAGGTCACATTGCCCGGCGGCATGGCGTGGCTGCGCCCAGCCTGGATATAAATCTCCTTGGCGTGGGCGGCAATGGCCTGGTCATTATCCAAAATGACATTTTTCGGCGCTTGATGCACCCCATCCCACACCGGCTCTTCGGTGTGACACATGGAGCAACGGCCCATCACCGTGTCGCGCGCTTCCTCAAATTGTGCGGACGCCATAAAAGGCGCGGCGTTGAGTGTGGCCATCTTATCTTCGGTGAGGCCGGAGATTTTTGGATTGGTGGAGAGCCACATGATCAGAATAAACAGCACCGCCGAGACAAACCAAGTCCAGCTCAATGACTTGCCGGTTTCATGCTTGGTGTTGAAGAAATGACGGATCAGCACACCGATCAAAAAGATCATCGACGCGATCACCCAATTATATTGGGTGGCGAAGGCCAGCGGGTAATGGTTCGACAACATCAAAAAGATCACCGGCAGGGTGAGATAATTATTGTGCACCGAGCGCTGTTTCGACTGTTTGCCCAAGGCTGGGTCCGGCTCTTTACCGGCCTTCAAATCCGCCACAATCACTTTTTGATTGGGGATGATGATGAAGAACACATTGGCCGACATGATGGTGGCGGTGAAGGCGCCCAAATGCAGCAGCGCGGCGCGACCGGTGAATATTTGGGTGTAGCCCCAAGCCATAAAGACCAGCACGCCAAACAGCAGCACCATCAGGCCCGTCTCGCTTTTGCCGATCGGGGATTTGCACAGGAGATCATAAATGATCCAGCCCCCGGCGATGGAGGCGACCGACAGGAAGATGGCGAGCGGCACGCCCATATCCATCACATTGCGGTCGATCAGATAAAGGTCCGCGCCGACATAATAGACAATGGCGAGCAGGGCGAAACCGGAGAGCCAGGTGGTATAGGCCTCCCATTTAAACCAGATCAGATGCTCGGGCATATGTTCGGGCGCGACCATATATTTTTGAATATGGTAGAAACCGCCGCCATGGACCTGCCACTCCTCGCCGCGCACGCCCTTGTGCAGTTTCGGGTTGGGCTTGAGGCCCAGATCCAAGGCGATGAAATAGAAGCTGGAGCCGATCCAGGCGATGGCGGTGATCACATGCAACCAGCGCACGCCAAAGGCGATCCATTCGTAAAAAATTGCACTATCTGGCATATTCGCCCCCCAAATTCACCTTGGCGTTCTGTGCATTCGCCGGCTGTTGTTCAATCAATTCTGCCGCCACCAACGCCGCGATCACTTCGGGCCGTTTATCTTTGACTTTGGCACCACCTATGGGCAGCACCAATTGATCAAATGAAGCATCTGAATAGGCATCGGCCAACCAGGAGCGGAATGTGTTGCGCTTTGATTTTGAGCCGATCATGCCGACATAGAAAAAGCGGTTCATGGCCAAGGCTTCGCCCGCGATCATAAAGTCCAAGGCGTGATCATGGGTCACCACCACCACGCCTGCCCCATCTGGCGCGGCCCGCAATTCTGCCTCAGGCAGCGGGCTGAGGCGTTTTTCAATGCCGTCTATTTTGGCCAATTCTTCGGCGCGTTGATCGATCAGGATCGGATTGAACGGCAGCGGCTTTAACGCTTGCGCCAAAGCGCGGCCCACATGGCCTGCCCCGAAAATATAGATTGGTGTGTGGGCATCCGCTTCGTCGCGTAAATTCTGTTCGAAAATTTGGGCCGCGCGCGCATCGAGACGACGCAGAGAGAAGGTGAAATGACCGCCGCAGCATTGGCCGATTTGGGGGCCGAGCGGCAACTCGATCTCGCGATGATCCTGGCCCTGGCGCAGCATTTTGCGGGCTTCGTCCATCATCATATATTCGGCCTGGCCACCGCCAATGGTGCCGAACATTTCTGACGCACTAACCACCATTTTCGCGTCCATATCGCGCGGGGTGGAGCCTTTGATGGCCAAGATCTCGACCAGAATGGCCTCGCCCTTTGCCAGCGCCCAGAATTGTTGCCAAGTGGAAATCGCCCCCATCAGCGCTGTCCCTTCAGCCTTTCCACCGCCATCAAAATGCGCTCCGGGGTGGCCGGGGCATCAAGGCGCGGGCAGGTTTTATAGTCGGCCACACTGGCCACTGCCATGGAAAGGGCTTCCAGCACCGAAATGGCAAGCATAAAGGGTGGTTCGCCCACTGCTTTTGACCGCTTGATGGTGCGCTTTTCGTTTTTCGACCATGTGACCAGCTTGGTGTTGAAGGTGCGGGGCCGGTCGGACGCCAGCGGGATTTTATAGGTGGAGGGCGCGTGGGTTTTCAGCTCGCCCTTATCGGAGAACCAAAGCTCTTCGGTGGTGAGCCACCCCATGCCCTGAATAAATCCGCCCTCGACCTGACCCATATCGATGCCTTCATTGATCGAGTTGCCCACATCATGGAGCAAGTCCACGCGGTCCACAAAATATTCGCCGGTGAGCGTGTCGATCACGACCTCGGATACCGCGGCACCATAGGCATAATAATAGAACGGCGTGCCGCGCCCGGTTTCCCGGTTCCAGTGAATCTCGGGGGTTTTATAAAACCCGGCGGCGGACAGATGCACGCGCTCCATATAGGCGGCGGCGATCAGTTCTTCGAACGGCACTTGTTTGCCGGCGCAATCCAAATGCTCATAGCCGAACTTCACGTCCGCTTCTTCGATTTGGAACTTGTCGGCGGCGAACCGCACCAGCCGTGCCTTCAATTGCCGCGCCGCATCGGCGGCGGCCATGCCGTTTAAGTCCGTGCCGGATGACGCGGCGGTGGCAGAGGTGTTGGGCACTTTGTCGGTGCGGGTGGCGCTGACTTTGACGCGGGCCGGATCGACCTGCAATTCGTCCGCCAGCACTTGTGCCACTTTGGAATATAGCCCCTGCCCCATTTCCGTGCCGCCATGATTGAGCAGGATGGAGCCATCCTTATAGATGTGCACCAAAGCGCCCGCCTGATTGTACCAGGTGGCGGTGAAGGAAATGCCGAATTTAACCGGGGTGAGCGCAATACCGCGCTTCAGGTTTTTGTGGGATTTGTTGAACGCCAGCACCTTTTGGCGCCGGACCTGATAGTCGGCGCTTTCTTCCAGCTCGTCCACCACCTGGGTGATGATGTTGTCATCGACAATCTGGTGATAAGGCGTGGTGTTGCCGGTGTTGGGGCCATAAAAGTTGGCGCGGCGCACTTCCAGCGGGTCTTTGCCCAGCTTATAGGCGATCTCTTCAATCACCCGTTCACCACCAATCATACCCTGGGGACCACCAAAGCCGCGAAAGGCGGTGTTGGAGACGGTGTTGGTTTTCAATGGGCGCGAGCGCAGCTCGACATTTTCGAAGAAGTAGCAATTGTCCGCATGGAATAGCGCGCGGTCCGTTACCGGACCAGACAGGTCAGCTGAGAAGCCGCAGCGGGCGGCAAAGTCGGCATCCAGCGCATGAATTTTGCCGCTTTCATCAAAGCCCACCTCATAAGTGGCGAGGAAATCGTGGCGCTTGCCGGTCATCACCATATCATCGTCGCGATCCGGTCGAATTTTCACCGCGCGCTTAAATTTTTTCGCCGCGATGGCCGCGACACAGGCGAACAAAGCACCCTGGGTTTCCTTGCCGCCGAAGCCGCCGCCCATGCGCCGCACTTCCACATTCACGGCATGTTGGTGCGTGCCCAACGCGTGGGCCACCATATGCTGCACTTCGGAAGGGTGCTGAGTGGAGGAGATGACTTTGACCGTATCGTCTTCCCCCGGAATGGCCATGGCGATATGGCCCTCCAGATAGAAGTGATCCTGACCGCCAATTTCCATTTCGCCTTTAAGGCGCATTGGGGCCTTTTCCATCGCCGCTTTCACGTCACCATTTTTCAAAGTCAGTGACGGGGTCACAAATTTTCCGCCCGCTTTTTCGGCGGCGCGAATATCGATGAGGGCGGGTTTTTCTCGATAGCTGATCTTGGCTTTTTTCGCCGCACGACGCGCCGCGTCGCGGTGGGTGGCGATCACGGCAAAGACGGGTTGACCGAGAAATTGCACTTCTTTGTCGGCAAAGATCGGATCATCATGCAGCGCCGTTGGGCTGACATCGTTCTCGCCCGGAATATCGTTGGCCGTGAGCACGCCGAGCACGTCCGGGTGCGCCAACACATCAGTGAAATCCATGCTTTCAATGGTGCCTGCTGCGATGGTGCTGAGGCCGATATAGGCGTGCAGCGTGCCCGCCGGTTCATTGATGTCATCAAGATAATCGGCGGCACCGGCCACATGTTTATGGGCGGATTCGTGCGGTTTTGGGCCGAGGGCAGATTGCTTTTGGCTCATCAGTTCACCTCCACCAATGCGGCTTGGCGCAATGTATCTAAACTCTCCGCCTCACCAAAATGCTCGTCAAAAAAGCGCAGCAGCAGATTTTTTGCCACTTGCTGGCGATAGGCGGCACTTGCGCGCATATCGGTGAGCGGCGTAAAATCTTGATCGAAAGCATTGAGCGCGTTTTCAAATGTGTCGCGGGTGAGCGGCTTGCCGTTCAGCGCTGCTTCCACATGCGTGGCGCGTTTGGGCACGCCCGCCATGCCACCATAGGCGATGCGCAAGGTGCCAATCTTGTCGCCGTCCATTTCGAGATAGAAGGCAGCAGCGACAGACGAAATATCTTCGTCGCGGCGCTTGGAAATTTTGTAGGTGGCGAAATGCGCTTCGGGTTTGCGCAGCGGCACCTGAATCTGCGCGACAAATTCGCCGGGCGTCCGATCCTGCTTGCCATAGTCGATAAAGAATTTTTCCAGTGGCAGCTGGCGGGTTTCCTCGCCCTTTTGCAGGGTGATGGTTGCGCCGAGAGCGATCAGCGGCGGTGGCGTGTCGCCAATGGGGGAGCCGTTGGCAATATTGCCGCCAATGGTGCCCATATTGCGCACCTGGGCGCCGCCAATGCGTCGCCAATAGGTGCTGAGTTGCGGCAGTTTTTCATCAATCAGCGGCAGCAAGTCGGTGTAGGTCACACCCCCATCAATGATCAGCTGATCGTCTTTTTCCTCGACCGCGTCAAAATCATTGAGTGCGGTCAGAAAGATGGATGGGGAGATGGGGCGCATAAATTTGGTGACCCAGAGGCCGACATCTGTGGCTCCGGCTACCAAAGTCGCGTCCGGGTGGGCAGCATAAAGCTCTGCCAATTGCGCCTTGGTTTTGGGCACAAAGACTTGATCGTCGCCCTGCGATATGGCGATCGGTGTATCATTTTCCAACGCCTGCAGACGGCCGATATTTTGCTGGCGCTCTTTGACCAGGAAATCCTGCTCTAGGCTGCCAAATTTAGCGATATTTCGAGCAGCTTTGACGATCGGTTGATAGCCGGTGCAGCGGCAGAGATTGCCTTGCAGCGCTTCCTCGATCTCAGTTGTGGTTGGCGCGGCATTTTCCATCCACATGGCGTAAAGCGACATGACAAAGCCCGGCGTGCAAAAGCCGCATTGGGAGCCATGATGCTCGACCATGGCTTGCTGGATGGGATGTAGTCCCTGATCGCTTTTCAGATGCTCAATCGTGACGATATGGGTGCCATGCAAGCTGGCGACAAAGCTGATGCAGGCATTGACGCCCTGATAGCGCAGCTTGCCCTTTTTCAGCCGTCCCACCAGCACGGTGCACGCACCGCAATCGCCTTCAGCGCACCCTTCTTTGGTACCGCGGAGCGTTTTTTCAAGCCGTAAAAAATCAAGTAAAGTTTGGTCTGATTTGAGCTTATCCAGCTCGATTTTTTCATCGTTCAGCCAAAAAGAAATCTTTGAATCAAAATCCAATATCAGCTCCCGCGATAGGTGGAATAGCCATAGGGCGACAGCAAAAGCGGCACATGATAGTGCTGGCAGGGTTTAGCGATCACAAAACGAACGGGCACCTCATCCAGAAATGCGCCATGCGGCTCTTCAATACCTTGCGCTTTGAAATATTCCGCCACCATAAAGCGCAGCTCATAGGTGCCGGTTTTCAATGTCCCTTCCATAAGCGGATGATCCACGCGCCCATCGGAATTTGTGCGCGTGTCCAACACTTTTTCCGTGGCGCCATTGTTCAACTCGAAAAGGCAGAGTTGCAATCCCGCTGCCGGGCAGCCGCGCGATGTGTCCAACACATGTGTTGTGAGTTTGCCTGAAGCCATAATTCTTCTCCCCCAATTGGTGTATTTTAGCAGTGTTTCCGGGCGTTTTGTCAAGAATTTTTAACAATTGGTCAAAAAATTGATTGCCGCGCCTATTTCCCCCTAGGCGCAAATCACCGCTTCATGCATAGTGCATGGATAAATGCCATTCGCCAATGGCCAATCAATAGCAAGATATTGAGGGAAAAATGACGCAACATCCTCAGCGCTACGAACGGGATATGCGCGGCTATGGCCGCCGCAAGCCTGCCGTTAAGTGGCCGAACGGCGCCAAAATCGCGGTGCAATTTGTGCTCAATTATGAAGAAGGCGGCGAGAATTGTCTGCTGCATGGAGACAAGGCATCTGAAGCGTTTTTATCCGAAATTGTCGGCGCGCAGCAATGGCAGGGGCAACGCCATTGGAACATGGAATCAATCTATGAATATGGCGCACGGGCTGGGTTTTGGCGCGTGCATGAGCTGTTCACCCAATTTGATCTGCCGCTGACCATTTATGGGGTTGCGACAGCCCTAAAGCGCTCGCCCGAACAAGTGGCCGCCATGCAGGAGGCGGGTTGGGAAATAGCGTCGCATGGGTTGAAATGGATCGAATATAAGGACTTCACCGAAGCCGAAGAACGCGATCATATGAAGCAAGCGATCCAGCTGCATTATGAGGCGACAGGCGAATATCCCAAAGGCTGGTACACCGGGCGCTGCTCGGACCACACCGTAGCACTTACCCAGGAAATGGGGTGCTTTGATTATGTCTCGGACAGTTATGCCGACGATTTGCCCTATTGGCGCGCACCGATGGGCGACGCACAAGCACCGCAATTGATTATCCCCTATACGCTGGACACAAATGATATGCGTTTTGCCGCGGTGCAGGGCTTTAACAGCGGCGATCAGTTCTTCACCTACCTCAAGGATAGTTTTGATGCGCTTTATGCCGAAGGCGAAGCGGGTGCGCCGAAGATGCTCAATATCGGCTTGCATTGTCGGCTGATTGGCCGCCCCGGGCGGATTATGGCGCTCAGGCGTTTCCTCGACTATATCCAATCCAAGCCCGATGTGTGGGTGCCGCGCCGCATTGATATCGCCCGCCATTGGATGGAGCATCACCCCTATGCAGCGCCAATATTTGATGTGTTCAAAATGAGCCGCAAAGCCTTCGTCGATCAGTTTGGCGGTGTGTTTGAGCATTCGCCTTGGATCGCGGAACGCGCTTTTGAGGCGGAGATGGGGCCAGCGCATAATTGTGCCACCGGGGTGCATGCGGCGCTGGCGGCGCAATTTAGAAAAGCGCGGGAGAGCGAGCGACTAAAAGTGTTGAACGCCCACCCAGATTTGGCAGGCAAGCTGGCCGCGGCAAAGCGATTGACCGCTGACTCCACCAAAGAACAAGCGAGCGCCGGGCTGAACGCACTCACCGATGAAGAACGCACCACTTTCACTGCGTTGAACGAAGCCTATACGGCCAAATTTGGCTTCCCCTTTATCATCGCGGTAAAAGGGCTCAACAAGGATCAGATCCTTGAACAGTTTCAACAGCGCGTGCATCATGAGCGCGATCAAGAATTCACAACGGCGTGCCAGCAAGTGGAGCGCATTGCGCTGTTGCGGCTAAAAGATATGTTTGAAGAGGAATAGATGAGCAATTATTACACGCCGAAAGGTGGCTTGCCGCCGCAAACGCAATTGCTGACGGACCGCGCAAAATTTACCGATTGTTACGCGGTAATCCCCAAAGGTGTGTTTAGCGATATTGTGACTTCTAACCTGCCGCACTGGGACAAAACCCGCGCATGGATTATTGCGCGCCCCTTGAGCGGCTTCGCCGAAACATTTGCCCAATATGTGATGGAAGTCGCCCCCGGAGGCGGGAGCGAAAAGCCGGAGCCAGATCAAGCGGCTGAAGGCGTTTTGTTTGTGACCGATGGCGCAGGCGAGCTGGTTCTTGATAGCGACACGCATCAGCTAAGCGCAGGCTCATACGTCTATCTGGCAGCAGGCGCGGCCTGGCAATTGCAAAACAATTCAGACGCGCCGCTGCGTTTTCATTGGATTCGCAAAGCGTATGAAGCCGTTGGCGGCATCGCGCCGCCGAAAAGTTTTGTGACCCATGAAACAAATCACGATCCAATCCCCATGCCGGACACAGATGGCGCTTGGGCAACGAGCCGATTTGTTGACCCCAATGATGTGGCGCACGATATGCACGTGAATATTGTGACGTTTCAGCCGGGTGGCAGCATCCCGTTTGCCGAAACCCATGTGATGGAACATGGGCTTTATGTGTTGCAGGGCAAGGCGGTTTATCGGCTGAATGAAGATTGGGTGGAAGTGGAAGCAGGCGACTTTATGTGGCTGCGCGCCTTTTGCCCGCAAGCCTGCTATGCGGGCGGACCGGAGCCGTTCCGCTACCTGCTCTACAAAGATGTTAATCGGCATATGAAACTGACATTGGGGGCGTAAATGGAAGTTCCTTTCATCCCCATCAAGCCGCTGAGTATTGAAGCTTTTGCGCCATTTGGCGAAGTGATCGATCTGGATAAGGCCGAGCACTTTCCGATCAATAATGGCATGTGCACCCGCTATAATGATCTGGCGACAGTGGAACTGGGGGGCGTTGAACCGCGTCCGCTGGTGAATATTTTCCGCGGCAAGCCTTATGATATTCCATTGCATCTCAAAATGGTGGAACGGCATCCGCTGGGTTCACAAGCCTTTATCCCAATGACCAAACGACCCTTTTTGGTGATTGTTGCGCCAGATGAAAATGGCACGCCAGGTACACCCTTGGCATTTCTCACCCAATCCGGTCAGGGCATCAATTTAAAGATGGGGTGCTGGCATGGGGTGCTCACCACTCTGGAGCAGACCAGCGATTTTGTGGTGATCGACCGGGGCGGACCGGGCGAAAACCTGGAAGAATATTTTTATGAGCCGGGCTTTTTGGTCGGGTTTGATGATTAGGTTGGATTAGCTGCTTGCTTCCAACGTCACCCCGGACTTGATCCGGGGTCCACGCAGAAGTTGAGACGAGGTGCAGCCTCGGCGTTTTTTCACTACAGCTTTGCCATTTGGCCACGGCTACATGGATTACCGGATCAAGTCCGGTAATGACGACGGTGGGTGTGGATATTTGTGCTTTAGCCAGATTTCTTGATGCGGCGAAAGTGGGATTATCGCCGATCAAATTTGCGCCCCAGCACCAGTGATGTCTGCGTACGGCGCACGCCGGGGATGAGGGCGATTTCGTCGATGATCTCGTCAATATCTTCGAGCTGCGGCGCTTCCACGGACAGGTGCAAATCATATTCGCCATTGATGGCGAGGCAGAGTTTGACCTCAGGAAAGTCTTTTAGCTTGTCGGCAATCTGCTTGCCCTGCTGCTGGTGCACTTCGATCATCACAAGCGCTTCCACATGCTGGCGACCCGGATCTTCTGCCAATTGCACCGTGTAGCCTTTGATATAGCCCATGCGCTCTAGTCGGGCGATCCGCTCGTGCACCGTGGTGCGGGCAATGCCCAGTTTTTTGGCAATGTCGGATGTTTTGGCGCGGGCGTTGAACTGCAATTGCGCGATCAATTGCCGGTCCAATTCGTCCCGAATGGCTTTATCCATGCCGCTGCTCCTCACCGACAAAAAGACAATAGATTGTTAAAATGACGATGGTCCAGATTTGGGCGATATGCAAGTTCCTCATTGCGTTAAGACCTTTCTCAAATATTAAATTCCGTCATTTTGTCGGCAAATTGCCTCCAAATTCGTCGTTATGTCATCTTTATGGCGGTTCCGATTCTAGGCACTGACAGTTCCCGCTGTCACACTTTCGGCAGAACAAAAATCAAGCCAGAGGGATAGATATGAATTGGGATGTTTTGATTGTCGGCGCGGGCAAAATTGGCCGCATGGTAGGCGTGGTGTTGGAAACACAGCCAGAATATAGCGTGACCATTGCCGATACCAATGAAGAGAATTTGGCTGAAGTGGCTAAATTGGGGCTGAAGACCGCGAAAGTGGACGTGACCAAGGAAGATGAATTGGTGGCCGCCCTTCAGGGTAAGCAAGCCGTATTGAGCGCAGCGCCCTACTTCTTGACGCCAGCCATCGCCTCTGGCGCGAAAAAAGCCGGCACCCATTATTTCGACCTGACGGAAGATGTTAAGGGCACCAAATTCGTGCGGGATTTGGCCAAAGACGCGGACACGGCCTTTATGCCACAATGTGGTTTGGCGCCGGGCTTTGTGGGCGTGGCCGGATATCACCTTGCCAAACAGTTCGACAAGGTTGAAGATTTGTCCATGCGTGTGGGTGCTTTGCCGCGCTTCCCTACAAATGCGTTGAAATATAACATCACTTGGTCCACCGAAGGCATGGTCAATGAATATTGCAACCCATGCGAAGCCTTGGTTGATGGCAAGCTGGTGGAAGTACCACCGCTCGAGAATTTGCAGACATTTACCCTAAACGGCACTGAATTTGAGTGCTTTAACACATCAGGCGGCTTGGGCACATTGTGCGAGACGTTGGCGGGCCACGCCCAAAACGTATCCTACCGCTCTATCCGCTATCCGGGCCACCGCGACATTTTGAAAATCTTGCTTCAAGATTTGAAATTGCAGAATCGCCAGGATTTGATGTGCGAAATTTTCAACACCGCGCTGCCTGTGACCAAGCAGGATACGGTGACGGTTTTCTGCACCGCAACGGGCACCATCAATGGCCGCTTTGAGGAAAAATCATTCCTCAATGTTTCAACCCCCATGGAAGTGGCCGGGCAAGAATGGACCGCCATTCAAATCACCACCGCTGCTGGCGTGACCGCGGCAATGGATTTGGTGCGCACGGGCAAACTGCCGCAAAAAGGGTTCTTGAGCCAAGAGCAGATTGATCTGGATGAATTCCTCGACAATCGGTTCGGCGGCATGTTCCTCGGCAAGCCGCTCAAGACAGCGGCAAAAACCGACAAAGCAGCATAAATATTAAAGGGTGGGCCAAGGCTCACCCTTTCTCATTTTGGTGGATTGGCCTGCACAAAGTGCGAAAAGCACGTTAAATTTTGCACAAAAAAGTGACTATTCAGTCAAAAAAGAATAGGCCATACTGAAACTGAACATATCGCAAAAAGTGAATTTGCGGGTAAGACGTTGTGAGGACAGCGCAAATCGGGCCCGAGAAATTGGACCTGATGTAAGGGAGGGTAGTTTTGATGCTTTTGAACCTGGTCATCAGACCGGCGGAGCTGTTGAGCGCGTTTGCGCGATCATTTCAGATTCTTGTTGTCAGCTTGATCGTTGCGCCACTTCGGCGTGCATTTGATCTTTCATCCTATATTTTTACCGCGTCTCGCATTAATTCGGGACGCGCATACCCCCCATTTGGGGTATTGGCCTAACAAAAGCCAATTGTGTACCAGCTCATTTTGGGCTAGATCGTTGGTAGCGACCAAAGAATGAAAGAAAATATGTCGGACACGCAAACACCTGTCATTGAAGTACGCGATCTTCATAAGAGTTATGGCCAATTGGAAGTGCTCAAAGGCGTTGATCTTGTTGCCCACAAGGGCGATGTGGTGAGCCTGATTGGGTCTTCAGGGTCCGGGAAATCGACACTGTTGCGCTGTGTGAACCTTTTGGAAGACAGCCAGCAAGGCGACATCATTTTTGACGGTGAGCCTGTGCACTGGAAAGGCGAGGGTCTTAATCGTCATCCGGCTGATAAAGCACAAGTGATCCGCATCCGCACCAACCTGACCATGGTGTTCCAACAGTTCAATCTTTGGGCCCATATGTCGATTTTGCAAAATGTGATGGAAGCACCCGTCACTGTGTTGGGCGAAGACCTTGCAGTGGTTGAGGAGCGTGCCCGCAAATTGCTCGACAAGGTGGGCATTGGCGACAAGTGTGACAATTATCCAGCGCAGCTTTCTGGCGGCCAACAGCAGCGGGCGGCGATTGCGCGCGCCTTGGCCATGGAACCGCAAGCGCTTTTGTTTGATGAACCCACCTCCGCGCTTGATCCTGAATTGGAACAAGAGGTGGTGAAGGTGATCAAGGATTTGGCCAAAGAAGGCCGCACAATGATCCTTGTCACCCACGACATGCGGTTGGCAGCCGATGTGTCGGACCATGTTATCTTTTTGCATCAGGGACGTATTGAAGAACAAGGTACGCCTGATGAGGTGTTTAAGAACACCAAAACCGAGCGGCTACAGCAATTCTTGAGTGCGACCGTTTCGGACTAAAATCAACTCAAGATCTCTTTTTAAGAGGTTAAACCAAGGGAGACTAAAATGAAAAAACTTTTGCTTTCCGTTGCCGTATTGGCAATGAGCACAAGCTTTGCGATGGCGGACACTGTGCGCCTTGGCACCGAGGGCGCTTACCCTCCATATAACTTCATCAATGATAATGGCGAAGTTGACGGCTTTGAACGCGAGTTGGGCGATGAGCTTTGCAAGCGTGCCGAAATGGATTGTGAGTGGGTGACCAACGATTGGGATTCAATCATTCCAAACTTGGTATCTGGCAACTATGACGCGATTATCGCCGGCATGTCGATCACGCCTGAGCGTCAAGAAGTTGTAGATTTCACACAAAACTACACACCTCCATCACCTTCTGCATATGCAGCCTTGAGCGCAGATGTTGATCTTGATGGCGGCGTTATTGCAGCGCAAACTGGCACCATCCAATCAGCGCACATCACCACAACTGGTGCGACTTTGCTTGAGTTCGCAACGCCTGACGAGACTGTTGCTGCTGTACGCAATGGTGAAGCAGACGCCGTGCTTTCAGACAAAGACTTCTTGATCCCATTGGTCGAAGATTCAAATGGCGACATGGTTTTTGTTGGCGAAGACATCCCATTGGGTGGCGGCATTGGCATGGCCTTCCGCAAATCTGATCCAGAGATGCGCGCCAAGTTTGATGCAGCGATCCAAACCATGAAAGATGACGGCACATTGAACGAGCTGATCATTAAATGGTTGGGTGAAGATTCACCACGCTTCTAAGTTAGCTATAGCAGGGCGGGAGTGCGCTTCCGCCCTGATTTGATTGTAGATCTAATATGTTTTCATTCTGCGCAACTCCGGACCAAATTGAAGGTCTCACCTGGCTGACCTGTTATCTGACAACAGGCAAGCACATGAGCTTTTACGCCTCGTTTGGCACCGTGCTGATGTTGCTGGCGGTTACAGCGCCGACCGCGCTGTTGTTCGGCTTTTTTGGCGCCACTGCTGCGCGGTCGCACATTGCGCCGCTGCGCTGGTTTGGCAAAGGCTACACGGCGATTGTGCGCGGCGTGCCCGATATCGCCTTCTTCCTTTTCTTTGTGATCGCGCTCGATCAAGCCTTTGAATATGTGCGCCACAAAACGCTGTGTTCTGATTGGACGGAGCCTGTGCGGCAAGGCAGCGACTTTGTGGTTTGCGCTGCTGCGAAACTGCCCTTGTCGAGCTCACCTCAATGGGTGCACGAGGCTTACGGGTTCCTTTTGGCCGTTTTGACATTTTCGATTGTTTTTGGCGCGTTTGCCGCCAACGTTTTATATGGCGGCATGCGCGCTGTGCCCCACGCCCAGCTGCAAACGGGCGAAGCTTATGGCATGAGCCGCCGACAAGTGTTTTGGCGCATTTTAATGCCACAAATGTGGATTTACGCCCTGCCCGGCCTTTCAAACCTTTGGATGATTTTGATCAAAGCAACCCCGCTGCTGTTTCTGCTGGGCGTTGAAGATATCGTTTATTGGGCGCGGGAACTGGGCGGCTCAAAAAGCTCCGCCTTTTCGTACCCCCATCCCGACTGGCGGATCTATTATTTCCTTGGCCTTTTGGTGTTCTATCTGGCCATGACCAAGATTTCGGAAATTGTGTTTGAAAAGCTGATGACCAAACTCAGCTTGGGACAAGCCACAACCGGCGGCGGGTCCGCTGCTGGAGGTGCTGCATGAGCTGCTTAGAAACCATCCAAAATTACGCCTTCCGTTCAATGGGATTTGGCGAGCGGCTTTTGCCCCGTTCGGATTTCACCCTTTGCGACCAGTTCACCCTGATCGGCTCAGGGCTGATTTGGAACGTTTATTTTGGTGTGATTGCGCTTGGCCTTGGCTTTTTCCTCGCGGTGGCGGTTGCCACAGCAAAAGCCAGCAAAAACCCGCTGCTGCGGAAGCCTGCTGAATGGTATATTTTCATTTTCCGCGGCTCACCGCTGTTTATCCAGTTCTTCTTCGCCTACGAGCTTTTTGTTTTGCTGCCCCGACTGGGCACCGACATCAATCTCGGCTTTGTGGAGATCACGGTGGAGACACGTTGGTTGACCAAGGCCTGGCTTGGGGCTTTGTTCGTGTTGTTCCTCAACACAGGGGCTTATTCCGCCGAGATTTTTTATGGCGCCCTACGCTCTATTCCCAAAGGGGATGTGGAAGCGGCAGATGCCTATGGCATCACCGGTTGGCCTCGTTTTAGAAAGATCATCTGGCCGACCATGTTGCGCCTGGCGTGGCCCGCCTACACCAATGAAGCGATCTTTTTGTTTCACGCGACAACTTTGGTGTTTTTCTCAGGCTTTCCGAGCTGGCAACAGCGAGGCGATGCGCTTTATTACGCCAGCTACTTCGCGGATAAAACGTTCAACCCGTTTGTGCCTTATCCAATTCTGGCGTTCTATTTTATTCTGCTCACGCTTTGTGTGATTGGGGTTTATGGCGCGATCAACAAGCGGCTGAACAAACATCTGCCTGAAAACCAAGCTGCGAAACTGAAAATCAAGCCCCAAATATTGCGCTAGAATCGGTGCGGTCAGTCAAGGCTGACCGCATATTCTGCGCGGCCTTGCACCGCATCAGCAAACTCAAATATTTGCCCATCCGCAGCTCTCGGCGCATCAAGGTTCTCCGCCGCTGAGGTGAGATAGAGCGTTGTAAAATTCTCGCCACCAAAGGCAGGGCAGGTTGGCTGCTTTGCCGGCACATCAAGGCGCTGTAGCTCACGCCCCGTTTTGTCAAACTGGACAATGCATGACGCGCCCCACATGGCGATCCAGATGTTGCCCGCATCATCGATCAATGCACCATCGGGATTGAGATCTGTTTCGCGCAAATCCACATGAATCGTCGGCTCACCCACGGGCCACCCCTCACCATCCAGGGCTTGCTTCCAAACAATCTGCGTTGGCGTATCCGTGTAGCAGGCGAAGGATTTGTCGTGCGCAAAACAGATGGAATTTGGAATTGCCACTTCCGGCACCAGCAGACGTAGCTCGCCTTGATAAAAACGGTAAATTCCACCTTTTTCGCTGCTTGGATCCGTCTTAGACATGGTGCCAATCCAAAATCCACCCCAGGGGTCGATCCGCCCGTCGTTGGAGCGACGCGACGGCACGTTTGGTTCCAGATCAACAAGATGCTTTTTTTCTTCTGTTTTCAAATCGAACGCGAACAGTTTGGTTTCTGATGCGATAATCAGCGTGCGCTCGTCTTTCCACCCTGCGGCGGTCACGATTTCGTCGAACGCCCACTCGAGCGGCGCACCGTTAATTTGCGACCGCAATTTGCAATTGGGAATGTCGAACCAAAAAAGCTGTTGGCGCAATGGGTGCCACAATGGGCCTTCACCCAAAATGTTTTGCCGTGAATCAAAAACTGCTGCTGCCATGAGACCTTCCCCTACTTGTTCTCTCCACTAGCTATCAAACCAAACCATGCTGACAAGCCCGTTGGTATGCAGATTGTACATTCGGATTAAAAAAACCCGCCAGAACAAAGTCTGGCGGGCAAGAAAAGGTCCTTAAAAGAACCCTTCTGTGGGAAGTCTTTTAAGTCAAAGCGCTTGCCGCTTTTTGTATGCGGGATATCGCTTCGACCAATTCTGATTTCGCTGCCGCATAAGATATACGAAAATAAGGCGAAAGTCCAAAGGCTGAGCCGGGCACGATGGCCACATGGCTTTCTTCCAAAATATAGCGGCAGAAGTCGCTATCGCTTTCGATGGTCTTGCCGCTGGGCGTCGTCTTGCCGATGAGACCTTCGCAGGAGGCAAAGGTATAAAAGGCGCCTTCCGGCACACGGCAGGTTACCCCATCAATTTCGTTGAGGCCCGCAACCACCAGATCGCGCCGCTCCTGGAAAGATAAGCGACGTTCCTCGAGGAATGAATTATCGCCATTCAAGGCTTCGATTGCCGCAGCTTGCGATACCGATGAGGCGCAGGACGTGGATTGGGATTGCATCACGGCCATGGCCTTGATCAGCTCCACCGGCCCGGCGCCATAGCCGATGCGCCACCCGGTCATGGCGTGGGATTTGGACACACCATTGACCACCAGAATACGATCCCGCAATTCAGGCGCTAATTGTGCCGGGGTGACAAATTCAAAATCATCATAGGTGATGTGCTCATAAATATCGTCGCACACCAGCCAAACATGGGGATTGCGCGCCAGCACAGCCAAAAGCGGTTTTAACTCTTCAGCCGAATAGGCCGCGCCGGATGGGTTGGATGGCGAGTTGAGCATCAGCCATTTGGTTTTTGGCGTAATTGCCGCCTCAAGCTGGTCAGCCTGCAGCCGGAAGCCTTTTTCACCCGGACATTTGACCAGCACAGGCTCGCCGCCGCACACTTCAACAATGTCGGCATAGGTGGTCCAGAACGGGGTCGGGATGATCACCTCGTCGCCCGGATTGATGGTCGCCATAAAGGCGTTAAACAGCACCTGTTTTGCCCCTGCCGAAACCGAAATATTGGCGGGCTGATAGTCCAGTTCATTTTCTCGGCTCAGCTTGTCGCAAATGGCTTGCTTTAATTCAGGTGTGCCATCAAGCGGGGTATATTTGGTTTGCCCTGCATTAATCGCGGCGATGCCAGCCTGTTTGACATGTTCCGGCGTGTCAAAATCCGGTTCTCCAGCGCCCAGAATGATCACTGGCTTGCCTTCTGCCCGCAGTTCGCGGGCGCGGGTGCTGATTTTGATGATTTCAGAAACCGATAGTTTGGCAATGCGGTTAGCCCGGAAAAAGCCGGGATGAGAAACCAGATCGGCGCACATATTTTATCTTCCCCTAAAGCCGAGCGCATATGGCGCGTTTTTGCCATATGCGCTCGAATATGTCCTTACATTTCCGTTTGGAAACGCATCGGTTTAGTCGATATCAAAGCTTACGCCCTGTGCCAATGGCAAGGCTGTGCCGTAGTTCACCGTGTTTGTGGCGCGGCGCATATAGGCCTTCCATGCATCGGAGCCGGATTCGCGGCCGCCACCAGTTTCCTTCTC
The DNA here is from genome assembly GCF_003433515.1 of Maritalea myrionectae. Lineage (GTDB taxonomy): Bacteria > Pseudomonadota > Alphaproteobacteria > Rhizobiales > Devosiaceae > Maritalea > Maritalea myrionectae. The sequence continues at coordinate 151,821 of NZ_CP021330.1, forward strand.
GCCGCCAAAGGCACCGCCAACTTCAGCGCCTGACGTGCCGATATTGACGTTTGTGATGCCACAATCTGACCCGACAGCGGAAAGGAATGTTTCAGCTTCGCGCACATTCAAGGTGAAGATGCAGGAGGAAAGGCCTGCGCCCACAGCATTTTGCATGGCGATGGCATCCTCAAAGTCAGAATATTTGGTGACGTAAAGGATTGGGGCGAATGTTTCTTCCAGCATGGGGCCGGTTTGTTCTGGCATTTCCACCAAAGCCGGGCGGAAATAATAGGACGCATCGCCATTCACATCGACGCGTTCACCGCCCGTGACTTTGCCGCCAACGGCTTTTGCCGCTTCAAGCGCTTTCTCCATATTGTCGCCGGCCTCTTTGTCGATCAATGGACCGACCAATGCATCAGACGACAAAGGATCGCCAATGGTGACGCCCAAATAGGCTTTTTTCAACTGCGCCACCATATCGTCATAAACACTCTCATGAACGAACAAGCGACGAGTGGTTGTGCAGCGCTGGCCAGCGGTGCCCATGGCACCGAATGCGATGGCGCGCACGGCCATGTCCATATCCGCAGACGGACAAACGATGCCCGCATTGTTGCCGCCCAGTTCAAGAATAGTGCGGCCGAAACGTTGGGCAACGCGTGGCCCAACCTGACGCCCCATGCGCGTAGAGCCTGTGGCGGACACAAGTGCCACTTTTTCATGATCAACCATAACTTCGCCACCATCGCGCTCGGCGATAAAGGTGGTGATCAAGCCTTCAGGCGCATCGCCGAACTTCTTCAGCGCGCGATCCAAAATCGCCTGACAGGCGAGCGCGGTCAAAGGTGATTTTTCAGATGGCTTCCACACCACGGCATTGCCGCACGCCAAAGCCAAAGCCGCGTTCCAAGACCAAACTGCGACAGGAAAGTTAAAGGCGGAGATGACGCCCACAACACCCAAAGGATGCCATGTTTCCATCATGCGGTGATCTTGACGCTCGGTGGCGATGGTCAAGCCATAAAGCTGGCGAGAAAGGCCGACTGCAAAATCGCAAATGTCGATCATTTCTTGCACTTCGCCTGCGCCTTCTGACGGGATTTTACCCGCTTCAAGGCTCACCAACCGGCCCAAATCATCCTTAGCGGCGCGCAATTCTTCGCCCAACAGCCGCACCAACTCACCCCGGCGAGGGCCGGGTACAGTGCGCCACTTTTTAAATGCTTCGTGTGCTTTTTCGATTTGAGCGTTGATTTCGCTTGCGCTGGACTTTTTGACGTCCGCGATTTTTTCGCCGTTGGTTGGGGAATAAACGGCCAAGTCGCCGCCTTCTAGGGCCTCTGGCTTAACGCCCAATTTGCCCATCAATTCAATGGTTTCGGATTTGCGTGACGATGCTGACATATTCTATCCCCTTTGGCCGCGGCCAATGTTCGTTGTGGATCGACTTTTGCGCTGGGCGAACCCAATGCTCAAATTGAGGCTGGTCAAGTCGAAAAAATTCATTATTCTCATGATAACTTAGGCAAACACCCTAAAGAAGCAATGTTTTTTCATTACTTCATGAGGAAATTTTATGCATACCAGTCGCCGCAACTTTCCTTCGATCAACACGCTGAGCGCTTTTGAATGCGCTGCGCGCCACCTCAATTTTACCCGCGCTGCGGAAGAAATGAACCTCACGCAAAGTGCTATTTCGCGTCAAATCCGCGATTTAGAATTGCAGTTGGGGGTCACGTTATTTGAGCGCGTGCGCAAGCGCGTGGTGCTGACTGAAGCAGGCGCCCGTTTTTTGGCTGACGCGCGTTATTTGATCGAGCAAACTGAAGGGCTGGTTTATCGCACCATGGCGGCGGCAAAGGCGGAAGCCATGTTGTCCATCGCCACGCTGCCGACCTTTGGATCGCATTGGCTGGCGCCACGACTGCCCGACTTTTTGTCGCAAAATCCTGATTTGGCCATCAATATTGAAAGCCGGTGGTCACCCTTTGCCATGCAAGATCAGTTTGTTGATGTGGCGGTGCATTTTGGTCGCCCGATTTGGGCTGGCGCCACCTGCCAGCCGCTTTGTGCAGAAATGATGGTGCCAGTGGCGGCGCCAAGTGTGGTGCGCCAATATCAATTGGACAAACCTGAACACTTGGTCGAGACCCCTTTATTGCATTTGCAAACACGACAAACAGGGTGGCGCGATTGGTTTGAACAACAGGGCATGGAGAACAAGGAACCGTTTAAGGGGCATCGCTTTGATCAATTCTCCATGATCATCGAAGCCGCTGTTGCGGGCATGGGCGCGGGGCTATTGCCCTTTTATCTGATTGAGCAGCAAGTGATGCAAGGCAGCCTCAAGGTCATTGATCCGACCCCGCTCAACACCGAAGATGCGTATTTTCTCGCCATCCCAGACGACAAGGCGGAAAAGCCCGGCGTCATTGCCTTTACCACGTGGATTCGTAAGCAGATCAAAAATCCCGTGATGCATTTGGATGAGGTGGACAGCCCCATCGCCAATTGATGGCGCTGCCCAACTTTATGCTCGATCTATTCGAAATAGATTTCGTTGTCTGCCAGATAGACTTCTGACGCATCGCAAATATCAATGCTGATCGGGTCGTCTAGAACTTCGCCATCATCGGCACCGAGCCAACCCACTTGAAATGTTTGGTCGCATGATCCCGTTGTTGCGAAGAATTCCGCTTGTGCGGTTTCGCCCGGATTCATCTCTTCTGACAGCCAATTGGTGCTCCAGCCGCTGCCATCATTGGTGTAGAATCCGACAACGATATTGCTTTCCGTAATGTTGTGCAGCGTGAACAAACCGCCTGCGCCCGACTGGGCAAAAGCCGACCCTGCAAGCAGCCCAGCACCTAGCGCACCGATCACGGCACACCGCTTCAATAGATTTTTCATGAAATGTCCTTCCCCTCTAAAGCCACATGATATGAGGAAAAATCATGCTTAACAAGCGGTTAATGGACTTCTTGAGGTATTAGCGCGCCGAATGGTGGGCGGAGAACCATGCAATCAATTCTGCCGTGTTTTTCACGCCGATCGCCTTCATGATCCGCGCCCGGTGGGCCTCTACGGTACGCTTGGACAATTCGAGTTCATCTGCGATCACGCCATTGGTTTTGCCTTGTGCCACCAAAGCGACAATCTGGCGTTGGCGATCGGTCAACTCATATCCCGAGGCAGCAATGGCCCGCGGCAATGGTTCAAAGCAATAAACCGCCTTGGCAAATGGGTTTGCAGAGGTCATCGACCGCCCCCGCACCTTGCACCAGAACCGGGTTTGATCCGCCTTGATCATGATCCGCTCATCATAATAGGTGATGCCCATGGTCATGTTCGTGGACCACATTTGCCCGGTGCGCACAAAGTCTTCAAAATTTGGATAGAGCAGATGAAAGCTTTTGTTGCGCAGTTCTGCCCGGCCATAGCCGAACAATCGCGCGAATTCTGCATTACATTCCAAAATGATGCGATGCTCCGCATAGGCCAATGGCACGGGCATTTCATGCAGATTGAAATTATATTTTGATTGGGATTGAACCGTTGCGTTGAGTACCATTTGTTGCCATCAGCTGCTTATGAGTGACCCGATTGTGTTTGGCGGTGATGCAGGCGACGCCACACCGCCTACAGTATAAATACGACTAACGCTTGGCGAATGACAAGCATTATAATTAAATCCTGCGAAAATATACCGAAAAAGTGGTCTCAGGGAGGACAAATGCCCAATCCAGTTTTGTGGACACCGTCCAATGAACGCCAACGCGCCTCAAATCTTTATGCGTTTGCCGAAAAGACCAGGGCGCTGCATCAGTGCGCGCCGGACGATTATGATGGCCTGTTACAATTTTCAATTGATGAGCCGCAAGCATTTTACAATTCCCTATGGGATGAATTGAACATTATCGGCGAAAAGGGCGAACGCGTCCTGATCGATGATCCTGATATTCGTAAGGTACGTTTTTTTCCTGACGCCAAACTGAACTACGCTGAAAATGCCCTGAAGCAACCCGATGATCGCCTGGCGATTATTGGTCACCGGGATGATGGCACCCGCCGTGAAATAACCCGGCGGCAGCTTTATGATCTGGTGAGCCAGTTGGTGCAGGCCATGCGGGCGAAGGGCGTTGAAAAGGGTGACCGCGTTGGCGCCATCGTCACCAATGATATTGAGGCGATTGCGCTTTATTTGGCCAGCTCAGCGATGGGCGCGATTTGGGCCTCTTGCTCGCCGGATTTTGGCCCCGAAGGTGCGACCGATCGGTTGGCGCAGGTTGAGCCGAAAATCCTGTTTGCGGTGCCACATTATAATTATGCGGGTAAGCATATTGATGTTGCGCCCAGCATTAACGCGGTGGCGAAAGCTGCGGATATTGAGCATGTGGTGCTGTTGGACAATCCAAAAGCGGATGCCCAGTATGAGGTTGATGTGCAGACGCTTGATGCGTTTGTCGCGCCCTTTGCCCCTGCGGAAATCCAATTCGAGCGGATGGAATTTGATGCGCCGATGGTGATCCTTTTTTCCTCCGGCACCACTGGCAAACCCAAATGCATCATGCATCGTGGCGCGGGCTTGTTGATCCAACATTTGAAGGAATTGGTGCTGCACAGCGACGTTAAGCCAAACGACAATTTCTTCTATTTCACCACCTGCGGTTGGATGATGTGGAACTGGCTCGTTTCAGGTCTGGCGGCGGAGGCGACCCTGATCACTTTTGACGGCAACCCGTTTTACCCCAAAGCGCCTCGATTGCTGGATTTGATCGACAAAGAGCAGATCAATATTTTTGGCACCTCTGCGAAATATATCGACGCGCTGAGCAATATGAATGTAAAGCCGCGCGAGACTCATTCGTTTGCCAGCTTGCGCACCATCTTGTCGACAGGATCGCCGCTGCTGCCTGAAAACTTCGATTATGTCTATCGCGACTGGAAAGAAGACGTGCAACTGGCCTCCATTTCTGGCGGCACGGATATTTGCGGCTGCTTTATGGGCGGTGTGCCCACAAAGTCTGTTTATCAAGGGGAGTTGCAAGGTGCGCAGCTCGGCCTGGATCTCGACATTTTGGATGATGACGGGCAGTCGGTCGTCAATCAACCGGGGGAATTTGTTTGCCGCAACGCGCATATGACCATGCCCACGGGCTTTTGGGGCGACGAAAGCGGCGAAAAATATCACAGCGCTTATTTCGACAAATATGACAATTTGTGGGCTCATGGAGACTTCGTCGAAAAGACCGACAATGGCGGCTATATCATTCACGGCCGGTCAGATGCGACGCTCAATCCCGGTGGCGTGCGCATTGGCACAGCAGAGATTTATCGACAGGTGGAAACCATTGATGAAATCGAAGAGGCCATTGCGGTGGGGCAAGATTGGCAGGGCGATCAACGGGTCATCCTGTTTGTGCGCATGAAAGATGGCATCCCCTTGGATGACGACTTGATCAAACTGGTCAAAACCCGCATTCGCAAGGGGGCAACACCCCGACATACGCCCGCCAAGGTGATCGCGGTTAAAGATATTCCACGCACCCGCTCGGGCAAGATTTCAGAGATTGCCGTGCGTGATGTGATCCATGGCCGAAAGATCAAAAACACAACTGCCTTGGCCAATGTGGAGTGTTTGGAGGACTATAAAAACCTGCCCGAACTGCAGGACTAAAAAAGGGGCCATGCGGCCCCTTTTTATTTAGTTTTTGGCAATCACGACATCGCGTGAGCGTTCGGACAGCACTTCCGGACCATCGGCGCGGAGATAGACAATCTCTTCCAAGCGGACACCGAATTTGCCCGGGATATAAATGCCGGGCTCAATGGAAAACACCATGCCCTCGTCCAAAATCACATCTGATGAGGCGGAGAGATAGGGTTCTTCGTGAATTTCAATGCCAAGGCCGTGACCGGTGCGGTGGGTGAAATATTCGCCGTACCCCGCATTGGTGATCACATCGCGAGCAGCCTTATCAATATCTGATGTTTTAACGCCGGGCTTGCACGCCGCCAGCGCCGCCTGCACTGCGGCTTCCACCACGTCATGGACTTCCTGATAGTCATCGCGCAAGGTTTCAACCGCCACCATGCGGGTGATGTCGCTGGGGTAGCCTTTGGTCGTGCCGCCAATATCGACAACCACAACATCACCTGATTTAAGCACACGGTCTGAGGTGTGGTGATGTGGGAACGCGCCATTTTCGTTGGCCCCAACAATGTCAAAAACAGGTTTGGCGCCCTTGGAAATAAAATGCTCTTTCACCGCTTCTGCAACGTCGTTTTCGGTGACGCCGGGCCGCGCGGTTTTGGCCGCCACTTCTTGCGCTTCATCAGCGATTTGGGCGTTCAATTTGAGCAATTTATATTCGTCCTCGGTCTTGCGCATCCGCAAAGCGCCAACAGTGGATTTCGTGAATTGATGCGCAGCACCGTCCAACTTGTCCAGCAGGTTGAGCGCAAAATCGGCACGCATGGTTTCGTCAAGCACCACCTGCTTCACACCTGCGCCAGCGACCTTTTCAAGTGCGGCATTGAGGGCATCAAATGGTCCGTGATCGTCCGCCCATTCAAAGAACTCAATGTTCGTGTGTTCACGCACAGCGTTGGCATTAAGGGCCGGCATAACAAAAGCTTCGTTAGTTTTGCCGATCAATAACAGGCACATGCGCTCATCAGGATAGGGGGTATAACCCAAGAGCCATTGGGTGTGCGCGGTGGGGCCGAGCGCCACCAAGTCGATGTTTTGCGCCGCCATTTCCTGCCGCAAGCGCTTGAATTTTTGTGCTACGATTTCGTTCATACGTCCCCCTTGAATCCAACTGATAATCGGATACTAAAATTATTTTAGTATAAGTAATATTTATTTTTTAGCTGGTCAATGACCTTAGGGTGGGAACGCAAAATCAATTGACCAAGGTCAAACCGCGCCCGCCAAAACTGCGCTATAAAGTGCAGGCTTTATTTCAGTTGGGGGAAGAAAATGAATAAACTGATTGGCATGTTGTGGATTATTTCTGGCTCTGCAATCGCAGGGGCGCTGGTGATCGCTGTTCTGGTCACACAAATGGTGCCCAATATGGGGCTCGGCATCGCCGCTGCTGCCATTTTGGGATATGTGCTGGCCATCCCGTTTTCCTATTACTTATCTAAGAAAATCAAATAGCCAGCACTTTGTTTGGTTTATCGCGCGCGGCAAGATAGGCGGGTTGTTCCGCCTTCTTCCAACACCAGTTCTTGGTTGGTGATTTTAGCGCGCACATTGCCCCACACATTGGCAAAGCTTCCATTCACACGGGCGCGGTGCAATGCATATTGTCCATCCACCAAAGCGGTGCCCTTGTTTGGCTCAATCAACGCCACCACTTCGCGGCCAGAGCAATTGTAGCTTTTGGCCACAACGTCAGGATCAGCTCCGCCCATGCTGGGGTTAATGCGATATTCAATATCTGCATTGGTCGCAACCATTGTGGTCAAGCATCCGCCATTGGGTGAGCGCACTTCAAACCCCTGCCCCGCATTGCGCGTAAGCTGCAATCGAGCATTTGGGGGCACATCGCGCACATATTGGCGCTGGCCATTGCCCGCAATCTCATAGACTTCGACGGGCCGTCCGCGATCATTTTTGAACCCGATTGAAACCGCACGATTGCCCATCGGCTGGCTGCTGGCAGACAGGCCGCACATATAATTTGGGTCGGCCCGATAATTGTTGAGGGCCTGACGTGCCGCTGCGCTTTGAGTGGTGATATTGATGTTCACGTTTGAATCGGACTGCTGATTGATCAGATCGAAAATATTGATGATCGTATCAACTGCTTCATTGCCGGTTGTGGGGCGATCAGGGTCTACGCCGAAATCGCTGTCTCCACCATCGCCAATATCTGGTTGTGAGGGTGGGCGACACCCATTGAGGAACCGACGGATCGCTGCGCCACTGCCTTTGAGCGAATAGGTGGCCGTTTGCTCATCATTGATTGACCACCGCACAATATTGCCGAGCGCGAGTGCCCGCCACATGGGATCTCGTGTGTCGATTGCGGCGACTGGCAGCGCACCCCAATCATATCCCTCAACCGTGCGCGTGGTGGCCCGCACGCGACCATTATCGTCGCCAACGCGCCATTGCACATTGACGTTGCGACCGCTGGTCAAGCCGCGCGGAGCGGAGGCAAACATAATGCGCACCACGTCTTCTTGGGGGGTGCAGCGCGCCTCTAGTCCGATGCGATCCGTTGTCACGTCGCCAAAAACCAAGCGCAAATCACCGTCGCGACGCGATGGTGGTGTGCTCCATTTCAAGCTGGAATCGTCGGTCACATCGCCATAAACTGAAGGCCCGTTAAAGCGGGTGTTGCAAGCCTGCAAAAACTCACGCACTGGCCCGGCGCTGCCATTCAAGGATAGCGTTAGCCGATGGTTGTCGTTGGCAATTCCAGTGAAATTGGCGCCGGAGATCAACCCTTTCCACAAGCGGTCATCTGTCGATTTAGAAAAGCTCGGTGCGGGGCCGGACGCCAAGGGTGACTGGCCACGATCGCCGTTGACCACGCCATTATAGCGACCCGTTGTCCAATTGATCCGCGTGCGCCGTGGCAAATTGGCCCGCGCGGGGAACCCATCAAGATAAATGGTGGCGCGGCGTGAACCTGGTTCGCATACAGCGCTGAACCCCGTGCGGTTAAAGCTACGCGCTTTGAACTCAAGCGAGGCAATATCTTCCTCTGATTTTGGGGCGTTAAAGCGCCAAGTGTAACCAGCGCGTAGATTTGTATCCGAGGCATATTGCGGTTTCGGCGTTATGGTCACATCAAAGTTTGAGCCGCAAAGATCCAATTGGCCTTGCCCCGTAGCGCCAGATGCAAACTCCACTTCCAGATTGCCGGTGCAATTGATGCCTGAATTGTCGGCAAAAACTCGAGTCCTCGCATCGTTGCCGATATGGCGAATGATGTTCAGCTCTTCGCCATTCAGTTTGATGTCAATTATTTTATCGTCGCCGCCAGAGCGTACGGTGAGAATTTCATAATAGCGTGTCGGTTCGACATCCAAAATCACTTCGTTACCGAAAGAGCAAAGGTCAACGGTGCGCTCGAAATCGTCCGCACCGGACAAGGCTGCCGACAATTCGCCCACACATTTGAACCCAGACGGCCCGCGACGAATATCAAATTCGACGCGGTTTGAATTCGGAAATGCGGTAAATGGCTGTGGCTCTCCATCAAAACTCAGGGCGAGAATGCGGACATTATCTTGTGATGGGACGATCGTAATCGTGCGCACCGACGGGCCAGCGCCAGTGTCGCCAAAGTTGAGTGCCACTTGCCATTCTGCATCACACAAATTGAGCTGCTTGCGCAAAAAGCGGCCATTTTCAGCGATGAGCGAAAGGGTTGCATAGCATTGTGCACCGTCCTCCAGCTCAATAAAGGCATATTGATCGGCCTGTGCGACAATCTCAACCCGTTGGCCATTGATAAAGGCCGATTGCAGCTCGATTGATGCTGGATTTTTTTCGATGGTGAGAATGCGCGCTGCCGCAGCGCCGTGCACCAACAACAGAATGGAAAATATCGCAACGCCGATTTTAGCGCTGATGGAAGTGAGCCTATGCATGTCCGTCTCCTCAAGCGCCCCCGCGCTTTACCCAACCCTACTATGCATCAGCAAATTTGTCGAAATTATGTAGATGGGGCGGAAGCTTAGCGCCTCCGCCTCGGTAAAAACTAAAGAATGCCGGGCAAGTTCAATCCTTTTTCCCGCGCACACTCTTGTGCGATCTCGTAACCTGCATCGGCGTGACGCATGACGCCGGTCGCCGGGTCATTCCACAAAACACGCTCTAGACGCTTGGCCGCTTCAGGCGTGCCATCCGCCACGATCACCACGCCCGCATGTTGCGAATAGCCCATGCCCACGCCGCCGCCATGATGGATTGACACCCAAGTGGCCCCAGAAGCCGTGTTGAGCAAAGCATTAAGCAAGGGCCAATCGGACACGGCGTCCGACCCATCCTGCATGGCTTCAGTTTCCCGGTTGGGCGACGCCACGGACCCGCTGTCCAAATGGTCGCGACCAATGACAACTGGGGCGTCCAGCTCGCCATTGGCAACCATTTCATTAAAGGCCATGCCAAGGCGATGACGATCACCTAACCCCACCCAGCAAATGCGGGCGGGCAGGCCTTGGAATGAAATGCGCTCACGCGCCATATCCAACCAATTGTGCAGATTTTTATCGTCGGGCAGCAGCTCTTTGACCTTTTGATCGGTCTTGTAAATATCTTCCGGATTGCCCGATAGTGCCGCCCAGCGGAACGGTCCGATGCCGCGGCAAAAAAGCGGGCGAATATAGGCCGGTACAAAACCGGGGAAATCAAACGCATTTTCCAAGCCTTCATCCTTGGCGACCTGGCGAATATTGTTGCCATAATCGACGGTGGGAATGCCCTGGGCGTGGAAATCAAGCATGGCTTGCACCTGCACTTTCATGCTGGCACGGGCTTCTTTTTCCACCAATTTAGGATCGCTCTCGCGCTTGTCACGCCACTGCCCCATGGACCAGCCGATGGGCAAATAGCCATTAATCGGGTCGTGCGCCGAGGTTTGGTCGGTGACTATATCGGGCCGAACGCCGCGTTTGACCAATTCGGGGAATATGTCGGCCGCATTGCCCAAAAGGCCAACAGATTTCGCTTCACCGGCCTTGGTCCAGCGGTCGATCATTTCCAGCGCTTCGTCCAAGCTTTCGGCTTTTTCGTCGATATAGCGCGTGCGCAAGCGAAAATCGATGCTGTCGGGATTGCATTCCACCGCCAAACAGCAGGCCCCGGCCATCACCGCCGCGAGCGGTTGCGCACCGCCCATGCCGCCAAGACCGCCGGTCAAAATCCATTTGCCTTTCAGATCGCCGCCATAATGCTGGCGTCCAGCTTCAGCAAAGGTTTCATAAGTGCCCTGCACGATGCCTTGCGAGCCGATATAAATCCACGAGCCCGCCGTCATTTGGCCATACATGGCCAAGCCCTTCTTATCGAGCTCGTTGAAATGGTCCCAATTGGCCCATTTGGGCACCAAGTTTGAATTGGCGATCAACACGCGCGGCGCATCTTTGTGGGTTTTAAAAACGCCCACAGGTTTGCCAGATTGCACCAGCAAGGTCTCGTCGGTGTTGAGGGTTTTGAGGCTATCCACAATCTTGTCGAAATCGCCCCAGGTGCGTGCCGCGCGGCCAATGCCGCCATAAACCACCAACTCATGGGGATTTTCCGCCACGTCGGGGTCGAGATTGTTCATCATCATGCGCATGGGCGCTTCTGTGGTCCAATCGCCGCAAATCAAATCCGGGCCGATGGGCGAACGTACGGTGCGGGCATTTTTGCGTGGATTTTCGGTCATGATTGTTCTCCCGTTTGCGCAAAGGCGTTTGCCGCCTCGTTCAACAACGCTTCTAAGATCAATTTCAGGATGGGGCGCAATTGCGCGCACTTTTGGTCGTCCAGCGCCCAAGGGGCCTGCTCGGCCTTCAGGTAGGCACATTGGGCAATTTCCATTTGAAAGGCACAGATGTTTTTATCCGGTTGCCCGTAATGGCGCGTGGTCCAGCCACCCTTAAAGCGGCCATTCAAGACACTTTCAAAGCCAGACTGATTGGCGATCTCGAGGGCGCGTTTTTCCATTGCGGGCAGTACCGTCGCGCCATCATTGGTGCCCAGATTAAGGTCCGGCAGCTTGCCCTCAAACAAAAATGGCAATTCGCTGCGAATAGAGTGGCCATCATAAAGCACTGCAAAGCCATGTTCCGATTTCACTCGGGCGATTTCGTTGCGAATGGCCGCATGATAAGGCGTGTGAAAAGCGATGCGCCTCGCTTCGATTTCACCCGGGCTTGGTGCTTGCCCCTCATGATAAATCGGTTGCCCTTCAAAATCGATGGTGGGGCACAGTGTGGTGGTGTTTTGGCCGGGATAAAGCGATGCGCCTTCCGGGTCGCGGTTGGCATCGATCACATAGCGGGAGAACGTGGCGCGGATCGTGGTCGCATCCGGCATCAACCCGTCATAGACTTCATCTATAAACCAGTCTGTATCCACCAGTGCCGTGCCGCGTTCGTTTAGGCGCCCGGCAATATCGGCAGGCACAAAGGTGCCCACATGGGGAAAAGCCAAAATAAGGGGGCTTGTGCCGCGATGAAGGGCAAAGGGTTCCATCTAAACCTCCAGCGCCAGATCAATGCTGGCCCCGTCAAGCAGCGAGGGCTCACGCACCAGCGCGCCAGCCTTGACCAGATCGGGCGAGATGTAGCGGTCATCATCGAGCGCGCTCACCTCTTGCCGTACAAGTTTGATGGCCGCTTGCAGCTTCGTTGAAGTGGCAAGGGGCGCGCGCAAGCGAATGCCTTGCGTGGCAGACAGCAACTCAATGCCCAAGATGTGAGCCAAGTTCTGGTTCATCTCCAACAGGCGCCGGGCGGCGTGACAAGCCATAGACACGTGGTCTTCCTGATTGGCACTTGTGGGGGTAGAATCGACCGAACAGGGCGCTGCTTTTTGCTTGTTCTCAGACATCAGCGCCGCTGAGGTCACCTCGGCAATCATAAAGCCAGAATTGAGGCCCGGGTTTGGCGTCAGGAAAGCGGGAAGGCCAAAGGACAAAACCGGATCAACCAGCAACGCAATGCGGCGTTGCGCAATGGCGCCCATTTCCGAGATGGCCAAGGCAATCTGGTCCGCTGCAAAAGCGACCGGCTCCGCATGGAAATTGCCGCCCGATATGATTTCATCGTCGCCAACCACCAAGGGATTATCGGTCACCGCATTCGCTTCAATGCGCAAAGTGTAGCCCACTTGTCGCAACATGCCAATCACTGCGCCCATCACCTGCGGTTGACAGCGCAGGCAATATGGGTCCTGCACCCGTTCGTCATTTTCCAAATGGCTGTCGCGAATTTGCGACCCTTCCAGCAAGTTGCGCAATTGCGCCGCTGCATCGATTTGTCCCTGATGGCCGCGTAGGGTTTGGATTTTTTCATGGAACGGCGCATTTGATCCCATCGCCGCGTCGGTTGACATGGCGCCGGTGAGCAACGAAATTTTGGCCAAATGCCATGCCTCGAAAAGGCCGGCGAGCGCCAGCGCGGTGGAGGTTTGCGTGCCGTTGATCATGGCCAAACCTTCTTTGGGTCCGAGCACCACAGCTTTTAAACCTGCGCGGCGCAGCGCATCTGCACCGCTCATACGTTGGCCTTGATAATCTGCCTCGCCTTCGCCGATCATCACCGCCGTCATATGCGCCAATGGCGCAAGATCACCTGACGCGCCGACAGAACCCTGACCCGGCACAATAGGCGTGACACCTTTTTCCAGCATCTGTTCCAGCAACTCAATCAACGCCCAGCGCACACCAGACGCGCCGCGCCCCAAAGAGAGCAATTTGAGCACCATCATCAAGCGGACAATATGAGGTGCCAATGGTTCGCCCACCCCGCTGGAATGCGAGAGAATCAGGTTGCGCTGCAAAGTAGCAGTGTCCTCGACGGCAATGCGGGTTTTGGCCAGTTTGCCAAAGCCTGTGTTCACCCCATAAACCGCCGCATCGCCTTTCGCTGCCTTTGCGATGATGGCGGCGGCGCGTTCAACGTCCGGCTTGACGCTGCGGTCCAATTGCACGGGCGTGGCGGCCCGGAAAATCTCTTCTAGCTGAGTGAGGCTAACCCGCCCCGGCTGCACGATCATGCTCACAATTTTCCTCCGAAAATACGCGCTTTGAGTGGATTAAACCCAATGCGATAACTTAGTTCTGCGGGGTGTTGAATGGCCCAAAGGGCAATGTCTGCGCGCTGACCAACAGCCAGCGTGCCGCGATCATCAAAGCCGAGGGCTTTGGCCGCATTTCGCGTGGTTGCCGCCAAGCATTCATCCGGTGTCATCCGAAACAAAGTGGCGCCCATGTTCATGGTCAGCAAAAGCGACGTGAGTGGCGAGGAGCCGGGGTTACAATCGGTTGCCAAAGAAATGGGCACCTGATGATCTCGCAATAGCTGCACGGGAGGCATTTGGGTTTCACGCAAGGTATAGAACGCACCGGGCAACAGCACAGCGGTGCTGCCCGCCGCTGCCATGGCTTTGACGCCCGCTTCATCCAGATATTCCAAATGATCGGCCGAAAGCGCTTTGAATGAAGCGGCCAGAGATGCGCCGCCAAGATTGCTCAATTGTTCCGCGTGAAGTTTAACGGGCAGACCCAGTTTGGTGGCCGCGTTGAATACAACTTTTATCTGCTCGGGGGAAAAGGCAATGCCCTCGCAAAAGCCGTCAACAGCGTCGATCAGGCCCTCTTTATGCAATTGCGGCAGCATCTCTTCCGCGACCAGATTTATGTAATCGTCGGCACGACCCTTGAATTCTGGCGGCGTGGCGTGGGCACCGAGAAATGTGGTGCGCACATTGATGTCGCGCAATTCGCCAAGCTCACGTGCCGCAAGCAGCATATTGCGCTCGCTTTCAAGCTCAAGTCCGTAGCCGGATTTAATCTCGATGGTTGTGACGCCTTCGGCGATCAAGGCATCGAGGCGCGGCAGGGCGTCAGCCACGAGTTCTTCAACACTTGCCGTGCGCGTAGCTTTCACCGTTGAAATGATGCCGCCGCCAGCGCGGGCGACCTCTTCATAGCTTGCGCCCTCGAGCCGCATTTCAAATTCATTCGCGCGGTCACCACCGAAAACAATATGCGTGTGGCAATCGATAAGGCCAGGAGTGGCCAATGCGCCGTCGCATTCCCTTGTTGGCCATTCGCGATAATCGATAGGAATATCAGCAACTGGCCCCACCCAAGCGATCGTCTCACCGTCAATGGCGATGGCGCCATTTTCGATCAAACCGCCATAGTTTTCACCATTCGCCTGCATGGGTGCGACGCGCAAATTGGTCAGCACATATTGGGTTGAATTCGCCATGTGAGAGCACCTTTTTGCCGGATTTAGGATTGCGCTTTAATCGAATATGTATATGCTTAATTATATTATGTCCATACATATTAGGTGAGTAATGACTTCGCTTTTTGTCAAATCAGCATTGTTGCAAACTGGCTGGGCCCAAAATGTTCGGGTTGTGTGGGAGAAAAACCGCATCATCCAAACGGAAGCAAATACTGTCGCCCACGCGGACGATTTGGATTTGGGCGATCAAATCTTGCTGCCTGCAATTGGCAATTTGCACTCTCACACGTTCCAACGGGCCATGGCGGGGTTGACCGAATATCGCGGCGAAGACCGCGACAGTTTTTGGAGTTGGCGTCACCTTATGTATCAGTTCCTTGATCAGCTGACGCCGGGCGATCTTTATGTGATTGCCCGTTATGCCTTTATGGAAATGTTGGAAGCAGGCTATAGCGCGGTCGCTGAATTTCATTATGTGCATCATCAAGTGGGCGGCGCAGCCTATGACAGTTTGGCCGAAACATCCCATTCGATTATCCACGCGGCGCAAGATGTGGGCATTGGGCTCACTCATTTGCCCGTTTTTTATGCCTATGGCGGTGTCGATCAGCGCCCGTTGCAGGGTGGGCAAAAGCGGTTTGGCAACACGCTTTCTCAATTCGAAAAGCTGCTTGAGCAATGTAGCGATTTGCTGGGCAAAATGCCCGAAGACTATCGGCTCGGCTTGGCACCCCATTCTCTGCGCGCGGTGAGCAA
The DNA here is from genome assembly GCF_003433515.1 of Maritalea myrionectae. Classification (GTDB taxonomy): domain Bacteria; phylum Pseudomonadota; class Alphaproteobacteria; order Rhizobiales; family Devosiaceae; genus Maritalea; species Maritalea myrionectae. Next base: position 167,499 of record NZ_CP021330.1, read on the forward strand.
AGACCAGCTCGATGCGTTGGTTGCCCTGCGCCCTCAAGATCCCATCCATATGCATATTGCCGAACAAGTTGCCGAAATCGAAGAAATCGAAGCGCAATATGGCCTGCGGCCCATGGACTGGTTGTTTGATCATGCTGAAGTGGATGAGCGTTGGTGCCTGATCCATTCAACACATTTGACGCAGGGTGAAACTCAAAAGCTGGCGCAATCTGGCGCAGTGGCGGGACTTTGCCCGATCACGGAGGCCAATTTGGGCGATGGCATTTTCAACGGCGTCGACTATTTGGGCGCGAATGGCATATTCGGCATTGGCTCTGATTCCGACATCCGCATTTCATTAAGCGAAGAATTGCGCGTGTTGGAGCATTCCCAACGTTATCGCCACAACGGTCGCGCCATGTTGGCGGCCAAAAATGGGTCGAATGGTTCAACCCTGTTCAAGGGCGCAGCCAACGGCGGTGCGCGTGCCTTGGGCCGCGATCACGGCGTTATCGCGCCGGGGAAGTTGGCGGACTTTTTCTCGCTGGATCGCGATCGCATGCTTGGGCAGGGGCTTACGGGCGACAAGCAGCTTGATCACTGGATTTTTGCCAGTGATGATCGGGCGATCGATCATGTGTGGTCCGCCGGGCGACATATGGTTGCGCGCGGTCAGCACAAAAATCATGCGTCCATTCGCTCAGACTATATTGCCTGTTTGAAAAAATTACGCGGTGACCTATAAAACGCCCCATGACAGAACGTAGCGCCGCCTCTCCCTATCTCACCATCAAAAACGATTTGCTTGCTCAAATTCGGGCCGGGCAATTGCGGCCCGGCGATGCGGTGCCGCATGAAGAAACCATTGCACAAAATTATGGCGTTGCACGGGCCACGGTCCACCGCGCATTGCGGGAATTGGCCGAAGAAGGATTTGTGGAGCGAAAGCGGCGTGCCGGCACCCGCGTTGCGGCGGCTGGTGGGCGCACCACCAAGGTGGACATTGCCTTGGTGCGCACAGAAATCGAACGCACCGGTGCACCCTACCGATTTGAAATTGTAAGCCGCAATGTGGTGCAAAATGATGCTTTTGCGCAGCGCATCTTGCGCGTATCGGCCACTCAGCCGGTGCTGCATCTGGAGGTTTTGCATTATGCTGGTGAGCGGCCCCACCAGTTGGAAGAACGCTGGATCAATTTGGATGTGGTGCCCAGCGCGAGAGATCAGGAGTTTACGGATTCCAACCCCAATGAATGGTTGATTGCAACCATGCCCTATGCCGAGGCGGAGCATAAGTTTTCGGCGCTCAACGCCAACGCGCATCAGGCACAAGCCCTTGGCGTGCCCGAAGGCGAAGCCTTGTTTGTGATCGAACGCCGCACCGCCTTGGATGCAAAAACGATCACCTATGTGCGCATGCTGCATCCGGGCCAAACCTTTGCCATGGCAGCAACAAATTTCTCTTTGTCGACAAAAAATTAACGCCCGAATGATAAGAACTTGGTTCGGCACATAGGAGTGGGATTTTGTGTGCTGATAGGGGAATCTTATGAGTTTTTTTGATGTTGCGACCAATATGGGCGGCAACAGCGCCCAGATTGCGCTGATCGATGATTTGGCGCGCGATTTGGGTTTTCGGCAGGTCACGCACTATTCCGGGTTGGTGGCAACGGAAGAATTGACTCGAAAAGTGCCGAACAATTTCTTCCTTTTTGCCAGCGATGGCGAATTAGAGCCCATTAAAACCCAAGTCCAAAATATTCGCAGCAGCCCACGGCCCCGCGTGCGCTATTCACCTCTTATTTGCTTTGTTGAGGTGCCGCTGCCCATGCTGGTTTCACAATGCATTCAAATTGGCTTTGACGATATTCTCACCCTGCCATGGGACCCTAAGCAGATGATGCCGCGTTTGCGCCGTCAGCTCAACACGCCAATCACCTACTTTGAGACGTCGACCTATTTTGGGCCGGATCGGCGTCGTTTTGGCAAAAAACGACCGTCAACGGACAAGGTTTATCATAAAAGCCAAGGCTATCGCCGCATTGATATTCGGCGCGATCTTGCTCACGGCGTGCAAATTCTTGGCGACACGACGGTGGGAAATATTTCTAAACGACATAGCCATGTCTCGTGGAGCGCCGCTGGCTAGGCTAAGCATTATTCCGTACACATGCCGGAAACAGCAATTAACCAAAGCTGCAAGATAATGACCGCATAGATTTACTCTTATTGCGAGCCATTGCCATGTTCAAATTGCCAACCTTCAATATTGCTGCCCGTTTGCCACTAGCTTTATCCATATCTGCCTTGGCCATTGGCCTTGGCGTCGGGGCCGCCAGCTTCTTTATCAGCTCCCAGACCGTCAACTCGATGACAAAAGAAAAGCTGGAAGCGATTGTCGAAAGTCGCGCGATCGCGCTTGAACGCTATTTCGCACAGGTCGAAGATGATTTGTTGTTGCAATCCAAAAATCCCACCGTCATTGAAGCCGCGAAAGATTTTGCGACCGCGTGGAGCCGCATCGAGGGAGATGCTCAAACCATTTTGCAGCAGGGCTATGTGGCGCAAAATCCATTCCCCCTTGGCGAAAAGGACAAGCTGCAACAGGCCAATCTGGGCCTTTGGTATGATAGCGTGCACGAACGATATCATAGCTATTTCAGCGAGTTGATGACCCAAAACGGGTATTATGATGTGTTCTTGTTCGACCTCGCTGGCAATCTGACCTACACAGTGGCCAAAGAAAATGACTATGCCACCAACTTCAAAGAAGGAGGTGGCCGTTGGTCTTCCTCTGACTTGGGGAAAGCCTATCGGGCGGGGGAATCGCTTGCACCGGGCCAAACCGCTTTTTTCGACATTGCGCCCTATGCGCCCAGCCAGAACTTGCCCGCGACCTTTATGTCGACCCCCTTGGTTGACAAAGCTGGCACCCGCATTGGTGTCTTGGCTTTCCAACTGCCCGTGGAAGAATTCACCACCATCATGCACGATAAAACAGGCCTGGGCCAAACAGGCGAAACCTTTATCGTTGGGGCAGATCATCTGTTTCGCAATGATTCAGACTTCACCGAAGAAAATGACATTTTGACCACCAGCCTGGACTATACAGCGATCGATGAAGCTATTCAGGGTGAACGTGGCTTCACCACCACAGATGATTATCGCGGACAAGAACTTTATTTGCTCACGGTGCCGTTTAGCTTTGGCGGGGTCAATTGGGCGGTGACTGGCGTGAAGGGCGTTGCCGAATCCAACCAACCCGTTATCGCTTTGCGCAATGCCATGATGATGATTGGGGCGGGCTTTCTCGCGGTCATTGTTGTGGCCGGGGTTCTTTTTGCCCGCACCATCACGCGCCCCATCGCGCGGCTTTCAACCACAATGAAGGACTTGGCGGAAGGCCAACTGGACGTGGAAATTGAAGGCACTGAAGGCAAAGATGAGCTCGGGGACATGGCGCGTGCTGTGGATGTGTTCAAGCAAAACGCCATCGAACGTCAACGACTTGAAACGGAAAGCGAAGCAGAGTCCAAAGCGCAGGCAAAACGTCAAGCACGGATTGAGGAGCTGATCACGCATTTCCGCACAACCGTAGGCGACGCCTTGGAGCTGGTCACCAAAAACAGCGCACAAATGACCGAAACGGCGAATATGCTCAATGACATTGCCACCAACACGTCCGGTCAGGCAGGCGATGCAGCCAATGCCTCCAAAGAAGCCTCTACCAATGTGAAAGCGGTTGCGGCGGCGGCCGAGGAATTAGCCGCATCGATTGAAGAGATTTCACGGCAGGTGTCGAAAACCAACACCATTGTCAATTCCGCTGCCGACGCCGCACAATTGACCAATGGCCGCGTCACCCGGCTTGCCGCCGCTGCGCAAAAAATTGGCGATGTGGTCGCCCTCATTCAAGACATTGCCGAACAGACAAATCTTTTGGCCCTGAACACCTCGATCGAAGCCGCACGGGCGGGCGAAATGGGCAAAGGCTTTGCTGTTGTCGCCACGGAGGTCAAATCTTTGGCCAACCAAACCGCCAGCGCCACGGAAGAGATTTCGGCCCAGATCACCGAAATTCAAGATTCGACCAAGGATGCCGTTGCCGCCATCGAGCAAATTGCGGGCACCATGACAGAGGTGACCCAGTACACAACCTCGATTGCATCCGCTGTGGAAGAACAAGGAGCCGCCACGGCAGAAATCAGCCAAAGCGTCACCCAGGCCGCGACGGGTACTGAACAGGTGGCCGGCTCCATCAACACTGTGACCAACGCCGCAGACGAGACCAACCAAAGCGCAAATCAAGTGCTGGTTGCCTCCCAGGACATGGCGCAACAGGCCAAAACGCTAAGGACCACGGTAGACCAGTTTTTGACTGAGGTCGCGGCGGCCTAGCACGCGTCACATCAGTAAAAGCTAGGGGCGCTTTTGGGCGCCCCTATTCTGTTGTGTTTTGCTTGTGCGTTGCTTCAATTGGGCTAAACTTGCCTGATGAACTCGGATTCGATGCAAAATTTGCCCCCCATTGTGGATGGCCGACAATCAGAAACCGCTTTGCGGGTCCAGCGCGGCTGCATGCGCTTTTTGCGGGCACAACATGATATTACCTGCTTTGCTGAAGTGCCTTTGGCCAATGGAAGGCGCGCCGATTTGCTGGGTGTGACGCCAAAGGGCGAAGTGTGGATTGTTGAGATCAAATCCAGCCTTGAAGATTATCGGGTTGACCAAAAGTGGCCCCAATATCATGAGTTCTGCGACCGCTTTTTCTTTGCCAAACCACCGGAGCTGGCCGCCGATATTTTCCCTGAAAGTGAAGGCCTTATCGTTGCCGACGGGCATGGCGCAGATATGATGCGGCCCGCATCCCTAGATAAAATGGCACCCGCTCGCCGCAAAACGCTGATGATTAAACTGGCACGGTTGGGCGCCGACCGCATTCATCAATTGATGGATCCGGGGCCCAGCGCATTATAGGGTTCAATAGCGCTGTGGCACAAAATTTCGCCATGGACGCCATCTCGCCGCGGTTATATCGGGATCGGAGATGTTGGGAATTGCGGCCCCATTCTGGGTGCTTGAGAGCCGTTTCATCGCGTCCATCCGACGACGCGCTGCAAATTCGGCATTCGCCAGACGCGCGGGACAATTTGACTCAAACTCCGACAATGTGAATTGAGGATGAAAATTAATCTCGTAAAACTGAGGCCGACTTTGAACAATCGAAAAGTCCACACGGCCATATTCTATCTGGGCCAAATCGAAGACCCTTTTTACGTCATCAATCCATCGATTCTCGCGTAGGATTTCCGCTTCTTGTGCAGCAAAGTCGGGCGGCATCGTATCAACCTCACCATATTTGACGTACCAACTCCGATCAAAAAGAAACAAATCCAGCATATATTGGTCATCAATACGGTATGCGGCGAGCTTAACGAAATAGTCGTCGATAAACGGCTCTGCGCAATATTCGATGACGATTAGGTCATCAAGCGGCTCACCAGATTGGGCCAACTTTTCTATCGCTTCATCAAGCTCATTTTGAGAATTCAGCAAGCCCGTCAATGGCGGCAGGCTGACGGAAAGATAGCGCAAGAACACTGGGAATAACTTGGGTTGCGGCCGTTCGCTTGCCAGGTAAGCATCAAAACTGTTTATGCCCGCCTTGCTTAACGCCTTCAAAAGCCCGAGCCGATTACGCGCTTGCGCGGGATCATTTAAAGCCTTGAACCCTGCGCCAGCGGCATTGATGTGGCGGTAGATTTTTGCCGCCAAGCGCCGTTCTCGCGGATGAAGCCGATCAATGAACGTAAAAATATAGGTGGCAGCGGGCAGAGACCGTGTTTTGAACAACCAGCTATAGGTTTTGTGCCGTGTCGACGGCGCATCATCAAAGGCTTTATAGCCGAGCAGGTTTCCCCTTTGGCGATTGGGACCAATAAAGATAATCACAACGACGCGCTCAATATCGTTGTGGCGCATAGTTGCGCCAAAATCGCCAACGGAAAGCCGTTAGCTCGGGATTGGATATGTTAGGTTGTGATTGGGTAGCCGGACGGTCTAGCGCTGCAACATCCTTAAATCGTTGCTCTACTGCCCGTGCTACATTTTGCTTGCGTTGCGGCACCTTTGATGTTGATTCAGTGGTTCTAAATTCGGGATTGAAATTGATTTCGTAAAATTGTGGACGCCCGTCCACCAACCCAAAGTCAGCCCGGCCATATTCAATTTGAGCAATGTCGAACACTTGCCCCGCTATTTCGGCATAAGCGTTCTGCTCCAAATCTTCGGCTTCCTTGTCGTAGAAAACGGGATCGACAATATCAATTTGGCCAATCTTAACCTGCCAATTGGATTCAAAAATCGTATAGTTCATGCTCACTTGGTCGCCTGCGCGATAGGCGGAGTATTTTTGAAAGATCCCAGGCGCGATTTCAGCGGCACAGAATTCTATGACCATAAGATCATCCAAAGGTTCACCCGCGGCTTGCAATTCGGAAATAATGCGATCCAAATTGGCCTGATCCGCGACTAAGTCTGTTAGCGGTGGAAGCGATTGAGAAATGCGGCGAATGAAAACCGGAAATCGCTTGGGATGCGGCGATTCCGCGGCCAGGTGGACATCAAAATCATTGACGCCCGCCTGAAAGAGGGCACGCAGCAATTGATATCTGTTTTTCACGCGCGTCGGATCATTTAACGCCTTGAACCCGTCGCCAAGCTGATTGATATGACGATAGATTTTTCCAGCCAAACGGCGTTCGCTGGGATCAAGTCGATCAATGAACGTAAAAATATAGGTGGCGCCAGGCAATCTTCGCGTTCGAAACAACCAATTATAGGTACGGTGCTTATAGGTCGGCGCGTGCTCGTAATTGCCAAACTTTTTGATGTTACGCCGCTGTCGGTTTGGGCCGATGAAGATAATCACCAACCCGGCACCCGTTTAGTCGTGGCCATCATTTAGCCAGCTCCGCATGCAACCGCTTCATCAGCTCGAGGCGTTTTTTGTCGCTCGATTCCTTGGCCAAAGCATGGCTCAGCTCAATGGAAAAACGGGCAAATTCAGCAGACCAATCTTGCGTGAATTGTTGCGGATCGATGCGCAAATGCTCGGGTTGATGCACCGCGCCAACGCCATTGGCGCGCAGTTCAAACTGATCATCCAATTGTGGCGCAATCACTTTATCCGGGCCCAAGCCTTTTGCTGCCAGGGCTGTTTTCATGGCATCGCGCCCCTCATCCTCGCCATGGGTGAGGAAAATGGCCCCATGCGCCGGCAAGCGTTCAGCAATCCAATCCATCAGCTCGGAATGGTCGCCATGGGCGGAATAATTGCCGATGGAGCGGATGGCGGCGCGCACAATATGGTTTTTACCATGGATGCGCACTTCATCTTTGCCCGATTTGATCACATGGCCGAGGGTGCCGGGCGCTTGATAGCCCACAAACAAAATGGTCGATTTGGGATCGGAGATATTGTTGCGCAGATGGTGTTTGATGCGCCCCGCATCGCACATGCCAGACGCGGCCATAATGATCGCACCGCCATTGATGCGATTGATGCCTTTGCTCTCCTCCACCGATTCGACAATGCGAAAACGGTCGTCAGCGAACAATTCTTCCGGGTCCAACTCCACGTCCTGCAGTTCAGCAGCGTGGCGCTTAAACACAGATGTGACACGGCGTGCCAAAGGCGAATCGAGGAACACCAATTGCGGATCGATTTCCCCGCGTTTGATCAGCACGCCGATATCATGCAGCAATTCTTGACTGCGCTCTACGGCAAAGGCAGGGATCACCAAATTGCCGCCATTGCCCAACGCCCGGTTGATCTCTTTTTTAAGCGCGGCGCGCCGTTCGTCCAGCGAGTAATCGTCACGATCGCGGCCACCATAGGTGCTTTCGCATAGAATATAATCAAAGCCGGAAGGGGCATGCGGCTCTAAATAGAACACTTTTTCGTCCGGTCCGAGATCGCCGGAGAACAGCATTTTGATGGTTTTACCATCATCATCCTGCACATGCACTTCAATAGAAGAACTACCCAAGATATGGCCTGCGTTCCAAAACCGTGCCTTTACGCCAGGGCCGGGTTCAAACCATTCTTCATAGGGGTGGCCCTTGGTCCGCTTGAGCGTTTCTTCTGCGTTTTCCCGCGTATATAGCGGCTCAACCAGTTCTTCGCCTTTGCGGGCGCGCTTGCGGTTATGCCGCTCTGCTTCATATTCTTGGATGCCCGCGCTGTCAGGCAGCATATAATCCAACAAGCCCGTGGTGGCGGCTGTACTGTGGATTGGCCCCTCAAATTTATGTTTGACCAGCTTTGGCAACAAGCCTGCATGGTCAATATGGGCATGCGTCAACAAGGCATAATCGAGCTTGGCTGGATCAAATGGAAAGGGCTTATAATTGAGGGCGCGGACCGTCTTGTTGCCTTGAAACAGACCACAATCGACAAGGAATTGGCCCTTGGGATGGGTAACCCGATAGCAAGAACCTGTGACCGTGCCCGCGGCCCCGTGAAATGACAAAACTACGCCCATGAATTTACCCTCTGTGCCGAATTTCTTGCTGTATAGACATCAGCTTAGCAGCAGGTGGCAAGAGACAAAAGCCAAACAGGAGTATGGCCCGATCTTTTTTTCTACCGTGGCGCGCGCTTTGCCAAAATGCGCTGCAATGTGCGTCGATGCATGTTCAATCGACGCGCCGTTTCCGACACGTTGCGATCACACAATTCGTAAACCCGTTGGATGTGTTCCCAACGCACCCGGTCGGCCGACATTGGGTTTTCCGGTGGGTCCGCTTTGATCTCGTCCTCATGCGCCATCAACGCTTTGAACACATCGTCCGCGTCCGCTGGTTTGGCAAGATAGTCGACTGCACCCAATTTCACGGCGGTCACCGCGGTGGCAATATTGCCATATCCGGTGAGCACGACTGCGCGTGCATCGGGGCGTCTTTCTTTGAGGGTTGAAACCACCTCCAACCCGTTGCCATCTTCCAAGCGCATATCAACAACGGCAAAAGCGGGCGGGTTGGATTTCACCTGCGCCATACCGGCGGCAACGCTATCTGCGGTTCGCACATCAAAGCCACGCTTTTGCATGGCCCGCTCAAGCCTAGTCAAAAAAGGTTTGTCATCATCGACAAGAAGTAAGGACAGGTCTTTGTCCAAAAGTTCTGGGACGCTGGTCATCTTGGTATCCTCGCAATTGATGCTATATGGCATCATTTCAACCGAAAGGTCAAAACCATCTCATTTTGTACGTTTAAATCACCTAGCCAGTTCAATCACCTGTCTTGGCCATGCTATTTTGACGCAGGCATGGCGCCCTTCATCACGGTTGAAAAACGCCAATTGAGCGCCCGTGCGTTCAAGCAAAGTCTTGGCAATAAAAATGCCAAGGCCGAGCCCGCCGGGTTCAGTCGGGTCGCTATCATTCATATCCTTAGGGCGTGTCGTAAGGTACGGCTCCCCCATGCGCATCAGCATATCCTGGGTAAAGCCAGGACCATCATCACAGATTGATATCTCTAACGTTCGATCAGTCCACCGCACACTGACCTCAACCCGCGATTCGGCAAAATCAACCGCATTTTCGATCAAATTGCCCAGCCCATAAATCAACCCAGAATTACGGGCCAAATTCGGCTGCGTGCCCTCGCCTTTTGCGTCCACGTCAATATCGATGCCAAAAAAGCGCTGTGGTTCGGAAACTTCGGCCACCAAGTCGCTGGCCGTGAGCACAGAAAAATGCTGCTCCTGGGTGTTGAGGTTGCGCAGTTTTTGCAAAATTTCGCGACAGCGCGTGGCTTGCTCTGTGATCAGTTCCAAGTCTTTCTTCAAAGATTGCGGATCGTCGAGATCGGTTTGCATTTCTTTTGCGGCCAGGGCGATTGTTGCCAATGGGGTGCCCAACTCGTGCGCCGCCGCCGTGGCCAGCCCATCAATAGCGGACAAATGCTGCTCGCGGGCCAAGACCAGCTCAGTAGCGCTTAAAGCATCTGCCAATTGTCGCGCTTCATGCGCGACGCGGTTGGTATAGGCGGACGTGAACACCACGCCACACACCAAAGCCACCCAAATGCCAAATACATATAGATTATTGATCAAAAACGGCTCGCTGCCGGACCAGGGCAACGGCATATGGAAAAGGCCCAGGAGCGTGATGATGGCAATGGCCAAGCCGCTAAGCCCCAATGTCCATCGATAGGGTAATGTGGTGGCGGACACGCTAACCGGCGCCAACAACAGCAAAGCGAACGGGTTATAAAGACCGCCTGTCAAATATAATAGCCCACCCAATTGCAAGGAATCATACGCCAATTGGGCCGCTGAGAATTGCGACCGAAGCCGCAGGGTCGCAGGATACCGCACCAAGAAAAACACATTCAGCCAAGCGGACATGGCAATCAAGGTGAAACAGGCCGCCAACGGCACGTCATATTTAAGGATGAAGGCCACCACCAAAACGCCGGCGCTTTGCCCGGCCACGGCCAACCAACGCAGGCGAACCAACGTGTCGAGCCGCAATCTATGGTGCGCACTATAGGCCAAAATCGGTTCTGATTTGTCAGTTTCGGTCAAGTTTCGCTCCTATTGGTGGCGATTTCGCGTGGAAAAAACATGCAAAAATCCCCATTTTCCGGCGCTCTGGGCCTTACGTGATGTGTTTTCAAGACCCTTTTTGCAAAAAATTGCGGCTTGAAGCTAGCAAAATCCCCCCCAAATCTAAGTCATCGTTGATGAAGAGGTGATAAAATGAGCACACAGTTGATTAAACCAGAATGGTCCCCCCTGACCATTGGTCTTATGGTTCTTGGCTTTATTGTTTTCTGGCCGCTTGGCCTCGCCATGTTGTTCTACATTTTGTGGGGCGAGCATTGGGGCGGTTCAAGCGACAAAGCCGAAAAGTGGATGCACAAGCAGAAGCATAAAATGAAGGGCTGTCGTGGCAAGCGCTACCGTCGCCACCACGCCACAGGCAATGCGGCGTTCGACGAATATCGCGAAGCTGAGTTTCGCCGGATTGAGGAAGAGCGTGCACGCCTTGAGCAAGAACGTGAAGAATTCGAAGAATTCTTGCGCAATCTGCATATGGCCCGTGATCGCGAAGAGTTTGACCGCTTTAAATCGGATCACCGTGCGAAGCGTCATGATGATGAAGATGATCGGTCTTCACGCCGCGACGACCGCAAAGATCGCGACGACTATTAAGATTTAACAGCCTTCTCCCCGCCCTTGCGCTTTTGCCCCCGAACAATTTGCGCAAGGGCCCCTGACCCCCAAAAACTTAGATCTAATCTTGATCTGGCGCTCCAAAAATCTGGAGCGCCTTTTTTGTTGCCAAATCAGTCCCAATTGAGGGAAAATCACATCCATGATGTTGAAACGTCGCGCAGCGATTCCCGAAAAATTGCAAATTGATCTTGCCACAGGTGCACTTGAGATTGTGGTGAGCCAGAATGCACGTGCCAAGCATTATCGTTTGTCGTTGCATCCGAAAAAGGGTGTTGTGCTGACCGTGCCTAAACGCGGCAATTGGCGTGATGCGCAAAATTTTGTTCATCGGCATCATGATTGGTTGAGCGACCGCCTTGACCAAATTCAAAGCCCCGCGATTTTGGCCCCCGGCATGGCGCTGCCGCTGCGGGGCGAACCGCACCACCTCATGTCGACAGGCAATCTTCGCGGCCTTGTCGCCCAAGACACGTGCAACCAACAGATCGCGGTGCCAGGCGCGCCAGAGCATTTTGCGAGAAAGCTCGGCGACTGGTTGAAGGCAGAAGCGCGACGGGATTTATCCATACAGGTTGCAGCGCACGCTGAACGACTATCCCTATCACCAAAGGGGATCACCATTCGCGATCAAACCAGCCGGTGGGGCTCGTGCAGTTCGTCGGGCCAGCTCAATTTTTCATGGCGCTTGGTTTTGGCGCCGCCCTTTGTGCTTGATTATGTTGCCGCCCACGAAGTGGCGCATTTGCGCGAGATGAACCATTCGCCGCGCTTTTGGCGTACGGTGAAAGAAACATTGCCCGACATGAAGCGTGGCCATGATTGGCTCAAAGTGCATGGGCGTGATTTGATGCGCTATCAAATACATCGCTAATCGCACCAGCAATTTTCACAAATTGAGATGGTTGACTTGACGTAGGCCTTTTCATTGCCTACATACATACCGATCGGTCGGTTTGTATGTAAGTTGGAGTTTGAGATGCCTACTACCACCAAGGAACAATTGCTCGAGATCGCCTTTGATATGTTTTTGGCGCATGGATATGACGGTGTGGGGATCAGCGAAGTTATCAAAAGAGCGGGGGTCTCTAAGGGCGCGCTCTATCATCATTTTACATCGAAAGACGATTTGATCGCTCAAATATTGCAGCGCTATTTTCTCGATGGATTTGCGCAGATGGACTTTGAGGCGCTGGCGCAACAGCCTGCGCACTCGCAACTCGGTCAGTTGGTGGATGGCTATCAAAGTCTTTTCGGCCCAACAGCCGCGCTACGCAAATATGGGTTTGCACGTTATTTGGCTTTGTTTTTCGACAGCTTGTCGCGCAACGAACATTTCGCTGCGGCTGTTGCACGCTATTACCAACAAATAGAAGCCGCGCTTCATCCTGATGCACAACCCTATTTGCGGCAGATCGAGGGAGAGATTTATCTCTCCACCGTCTTGCAGCGCGATCCTGACTTTTCGTTTATTCCGGCCACACTTTAGGAGAACATCCCATGGAACTTTATGGCTCGAAATCCAAATCCATTCCGCAAAAAATCACCATTACCCTTATTGAGCTGGCCCTTATTGGGCTTTCAAGTTGGATCATGTTTGGCAATGGTGGCCAAACTTTCGCAAGTCTTTTTGGGTGGACGCTGCCCGCCCAAACGCCTACGCGCTATGGGGTGATACTTGCCTTTAACATCGTCATTTTATTGCGTATGGGCTTCATGATGTTTTACCTGATGAAACGCACTTTGCCCTGGTCAGAGGCATTCACGGTGCCATCTGCTTTCGCCATCTATTATGTGGGCTTTGCTATTTTGGTGCTGCCCAATGGGGCGCCGCTGGGGCCTGTGGATTTTTTTGCCATTGGCCTATTTGCACTGGGGTGCATTTTGAACACAATGTCTGAATTGCAGCGGCATATCTTTAAAAAAGACCCCGCCAACAAAGGCAAGCTTTATACTGGTGGACTGTTTGCCTATTCAATGCACATCAATTTCTTTGGCGACATAGTTTGGGTCGCCGCCTATGCGCTGGTGGCGGGCCATTGGTTGGGCGCAGCCATCCCGGTGATGCTGTTCTGCCTGTTCGCGTTTTACAATGTCCCCATGCTGGATGATTATTTGCGCGACCGCTATGGCGACGCTTTCAAAGATTATGAAGCGCGGACCAAAAAGCTGATCCCTTTCATCTATTGAGAGCGGGACAGGGCGCGGGCCAGAAAATCGATTGCGGCCCGCACCCGTGCTGGACGATTCCGGTTGAGCGGCAGCACAGCCTGGATCGGCAAGGTCAGCGAGGGATAGTCCGGCAAAAGCCGCACCAGCTTTTCCGCCGCTAGATCCGATTGCACAACAAAATCCGGCACCAGCGCGATGCCTTCGCCCATAAGCGCCAGATTGCGCATGGCGGTAGCGCTGTTGGTGACAAATTGCGGCTGAATCGCGATATTGCGGGTTATCCCGTCAATCTGAAAAGGCCAGCGCGCCCCGCCGCGATAGTTGGCATCCCGCAAACAAATATGATCGCTCAAATCATCTGGCGATTTCGGCGTCCCATATTGATCAAGATAGGCCGGACTTGCGACCAGCCATAAGTGCGATTCGGTGAGTTTGCGCGCCACCAAATTGGAATCACTGAGCGCGCCGATACGCAGGGCGAAGTCAAAACCGCCTTCGATCAGATCGACATAGCTGTCTGATAAGCGCACATCAAAGCTAAGGTCCGGATGCTCTCGCTTAAGTTTGGCGAGCAATGGCAGTAGGACCACTTCGCCAAAACTCACTGGCGCTGAAATGCGCAAATGCCCGATCAACTCGCCCTCGGCCTGTTTGAGGGCGGAATGGCTTTCATCAATCCGGGCGATGATGTCCTGACAATCGAGATAATATTGCTGCCCCGCCAGCGTCAGGCTTTGGCTGCGGGTCGTGCGATTGAGCAGCTTGACGCCAACCTGCGTTTCAAGCGCAGCCAAATATTTGCTGGCCAGTTTTTTTGAAATGTTCAGTCGGTCTGCTGCGGCTGTAATGGTGCCGGCTTCCACCACCGCAACAAAGGTCCGCATACCATCAATCATATCCATATTATTGTGAATATACCGGCGACAATATTTCGTCAATATCTATGTTTTTCGGAATAAAGATTTCAATCATATTCCTTTCAACGCCGCACAACACAGGCCTCCAAAATGCTGCGGTGCAACAAACTGAAAGGAAATAGACATGTTGAAACAAACTCTTATTACAACACTTCTGGCCACCGGCCTCACCGCAAATGCATTTGCTGAAACCCCCGAAGCCATTCCGGGCGGGATCACACAAGAGCAATATTACACCGGCGGTGGTGCCGCCACCGAGGTGGATGAAAAGCACCTGGAAAAGTTCGATGCGCTCGATTTTGAGATTTTCTCTAATCAGGAATGGGACCGGGTCCATGAAAGCCATGATGAGGACATCATTGTCACCTGGCCCGATGGGCACTCGACCCGCGGTATTGATGTGCACATTGAGGATCTGAAGCGCTTGTTTGTCCATGCGCCAGACACACAGATCCGCTTCCATCCCGTGCGCCTGGCCACCGACAACTGGACCGCCGTTGTCGGGGTAATGGAAGGCACCTTCACTGAGCCCCTGCCTATTGGCAATGGCGAATTTATCGAACCTACCGGCGAATCTTTTGAACTGCAGATGGCCACCATCGCCTTCTGGCAGGACGGTCGCATGATCCATGAATGGCTCTTCTGGGACAATGAAACCTATGCCCGTCAGCTTGGACTGATCGAATGACTTTACTCAACAAACTCCTCAGAAAGGATAGAAAAATGACATATGCAATTATTGGTACAGGTAACATCGCCAGCGGTCTGGCCCGCACATTGGCCGCAAAGCACAAGGTATTGGTCGCCGGACGCGACGCTGACAAGGCGGAAAAACTGGTCAGCACCGTGAAAAATGCCAGCGCGGTAGCCATAGATGAAGCGCTCGACACTGCCGAGATCGTATTTCTGGCCGTGCCGTTTGATGCGGTGAGTGAATTGGCCGCCCGCTATAATTTTGACAACAAGATTGTGGTGGATGTCACCAATCCATTCAAGGCAGACTTCTCCGGGCTGACCTTTGGCTATGATTCATCGGCAGCCGAAAAAATTGCCGAATTGTTGCCCAACGCCCATGTGGTCAAGGCGCTGAACACCATCTTTGCCCAGGTCTATGAGCAGGGCCTGATTTTTGAGGGCCGGAAAGTGCCTGCCTATGTGGCGGCTGATGATGATGCGGCCAAACAAGAGGTGGTCACATTATTGGCTGACGTCGGGTTTGACGCTGTGGATGCGGGCGGCCTGCTCAATGCGCGCTATCTGGAGCCGCTCGCCTATCTGAATGTGCAGTTTGGCTATATGTTGGGCCAAGGCACACAAATCGCGCCAGCCTGGCTTTCCCGCCAGCCTGCTTAAGTGCAACAGGGCGCGATCCTTTGGGTCGCGCCCGTTTTAAGGAGCTTACTATGCTTGTTGATGGAAAATGGCAGGGCGATTGGCACCCATATCAGGCCAAGGACAAAAAGGGGCGCTTTGTGCGTCAGGAGTCTGCGTTTCGCAACTGGATCACGCCCGATGGCGCGCCGGGCCCCACCGGTGAAGGCGGCTTTGAGGCGGAACCAGACCGCTATCATCTTTATGTCGCCCTGATCTGCCCCTGGGCATCGCGCACCTTGATGGCACGCGCGCTCAAAGGCCTTGACGATATGATCAGCGTGAGCGTGGTCAACCCGCAGCTCAGCGCAGAGGGGTGGTCCTTTGGTGGTTTTGAGGGAGCCGATTTGGACCGGCTCAATGGGGCGAAATATATGCACCAGATTTATACAAAGGCTGATCCCAATTACACCGGGCGTGCCACGGTGCCTGTACTTTGGGATAAAAAGCGCCAAACGATTGTGAACAATGAGAGCGCGGATATTTTGCGCATGCTCAATCATAGTTTTTCCGCGCTAGTGCCTTCCAAAAATGACCTTTATCCAGAGGAACTGGCGGATCAGATCGAAGAGCTGAATAGCTGGCTTTATCACGGGCTGAATAACGGGGTTTATCGCGCTGGCTTTGCACAAAGTCAGGATGCCTATGAAGAGGCGTTTCATGAAGTCTTTGCCACGCTGGATCGATTGGAAGACCGCTTGGCAGCAGATGGACCATACCTATTTGGCGAGCAACTGACCGAAAGCGATATTCGATTGTTTGTAACGCTTGCGCGGTTTGATGTGGCCTATTTCGGCCTGTTTAAGACCAATCTGAAAAGGGTGCAGGATTATCCGCATCTGCTGCGCTTTGCCCAACGCATATATGCGTTGGACGGTGTGGCTGCGACCGTCGATCTTGAGCATATCAAGGCCGGGTATTATTCGGTCAAAGCGCTCAACCCGCGCCAAATCATTCCGGCTGGTCCAGACGATATCGGCTTTGCCATCAACACGAAAAGCGCTGCTTAACGCGAGAATATCTCGTTAATCAGGTCGCCCAAATTCCGGCGCTGGCCTTCTTGGGGCCGCTGGGTCATTGGCTCAAGGCTTTGATTGTCAAACCGCACATTGCCACCAGGGATTTGGGCGACAGCGAGCCCTTCATGGGCCTTTTGCATAAAATCGTGCCAGACTTGCACCGGCACATTGCCACCGCTGGCATTGGTGGGCGTGTCATCATCATTGCCCACCCATACGCCGGTGACCAAACGGGCGCTGTAGCCGACGAAGAGCGCATCGCGGTTCTTCTGAGAGGTGCCGGTTTTGCCAGCGATCGGCCAATCGCCAAATCTTGCTTTGCGGCCGGTGCCTACTTCGACAGCATGGGCCAACATATCGTTCATCATTGGGATATGCTCCGGCGCCACGACCCGACCGGGGCCCGCTGGCTGATGATTATAAAGCACTTCACCTTCGGCAGTTTCGATGCGCGAAATCACCCGTGCAATGATGCCTTCGCCACCATTGGCAAAAGGGGCGTAGGCCGCGGTCAGTTCCAAAAGCGAAATGCCTGTGGTGCCCAGTGCGCTTGAGGGCACGGGGTCGATATTGCTGGAAATCCCAAGCTTATAGGCAGTCTGCGCCACATTTTGCGGCCCCAGTTCGATGGCCAGCTTAGCGGCCACCAGATTGGACGACACCGCCAATGCGTCGCGCAGTTGCATGGTGCCACGGGTTTTGCCACCAGCATTTTGGGGCGACCAGCCCTTATAGGTAAAGGGCGAATCGTCAACCACGGTCTCAGGCCGATAGCCATTTTCCAAAGCGGTCAGATACACAAAGGGTTTAAACGCGGAGCCAGATTGTCGCCGCGCTGTGACCGCGCGGTTATATTGGCTTGTGGTGTAATCAATGCCCCCGACAATGGCCTGCACTGCCCCATCCGGCGTCATCGACACCAGCGCCCCTTGGCTAAACGCACGCTCTTCACCCTGTTCGCGCACGATTTCTTTGATTAAAAACTCGGCCTGTTTTTGCAGTTCCCAGTTGATGGTGGTGTACACAATTACATCCTGCTCCACCTCACCAAGATAATTGTCCATCAATGTTTCCACCCAGTCGGCGACGTAATATTCGGTGCCGGTGACACGGGTTCGGATACGCTTGTTGGGGTCGATCGCGGCGGCCTTGGCCTCTGCTTCAGAGATATAGCCTTCCTCCGCCATCGCGTTCAGCACCACGCGGGCGCGAGCGGCCGCACCTTCCGGGTTTTTGTTGGGCGCGAGGCGAGACGGCGCCTTCAGCAGGCCCGCCAGAATTGCAGATTCACCCAAGGATAGATTGCGCGCTGACTTGCCAAAATAACGCTGCGACGCCGCTTCAATCCCGTAAGACCCCGCACCAAAATAAACCCGATTCAAATAGAGCTGCAAAATTTCATCTTTGGTGAAATTTTGTTCCAGCCAGACCGACAGGAGCGCTTCCTGGATTTTCCGGCCATAATTTTGATCCGGCGTCAAAAACAGGTTTTTGGCCACTTGTTGGGTGATGGTCGATCCACCGCCGGTAATCCGGCCCTCAATGGTGTTGTTCACAAAGGCGCGGGCGATACCGATGGGATCGATGCCGAAATGGTCATAAAAACGCCGGTCTTCAATCGCCAACACGGCTGCGGGCACAAAATGGGGCAATTCGTGGATGGATATGGCCTCGCCGCCCATCTTGCCACGATTGGACAAAAGCTGCCCATCGGCCGCGACAATGCGGATATTCGCCGGACGATCAGGGATGGCCCAAGTGTCTGATGACGGCAGCTGCATGCCGTAATAGGCGACAATGCCGCCAACGGCAATCAGCGCCCATACGCCCAGCACGACGCCCCAATAAAACAGACGACGGAACACACGCCAGAACGTCCATTTCTGCTGCTTCTTCGCCTTACGGCGCGTCACTTTCTTTTTGGGATTCGCCTTGCTGCTGGCCGCAGTTTTGGCCTTGGTGCGCGTACGCGTCTTCTTGCCCTTTGTGCCGCCAATACGGTCAGCATTGGTCAATTTCAGGTCTGACGATTTGGAAGGTTTACGCGCCACCAATTACCCTCGCGGATTTGATTAAAAGTCGAGAAAAGTGCTTATTCACTTTAAATGTGGCCGGTTTATGGGGTGTAAACATTTTTGCAACAGCTCAGACTTACCGGTTTCATTGGATTGCTGAACGCTGAATCAATGTCTAAATGCATGTTTTGACCAAATTATGAGTTTTGTTGTGACTTTTGAAATTAGACGCGCCTTGGTTGAAGATAAGCCCGACATCAAAGGCATCTTGCTTTCAACCTTCACCCACACGTGGAAACCGCAGCTCAATGAGCGCGGATTAGCCAAGGCTGCGCATTTCGAACAGCGGGTCGATGACTATCTTGATCAATATTGCTCCCACATTTTTGTGGCGGCGGAAGGCGGCAAAACTATACGCATGGTGCATTGGTTTGGTGATTTCGTTGCGGCGCTGCACGTGTCTCAAGAGGCTCAGGGGCGTGGCGTTGGCAGCGCATTGCTGTGCTATGCAGAAAATGAAATCCGACAGGCTCATGACAAGGTGCGGTTGGAAACAGACACGTTTAATACGCAGTCGCGCGCATTTTATAAAAAACACGGGTTTGAAGAGATCAAACAATATCCTGATGAGGAATGGGACAGCGGTCTGACCACAATTTTGCTTCGCAAACGCTTGTCCTAAAAAAAAGGCGCCAATCGGCGCCCTTTTTGCTTAAATATCGAGGTCCACCTAAACGTCGAGGTTGGCGACACTCAGCGCATTGTCTTGAATAAATTCGCGCCGTGGTTCCACCAGATCGCCCATCAATTTAGAGAAGGTTTCGTCAGCAACGTCACTTTCCTTCACATGCACGCGCAGCAATGAGCGGGCATCTGGATCAAGTGTTGTTTCCCACAATTGATCGGGGTTCATTTCGCCCAAGCCCTTATAGCGCTGCATGGAGATGCCTTTGCGGCCAAAACTGGTCATCGCATCATAAAGGGTGAACGGCCCGAAGATTTGCTGGCTTTGATCCTTGCGTTCCAATTTGGCCAGTCCCTCGAACAGATTCTCGAGATAGCCTGCCAGCTTCTCCAAATTGCGCGCATCTGTTGAGCGCAGCAATGCGCTGTCAACTTTGTGGCTTTCTAGAACGCCGCGCACGGTGCGCGAGAAGACGTAGCCTTCTGTCGGATCGAACGTGCCTTCCCAGCCCTGTTCCGTCTCAGCAGAGACCAAATCCAATCGCTGTGCGACGGTTTGGGCCATTTTTTCGCCTTGGGCGGGATCTTCAAAAACGGAGAGGTTCAACGCGCCAGAAATGGCACATTGCTCGACGATCTGCCGATCATAGCGCGCATTCAACCCGTTGATGGTGTGCACAATATCGCGACTTTTCGAGGCCAAATCCATCAAATCCTGACCGGTGTGGGTCACGCCTGCGGCGGTAATCAACGCCGCATCTTCAAGGCCCGCATTAAGCAAATATTCTTCCAGCGCGCGTTCGTCTTTCAAATATTGCTCAGACTGGCCGCGTCGCACTTTGTAAAGCGGTGGCTGCGCGATGAAAATGTGGCCATTCTCGATCAGTTCAGGCATTTGCCGATAAAAGAAGGTGAGCAAGAGCGTACGAATGTGCGCGCCATCCACGTCCGCATCGGTCATGATGATGATTTTGTGGTAGCGCAGCTTTTCAATATTAAATTCTTCACGACCAATAGATGTGCCAAGGGCCATCACAAGGTTGCCAATTTCCTGGCTCGACAGCATCTTGTCGAAGCGCGCCCGCTCCACATTCAAAATCTTACCGCGCAGCGGCAAAACGGCCTGGGTGCCCCGGTCACGGCCTTGAGTGGCCGATCCGCCCGCACTATCACCCTCCACCAGGAAGAGTTCTGATTTGGTCGGATCTTTTTCCGAGCAATCTTTAAGCTTGCCGGCGAGATACGAAACGTCCAGCGCGGTTTTGCGGCGGGTCAATTCCCGCGCTTTACGTGCGGCTTCCCGCGCGGCAGCAGCTTCCGCCACTTTCGAAACGATCGTTTTGGCTTCAGCAGGATGCTCTTCAAACCATTGGTTCAAGCGGTCATTGACCACTGATTCCACCACCGGACGCACCTCGGAAGACACCAATTTGTCCTTCGTCTGAGAGGAGAATTTCGGGTCTGGCACTTTCACCGACAGCACGCAGGTGAGGCCTTCACGGCAGTCATCGCCCGTCAATGAAACTTTCTCACGCTTCAACACGCCGGAACGATCAGCATAGCCAGTGACCTGGCGGGTCAGCGCGCCGCGCAAACCGGCCAAGTGGGTGCCGCCGTCGCGCTGTGGAATATTGTTGGTGAAGCACAGCACATTTTCGTGGTAGCTCTCGTTCCACCACAGGGCCAGCTCAACGGTGATGTCATCTTTTTCAACGGTGATGTAGATCGGGCTTTCAATCAGCGCTTGTTTGGATTTGTCCAAATAGCGCACGAATGCTTCCAGCCCGCCTTCATAATAAAGCTCGACAGACTTGTCTTCGCCGTGGCGCAAATCTTTCAAAATGATGCGCGCGCCAGAGTTCAGGAACGCCAATTCACGCAAGCGGTGCTCCAGCGTGTCATAATCAAACTCAACCATGGTGAAGGTGTCAGTCGACGGCATAAAGGTCACTTTGGTGCCTGTTTCGTCGCCTGCATCGCCCACCACTTCCAGTGGCGCATCTGACACACCATGGGTAAAGCGCATCCGGTGCACTTTGCCTTGGCGGCGAATTTCCAGCTCGAGCCATTCCGACAGTGCGTTCACCACTGACACGCCCACGCCGTGCAAACCGCCAGAAACCTTATAGGAATTTTGGTCAAACTTGCCGCCAGCGTGCAGCTGGGTCATGATCACTTCAGCGGCCGACATGCCTTCTTCTTCGTGCATATCGGTTGGAATGCCGCGCCCATTATCGGTAACAGAAACTGAGCCTTCGGGGTTGATGGTGACGGTCACATAGTCAGCATGGCCAGCCAGCGCCTCGTCAATCGCGTTATCAACCACCTCATAAACCATGTGGTGCAACCCGGAGCCATCATCGGTATCCCCGATATACATGCCCGGACGTTTGCGGACCGCATCGAGCCCCTTGAGCACGCGAATGCTTCCCGCACCATATTCATCAGTTTTTGGGGTTTGATTTTCTTCGCTCATTTGCACCGAATCACAATCTGTTTAGCTTCTCTTTTTCTAGACCGTTTTCGGCCTAAACCAAAGGGTTGTGGCGGTTTTTTGCCGCTTTTTCTTGGGATTGTTGCGCTAGGGAGCATGGTTGCGCTTATTTGGCCGGATTTAAGGGCCCTAAAGCGTCAATTGCGCGTCTTTCACGCTGACAAATTGCGCTTCGTCGCCCAGCGCTTCAAACAGCATTTTGTCGGTACCCGTCATCCAACACTGAGTGCCAAGGCCATTGAGGATTTCAAACAAGGCCGCGCGGCGCGACAAATCCAGATGTGCTGCGATTTCATCCAGCAACAATAGCGGCGAAATGTGGGTAATTTGGCGCACCAGCGCGGCCTGCGCCAAAATAAGACCGATCAGGAGCGCCTTTTGCTCCCCGGTTGAGCACAGGGCGGCAGGCATTTGTTTATCCAGATGGGTAACCTGCATATCTGTGCGGTGCGGCCCAAGGGTCGTGCGTCCCGCCACTCGATCAATGGGGCGACGATTGCGCCAGAGATCGGTCAGGAACGCCTCTAAAGCGCTTGAGGATACAAACTCTTCGGTCAGCTCCTCTTGCGACGCAAGCGCCACATGGGCGCCGGGAAATGGCGCGTCGCCGCGGGTTTTCTCCAGCAATTGATTGAGATGGGTAATCATATCGACGCGGGCAAAATGCATGGCCGCGGCATGGGTGGCCATTTGCGCTTCGATGGCGCTCATCCAACTGGGATCGAAGTCAGTTTCCAGCAGCTTGTTGCGTTGGCGCATGGCCTTTTCAAAGGCATTGGCCTCAGCCCCATGGCTGGGAATGAGCGTCATCACCAGCCGATCAAAGAATCGACGGCGGTCGCCCGCGGCGCCGGTAAACAGCCCATCCAAGGAGGGGGTCAGCCAAAGAATGCGGGCATATTCGCCTAGCTCTTCCACCGATTTGGCGGCGCTGCCATTGATGCGCACCTTGCGTCCGGTCTGCACGCCTTGATCAAGCCCTGTGCCCATATCTACGGGGCCAACGGGTGTTTCCAAGCTTGCCGCCACGGCCCAGCCCGCCTCGCTGGCATGCAGTGCCAATTGCTCAAACGCGGCGCGGCGCAGGCCACGCCCCGGTCCGAGCAGAGAAATCGCTTCCAAAAGATTTGTTTTGCCCGCCCCATTTGGCCCGGTCAGCACCACATGGCGCGGGTCCGGGTCCAATGCCGCACTTGCATAATTGCGGAAGTTTGAGAGCCGCAATCTGGAAATGTAATGGGTGGGCAGTTCACGATGTGCCATTTAAGGCCTGCCCCTTTCTGCCCCGGCGATAACGCGACTAAACGCGCATCGGCATCAAAATATAAAGCGCTTGATCGGCGTCATCTTCTGATTGCACGATGGTGGGTGACCCGCTGTCCGAGAACATAAAGATCGCCTGCTCCGAATGCACCTGCTCGATAATGTCCAGCAAATAGCGGGCATTAAAGCCGATTTCAAAGCCTTCATGCTCAAACTCGATGGGCAATTCTTCACGGGCTGTGCCGTGGTCCGGGTTGGTCACGCTCAGTTCAAGCAGACCTTCGCTCAAGCCCAGCTTCACAGCCTTGCCGCCCCGGTCGGACGCGATGGTGGACACACGGTCTACGGCCTGCTTCAGAGCATTGCGGTCAACCGCCAAGCGTTTGTCATTGTCCTTCGGAATCACGCCCTCATAATTGGGGTAAGTGCCCTCAATCAATTTTGACAACAGCACCACGCCGCCCAATTCAAAACGGATTTTGCTGTCCGACAGTTCAATCGCCACGTCCTGATCATCATCACCCAGAAGCTTTTGCACTTCGGCCACGGTTTTGCGCGGCACGATGATGGATGGCATGCCTTCAGACCCTTGCGGCGCTGCGGTTTCGGCGCGGGCCAAACGGTGACCGTCTGTCGCCACGCCGCGCAGGATCACGCCATCATCTTCACTCATGGTGTGGAAGAAGATGCCGTTCAAATAATAGCGCGTCTCTTCGGTGGAGATGGCAAACTGGGTGCAATCAATCAGATTTTTGAGCGCGCCAGCTTTTAAGCTAAATTTATGACCGAAATCGCCTGATTTCAAATCCGGGAATCCATCCGGGGACAAGCAGGTCAAATTGAAATTTGAGCGGCCTGAGGTGATTTTCATCTGCTCATTTGCGCCGTCTGTTTCCAGATTAACTTCGGCACCATCTGCCAATTTACGCACGATTTCATAAAGCGTGTGCGCAGGCACCGTGGTGGTGCCGGCAACGCCAACCATGGCGGGCACACTTTCGGTGATTTCAATGTCCAGATCGGTGGCCCGCAATTCGAGCCGCCCATCGTGCGCATTGATCAAAACGTTGGACAGGATGGGGTATGTGGTTCGCCGCTCCACAACACGGTGAACATGGCCCAAAGATTTGAGCAAATGGTTGCGCTCCAAAGTGACCTTCATCTGACGTCTCCCATGCTGCCATCGTTTTTTTCGATGGCGCTTATCATTGATCTATTCGGGGTTGCGAAACTGGCTTTTTCTGGCGCAAAAGGCAAGGCCTAACTCGCCCAAAAGCTGCAATAACAACAGAAAACGGCGCATCTTTTGTCAAGATGCGCCGTTTTATCCTCCCCCGAGAATTTCTGCGCGGTCGTCTATTCCTCGATCATACGCTTAAGCAGTTCAACTTCTTGCGCAAATCCAGTATCGCCGCCCATCAATTGTTCCACTTTGCGCACAGCGTGCAACACGGTGGTGTGATCACGATTGCCGAAGCGGCGACCAATTTCTGGCAATGACCGCGAGGTCAAAATTTTCGACAAATACATGGCGATTTGGCGCGGGCGCACCACAGAACGCGAACGACGCGATGACAAGAGATCCGGCTTGGACACCTTGAAGTGTTTTGCCACGGTTGTTTGGATTTCATCGATCTTCACGCGGCGTGTATCACGGGTGCGCAAAAGGTCGTGCAATGCTTTTTCGGCCAGTTCGATGGTGATCGGCTCTTCGGTCAACTGGTTGGCGGCCACAAGGCGGTTTACCGCACCATCCAAATCTCGACCATGGGACAACACGTTGCGGGCCACATAATCGAGAACTGGCGCCGGAATGTGCAGACCTGGGAATTTCGCTGCCGCTTGTTCCGCGCGCTTTTGAACGATCGCACGGCGCAATTCTTCATCCAATGATTGGATGGGCACAACGAGACCACCGGAAAGGCGTGACCGCAACCGATCATCCAACATATCCAAATCGCGTGGGGGTGCATCGCCAGCCACCACCACTTGTTTGGCCCCTGTGAGCAAGGCGCTCAACGCTTGACCCAATTCGGTAACGGACTTGCCTTGCAAGAACTGCATATCATCGATCAACAACACATCGATCGAGCGGAGCCATTCTTTAAATGCGATGGCGCTTTGACGCTGCACGGCGGTGATGAAGTGATACATAAAATGGTCGGCGGTGAGATAGACGATGTTGCGGTCCTTATCGCCAGCGCCGGCGGCCCATGCAATCGCGTTCAACAGGTGGGACTTGCCCAAGCCAACGGAAGAGTGAATATAAACTGGGTTAAAGGCGGCTGTGCCTTGGGCGGCGGCCTGCGCAACTTGTTTGGCAGCGGCTAAAGCCATTTCGTTGGCTGACCCTGTCACAAAGCTATCAAAGGTGAGCTTGGGATCAAGCGCTGATCCTGAAAGCGCATCGCCGGCCTTAATGCGCGCATTATGCTGCACGCCTGTGCGCAAACCCTGATTGGTGGTGGACTTGGCTTGCGGCTTTTGTGCCTCAGACCCGTTATTCTGCTGGATTGTGGCGCGTGGCTTGCCATTTATCCGTACGGTCAAATGCAACTGAGCCACTTGATCTGTTTCGGCGGTAAAGGCCTCCAAAATGCGATCTTGATAATTTGATGTAATCCACGAACTCAGAAAGCGGGTCGGCACTGATAAATGTGCAACCCCGTCGCGGATTTCCTCCATCTCCATCGACGCGAACCATGATGAAAACACATCTTCGCCCACACTTGCCCAAAGTCTTTTCTTCGCGCGTTCCCAAATCTTAGACTGATCCGCCCCCAAATCTGTCATTTGCTCTCCGCCCATTTGTCCTGATTGATTGGTCGCAACATCTAGTTGTTCTGTTTCTTGATTGATGTCGCGCGCCAAAAGCGATGTGTGGTTCATATGTGCCTCTGTTTGCCCAAATCTTACCCGTCTCCAACCCCGCAAGGTTGGCCGCACGACGGGCTGTTTTTGCCCCGTAAACATAACAATATCGCTCGCCGAAAGTATTCGCCGCTTCAATTGTCATTTTATTTTGTAGTTTAGCGATTGCCGCCAGAAAGTTTTCTATTGAAACTCACAAGACATGGTGAGCTAAGAAAAAAATGATGCGAAATGCTTAAAAGTATTCCGAAACTCGGGCCCCGATCGCCCGTTTTTCTTGTGCCGCATCACAATGCCCCCGGTTATATTGATATGTGTGTTTTTATTATTCACATATCTTTAGTCTTCGTTCCAACGAGGATCATATTAGCCTTGAAAAATTTCGGTTTCAACCGTGGAATCTCGCAAAATGGGGATTGACTCTTTAATCAAAAGTGCGGGTGAGCAGGGGTGAGTCTACCCCCCTCTTTTTAAGGCTTTGACTCTCCTTACAAATTCATAAATCAAGCCCTAAAAGTACGTTAATAAAAAATTTACTTTTTCTGGTTTTTCGGTCGTTTTTTATATTTTTTGCCTAAATTCGCCGCAGAGGAGACTTCGGTAAACATCTGAAAATAAATATTTTTTTGGGCTGCATGTCGGTTTTACGACAGATTCATAAATAGATTCAATAATTTGCAGGCGTTTGTTATCAAGGCAGATAGTCTCAAGTGCAACAATTTCAATGCGCGGCTATTTTTCCGCTCGCTTAGGCACGCAAAAAGCCCTTCCTTGATCACTCAAAGAAGGGCTTTCAAATCTGCAATGTCAAAGTGTGATCTGCTTAAGCAGAAACAGCTTTCACACGGGCTGCTAAACGCGAAATTTTGCGCGAGGCCAAATTCTTATGAATAACGCCTTTGTTTGCAGCGCGCATAATTTCAGGCTGCGCAGCTTGAAGCGCTTGCTTCGCTGCAGCATCGTCGCCTGATGTAATCGCTTCTTCAACCTTGCGGATGAATGTGCGCATGCGTGAACGACGTGCTTTGTTGACTTCGGTCTTACGCTCGATCTTGCGTACAGCCTTTTTTGCTGACGGAGTATTTGCCATGCTTTTCCTCGTAATGCGTTTTCGGCTCAAATTCTCAATAATTCAAACCGAAATAAAAGCGGCGGCACAGCTGCCGCCAAAATTTCGTTGGCGCGTTATAGAGCGCCTAGGCGATCACGTCAATATCAAATTAGGTGAAATAGCGGGCAAACGCCCGCACTCGGCCTAAGTCTGACAGGTGGGACACATAAAGGTTGAGCGCCCAGATTGCACCCGACGTTCAATTGATGTGTCACACCCCTCATTAGCACATAATTCGCCCTCGCGGCCATAAACCTTAAACTGATGTTGAAAATAGCCTAAATCGCCTTGCGCGTTCTTGAAATCTTTCAAGGTAGAGCCGCCCGCCGCGATCGCGATTTGCAAGGTGCGTTTGATGGCCTGGGTGAGCCCTTCCAGCTGCGCTGGGTCGCGCCCATAGTCGGATGCCAACTGCGCCATGGGCTTAAACGGGTCTATTCCCATTTCATAAAGGGCTTCACACACATAAATATTGCCTAAGCCCGCCACATTGCGTTGATCCAGCAGGCCGGTTTTGACCGGACTTTTTTTATTGGCGAAGCGCTGGGCCAAATGATCGGCATTGAACTGGTTGGACAAGGGCTCAGGCCCCAAATGGTCCAGATGCTTGTTGCGCGCCCCTTGGGCGATCAAATCCATATAGCCAAAGCGGCGTGGGTCATTGTACACGAGCTCAACCACGCCCTGTGTGGGATGGGTGAGTTGCATCACCACATGATCATGCTTGGTCGATAATTGCTGCTTGTGCACCCGCGCGGCCGCGTCAGGAACATATTTGCCGACCTTGAAACTGCCGCTCATGCCCAAATGGGCCAACAGCACCTCATGGCTCGACAGCCCAAGCACCAGATATTTGGCGCGCCGCCCCACATGGATAATGGTTTGGCCGATCAATCGATCCGCCATGTTGTCGGGAAACGGAAATCGCAAGTCAGGCCGATTAAGGATCACCTTCTCAATCGTGGCCCCAGCCAGAAAGGGCTCGAGCCCTCTTTTCACGGTTTCAACCTCTGGTAATTCGGGCATTTTCTCTTTCACTTTCGTCGGTGGCCGCAGGTGTGTGCCTGCGTCAATCCACTGCAGCCATATCATGGCGTCTTTTATTGGAAATCCAAAACGGCTTGGGATATGGTGCCGGAAATTGAAGGAATATCGAAAAGATGACTGACGCACAACAAACCACACATTTCGGTGAACGCGAAGTGCCTTTGGGCGAAAAGCAGGGCCTGGTGAATGATGTGTTTCATAAGGTGGCTGACCGCTATGATCTGATGAACGACATGATGAGCGGCGGCTTGCACCGGGTGTGGAAGGATGCGTTTGTGGCCAAGCTCGCGCCACCCAAACTGGGCAATGACCATTATCATGTGCTGGATATGGCTGGCGGCACGGGCGATATTGCCCAGCGCATTTTGGCAGCCTCCCACGGCAACGCAAATGTGACCGTTTCAGACATCAATAGCGATATGTTGCGCGTGGGGGCGGAACGGGCAAAAAATTGGCGCTATCAAGAAGGTGTCGACTTTGTTGAAGCCAACGCGGAAGAGCTACCGTTCGACGACAAGATGTTTGATGCCTACACCATCGCTTTTGGCATTCGCAACGTGCCGCAGATCGATAAAGCCCTGCGGGAAGCTTATCGCGTGCTCAAACGTGGCGGCCGTTTGATGGTGCTTGAGTTCTCAACCGTCGATGTCCCCGGTCTCGATAAGGTCTATGAGCTATTTTCTGACCATTTGATCCCGCCGATGGGCAAAATGGTGACCGGTGATGGCGATCCCTATCAATATCTGGTGGAGAGCATTCGGCAGTTTCCAAAGCCCGAACCGTTTGCGCAAATGATCCGCGATGCCGGATTTGAGAACGTCAATTATACCCCGCTTACCGGCAACATTGCCACCATCCATTCGGCTTGGAAAATCAGATAGGCACGACATTTATGGGACTTTCAGCCTATTTTCGCTTGCTTCGTGCAGGTTATGTTTTGGCCCGCGAAGGGGCGCTGTCGATCACGGAAGGCCAAGGCATCAAGGGGCCTGCAGCACGTGCGATTAAGCTGGCACGCCTGATCGAGCGGCGCTCTGTGCGCAAAACCGGACGGGTGGAGCGCTTGTCCAAAGCGCTGCAAAAGCTTGGCCCAACCTATGTCAAGCTAGGGCAAATGCTGGCGACGCGGCCTGATATTGTCGGGGCCCATGTGTCCACTGACCTGCAAGGGCTGCAAGATCAAATGCCGCCGTTTGACCAAAAGCTGGTGCCCGAAATTTTGAAGCGCTCACTAGGCAATGGTGCCGACAAGCTGTTGGACGTTTCCGAGCCCATTGCTGCAGCCTCCATTGCGCAGGTGCATCAAGCCTATATTGAGGGGCCAACCGGCCGACAAAAGGTGGCCATAAAGCTTTTGCGTCCGGACATTGAGGAACGTTTTTATAAAGATTTGGCCTCCATGCGCGCCGCCGCTGGCCTTGTGGAGCGCATGGTGCCGAAAGCGCGGCGCTTGCGGCCTTTGGACGTGATCAAAACGTTGGAACGGTCTGCGTTTTTGGAGATGGATTTGCGGCTGGAAGCCGCCGCCATTTCCGAAATGCGTGAAAATACAGAACAAGATCCCGGCTTTGAAATTCCCACCGTGGTTTGGCCGCAAACCGCACGGGAGGTGATGACCACTTCCTGGATGGATGGCATCCCAATTCGCGATCACGCCAAGATTGATGCGGCGGGCTTGGACCGCAAAAAGATCGCCAAAGATTTGCTGCAAAGCTTTTTGCGCCACGCTATTCGCGATGGCTTCTTCCATGCGGATATGCACCCGGGCAATTTGTTTGTCGCACCCAACGATGGCACGGTTCGGGCGGTGGATTTTGGCATTATGGGCCGTATCGGCCCGGAAGAACAAAAATTTCTTGCCGAAATTCTATACGGTTTTATTACCCGCAATTATCGACGCATCGCCCAGTTGCATTTTGACATTGGCTATGTGCCGAAGACCCAGTCAGTCGACGATTTCGCGCAAGCCCTTCGCGCCATTGGCGAACCGCTGGTGGGGCGCGCGGCCAACGAGATTTCCATGGCCAAAGTGCTCACCCAATTGATGGATGTTACTGAATTATTTGATATGGAAACCCGCACTGAATTGGTGATGCTGCAAAAAAATATGGTGTTGGTAGAAGGGGTTGCGCGTTCGCTTGATCCCGAACTGAACATGTGGACCACCGCCGAGCCGATTGTGTCTGAATGGGTGAAGCGCAAAGTGGGGCCGGAAGGCATCATCAAAGACGCGATTGCGACGGGCAATGAGTTTTTGCTGGCCGCAAAAAAACTGCCTGACCTGCTTGAGCGATATGAGCGAATGTTGGAGCTTTCAGAGAAACATCGCGATCAAACGCCGTTTTTTATGAAACGCTGGTTTGCGATTTTGAGCGTGACGCTTATGCTTTTGCTGGGCGCTGCGGCGCTGAACTCGCTGTTCTAGGCGAAAAGACAGCCCCAAACGGGGCTTAAGGAGATCATATGCTCGAAGGCCGCAAGATTTTATTGATCATTACGGGCGGCATTGCCGCGTTTAAGGCGATTGATGTGATGCGCCTGATCCGCAAGGCAGGCGGCGAGGTGCAGCCCTTAATGACGCGCGCGGCACAAAATTTTGTGACCCCGATGACCGCCAGCACCGTTTCAGGCAAAGCTACTCTGACCGAGTTGTTTGATCTGAGCCGCGAGGCGGAAATCAATCATATTGAATTGGTGCGTGACGCCGATTTGATTGTGGTGGCTCCGGCCACGGGTAATTTTATGGCCAAGATGGCCCTTGGCCTTGCTGATGATTTGGCCTCGACCGCCATTCTGGCGCGCGACAAAGATGTGATCGTCGTGCCCGCCATGAATGTGCGTATGTGGGAATCGGCGGCAACGCAGCGCAACTACAAGCAATTGCTGGCGGATGGCATGCAGTTTTTGGGCCCGGTTGAAGGTAGTATGGCGTGCGGCGAATTTGGCCCCGGCCGTTTGGCAGAGCCGCCAGAAATCTTTGACGCCATTTGCGCCTATTTCGAAAAAGGCCAAAGCCTCAAGGGCAAACATTTTATCGTCACCTCCGGCGGCACCCGCGAGCCGATTGATCCGGTGCGATATATCTCAAACGCCTCCTCCGGCAAGCAAGGCACCGCCATTGCCCAAAGCCTGTTGAACCGCGGTGCCAAAGTAAGCTTTATCTATGGCGCGTCTGACGTGCCGCCACCCGCCGGGGTCGATGCCATTGCCATCGGTAGTGCGCAAGACATGTATGACGCTGTGCACAGGGCTTTGCCTGCCGATGGTGCCATTTTTTGCGCCGCTGTAGCCGACTGGCGACCCAAGCAAGCAGGCGCGGAAAAGATCAAGAAAAAGCATGACGGCACAACACCCTCGATTGAAATGGTACTGAACCCTGACATCTTGAAGTCGGTTGCCGAGCTGGACCAGACCAAACGCCCGGCATTGGTAGTCGGCTTTGCCGCAGAAACTGAAAATCTGGTGGAACATGCGCGCGCCAAGCGCCAACGCAAGGGGTGCGATTGGCTGCTGGCCAATGATGTCAGCCCGGAAACAGGCACCTTTGGGGGCGACCAAAACAAGATCACATTCTTTGCATCTGATCAGCCTGAAGATTGGCCAAAGATGAGCAAGTCTGGGGTGGCGGAAAAACTGGCTGATGCCATCTCAAAGCATTTTGGAGACGCGTAATGGTCGACGTTCAGTTCAAAATTTTACCCCATGGCGAAGGCCTTGACGCACCACAGCAGGCCACCACCGGCGCAGCCGGATTGGATTTGCGCGCGGCAGTGCCCGCTGACACGCCGATGGTTCTTGAGCCGGGCAGTCATGATATTGTCCCAACAGGCTTTTCGTTGGGATTGCCCGAAAATTACGAGGCGCAAATTCGACCTCGGTCGGGGCTTGCTGCAAAACATGCGGTGACCACGCTAAACGCGCCGGGCACCATTGATGCCGATTATCGTGGTGAGGTTCGAGTCATCCTGATTAATCACGGGCAAGCGCCGTTCACGATCAATCGCGGTGACCGGATTGCACAAATGGTGATTGCACCCGTTGAAAAAGTGGTCATGATAAAGACAGAATCTCTGTCTAGCACTGATCGAGGTGCGGGCGGGTTTGGTTCAACTGGGGTGTCGTCATAAGCGGCACGCTTTGCAAAGAGGTGCTCAAATGACCTTAACTTCGCTAATCTCGCGCTTTGCGCTTGTCCTCGCTCTTGTCTTTTCCTTTAATTCCGCCGCCCTTGCAGGTGATCGCGCCTTACTGAACGCCATCGGCTATTCAGAAGATGGTCGCTATTTCGCCTTTGAAGAATTTGGCGTGCAGGATGGATCGGGCTTTGCCTATTCCAATATCTATCTGATCAATCTGGCCGAAGATAAGTGGGTGGAGGGTTCGCCCTATCGTGTGCGCTCCGAAGAAGAAATGACGCCGCTACATGTGATCCGCGCCCAAGCGGCCAGTGAAGCGTTTGCGGACTTGGAAGCCTATGGCATCGTCACACCTGCAGATATGATCGCCTTTCAGGCCGAAGGCGAACCCGAGATCGACCAGACCAGCATTGAGTTTAATGTGCCTGGCTTTATGGGGCCCGCGCCGCGCGATGACATGTATGAAATCGCTCTGGAAATTTTTAAGGCCCCCTCCACCGAACCGTGCGTGGATTATATGGGTCAGGAACCTATGGGGTTTGCGGTCAATTTGACTGATCTTCAGGGCAACACTGACCGTGTTTACGAAGATGGGCATATTCCTAAATCGCGCGGCTGTCCGATCACTTATCGACCTACCGCGGTGTTTATGCCTTTCCAATCCTACAATCTGGATCATGCGGTGCTGTTGGTGTCTGTTTGGGCGCATGGCTTTGAAGGGCCGGACCGTCGCTTTATCGTGGTGCCACTCTAGCCCATGCCCCTTAGTGCCGACGAAACCGCCCGATATGCCCGCCACATTGTGTTGAAAAAAATTGGCGGCATTGGGCAACAACGGCTCAAAGCCGCCAGAGTGCTGATCATTGGCGCAGGCGGCTTGGGCAGCCCGGCTTTGGCTTATCTAGCTGCGGCAGGGGTCGGCACCATCGGCATCGTAGATGATGACCATGTGTCCCTGTCCAATTTGCAACGGCAGATTGTGCATCGCACGGTTGATGAGGGGCTGGCTAAAACCGACTCGGCTCAGCGTTTCGCCACAGCGCTCAACCCACATATATCGGTTAAAGCCCATCCGGTGCGGCTTACGGCTGAAAATGGCGCGGACATTATCGCGTCATACGATCTTGTGTTGGACGGTTCAGATAATTTCACCACCCGCAAATTGGTGGCAGATTTCTGTGCGCGACAGGAAAAACCCTTGGTGGCAGGTGCGGTCAATCTGTTTGACGGTAATCTTACGGTTTTTATGCCCTATGAAAACGACAATCCGTCCTTTGATGATCTATATCCCGAACCGCCGCAAAACGAGACACAGTTCTCCTGCGAAGAAGTGGGTATTTTAGGCCCAATCACCGGGGTGATCGGCAGCTTGCAGGCACTTGAGGCGATTAAACTGATCGCCAAAGTGGGCAAACCCTTGGTCGGGGAAGTGCTGATTTATGACAGCCTTGATGTCACCACCCGTAAAATGAAATATCGACGCCGCACCAAAGCTTGATTATCTTTGCCCCAAAAAAAGGGGTACAAGATGACAAAATCAATCGCCGTGATCGGCTTGGGCATTATGGGCCAACGCATGTTGCAGGCGCTCAGCACCAATCCCGCATTTGACGTCACCCATATGTGGGACCCAAGCGACGCGGCCCAAAGCGCTGCACTTGCCATTGCCCCCAATGCCACCATTCCCGACACTGCCGAAGCGGCAATCGATGCCGTGGATCTGGTCTATTTGGCTTGCCCCCCGGCTCCCCGACACGTTTATGCCAAATATGCAGCTGATCTGGGCAAGCCGCTCTTTTTGGAAAAACCCTTGGGCACAGATATTTCCGCCAGCCGCGAGCTGGTCCGCCATCTTGAGGCGACCAATGTGGCTGCAGCGGTTAATTTTGTGCAGGCCACTGGCGAGCCGCTCGCCCACATTCAATCCGCCAAATCTTCCGGCGACATGGGTGCCTTGGCAGGAATCGATATTTTTGTCTCCTATGCCCAATGGCCGCGGGCCTGGCAAGTGAAAGCCGATTGGCTACGGTTTCGTGCCGAGGGCGGCATGACCCGGGAGGTGATTTCTCACTTTATGTTTTTCGCCGAGCGGTTGATGGGTCCGGTGGAGTTGGAGTGGGCGCATGTGGATTATCCCGACGCCGAACTCTGCGAGACCGATTTGGCAGCGCGACTGACCAATCGCGACGGCATCAAACTCAATGTTTTTGCCGCTGTTGGCGGCGCACAGCCGGACCGTCAGGAGATTTTTGTCAAAGGCGAGAAGCAGAGTTTTTCTGTCCGCCAATTTAGCGAGCTTTGGGTGAGCGATGGCGGTGAATTCAACCAGATTGTTGCCCCGGGAGACAATGCCCGCATTGACGGTTTGCATGCACAGCTTAAGCATTTCGCCCAGTTGATTGAGGGCAAAGACTACCTTTTGGCGACGCCGCAAGAGGCCTTAAGTGTGCAGGAGAAAATCGAGGCTATGTTGGCAAGTTAGGCGGCATACGGGCTGACGACTATTTAAATATTTTTGAGCATAATTTTGGATTATTTATTGTGAAATTTGTTGTTCTTATCGGGCCCCAAGCTGTTGGAAAGATGACGGTTGGGCAAGAGCTTGAAAAGCTTTCTGAATTTAAGCTTTTTCATAACCATCAAACTGTCGATCTGGTCAGCCAATATTTCTCCTTCAGCACGCCCGAAGGACAAAAACTGGTTGAAGACGTTCGATTGGCGTTTTTCAACGCTTTTGCCGCGAGCGATGCACCGGGCTTTATCTTCACACTTATGCGTGACTTCGAAGACCCAGCGGACACTCAGTTTCTTGACCATGTCACAGGCTTATTTGAAGCCCAGGGCGCCGATGTTTATTGGATCGAGCTTGAAACGAATATAGAAACGCGTTTGGTGCGGAACCGAAGTGAAAATCGCCTCAAGAACAAACCTTCGAAACGCAATGTTGAAAAATCAGAGAAGCATCTTTTGCGCTGCCACGATCAATTTCGTCTGAACTCATATGATGGCGAAATCAAGCGTGAGAATTATCTCAAAATTAAAAATTCAAAAATGTCTGCCGCCGCGGTTGCCGCGCAGATTCAGAATTTCATTTCCGCCTAAAACCGGAGCCATTGGTTTGCTAAGAAAAGCTCAACCAAATCAACAGGCTTTGCTTGACGGTTCGATTAAAAATCTCAACAATCGTGCATATTCTATTTGAGGTAGGTTGTCCCTTATGAAATCGATTTTCCATCTTGCCTATCACGTGACTGATCTCAACGTGGCCCGCTATTTCTATGGTGAGATTTTAGGGTGTCATGAAGGCCGCAGCGCCGAAAGCTGGGTTGATTTTGACTTTTTCGGGCATCAGATTTCATTGCATGTGGGCATGCCGTTTAAGACGGCACGCACAGGCCTTGTGGGCGACCACAAAGTGCCGATGCCACATTTGGGTGTGATCTTGGAGCATGGCGATTGGGAAAAGCTGGCCGGGCGGTTGCGCCGCGCCAATGTGGACTTCATCATCCCACCGCAGGTGCGGTTTGAGGGCGAGCCGGGTGAGCAATGGACGATGTTTTTCACCGATCCTTGCGGCAATCCGATTGAGGTTAAAGGCTTCAAAGATATGGATGGCGTGTTCGCCAGCTGATCCAGCAAAGGGCGGCGCCAGTCTTACGGTTTGAGCGGTGCACGCCCTTTATCCGTTAGCACCCAACTTTCCTGCCCTTCAAAAACAGCGGCCGTGAGTGGATCGCCATACCCGGCCCCCGAATCAAGATTGACCCGATTGCCATAATGGGTGGCAGCGGGGACGGTTGTGTGGCCATGCACGACAAGCCAATCATGGGGCTGAGGGTCATCCAGAAAACCTTCTCTGATCCAAACGAGATCGTCTTCTTCTTGCTGTTCTAGCGCCACCCCTGGCCGAATGCCCGCATGGACAAACAGCGTTCCATTCTCAATATGGGTCAACGGCAACTTGTTTATGAAGTCAAGATGGTCTTGTGGAACCGATGCTTTGGCATCCTCATGAATTTGGAAAATGCGCCGATCCTGATCTGCCTCGATGCCATATGAGGCCATGGTTTCAACGCCGCCAATGCGTTCGTGGAACCAATCATAGCCCGGCTTTAGCCGATAGTCCGTCCGCGGATAATCTTCCATAAACATAGAAAACATGCGGTCATGATTGCCTAAAAGACATGTCCAGTTTTTGCCAGCATCGACTCCATTCGCCAGATATTCGATCACGCCTTGGCTGTTGGGTCCACGGTCCACATAGTCGCCGAGAAAGACGATTTTTGCGTTTGGCCCACCATCGCGCTCAATCTTTTCCAGCGCGTGTTGTAACATTTCAAGCTGCCCGTGTATGTCGCCGATGGCGTAGATGGGGTCGTTCATCTGTCTTCCTCAAAGCAATCTGATCAGGTGCAAAACACCAAGGCTGGCAAGTAAAAGGGGCCAAAAGGCCCCTTAAATCATTTGCGCCGCATCGGCGCCTCTTCTTGACGCGCCGCTGTCGTTCGCTGCGCGCTCACTACCCTGACACCGCCGCCATTTGGTGCCTAGGATAGGCGTGGTTAGGCATCCGGATGTTTAAACACCAAGGTGGCGTTGGTGCCGCCAAAGCCGAAGGAGTTGGACATAACGCACCCGATGTTCTGATTGTCACGGCGCTCACGCAAAATCGGCATATCTTCAAATTCTGGATCGAGTTCGAAGATGTTGGCGCTTTCACACAGGAAGCCTTCATTCATCATCATCACGGAATAAATCGATTCCTGCACACCCACAGCACCCAAAGAGTGGCCGGTCAATGATTTGGTGGCGGACAATGGCGGACATTTGTCTTCATTGCCGAACACTTTGCGAATCGCTTCAATTTCCTTGATGTCACCAACCGGTGTCGATGTGGCGTGCGGGTTGATGTAATCGATGGGGCAATCCACAGTCTCCAGCGCCATGCGCATGCAGCGCTCGGCCCCTTCGCCTGATGGGGCCACCATGTCATAGCCGTCAGATGTGGCGCCATAGCCCACGATTTCAGCCAGAATGTTCGCACCGCGCGCCTTGGCGTGCTCATACTCTTCCAAAACCATTACGCCTGCACCACCAGCGATGATGAAGCCATCGCGGTTTTTATCATATGCACGCGAGGCTGTTTCTGGTGTGTCGTTATATTTTGAGGTCATCGCGCCCAACGCGTCGAACATGTTGGACATTGACCATTCAAGGTCTTCACTGCCGCCAGCAAACACGATGTCTTGCTTGCCCATTTGGATTTGCTCATAGGCATTGCCGATACAATGCTTTGAGGTCGCGCAAGCGGACGTGATGGTGTAGTTCACACCCTTAATTTTAAACGCAGTCGCCAACGTCGCAGATGCCGTTGAACTCATCGCCTTTGGCACAGCCAATGGGCCGATACGCTTTGGGCTGAGTTTTTCGCGGGTGATGTCCGCAGCCTTGATCAAAGTTTCCGTTGATGGACCACCAGAGCCCATCACGATGCCGGTGCGCGGGTTGGAGATGTTTTCCTCTTCCAGCCCAGCCTGCTCGATCGCCTCTTGCATAGCAACATAGTTCCACGCCGCACCACGCGCCATAAAGCGGGTGGTCCGACGATCTAGAACGGAAAATGGATCAAGGGTCGGCTCGCCATGCACTTGGCTGCGAAAACCATATTTAACATGGCTTTCAGCGGTTGTAATGCCAGGTTTTGCGTCGCGCAGGCTCTGCAGCACTTCCGCTCGGTTGTTCCCGATGGAAGAAACAATTCCCATGCCTGTGATGACAACTCTTTTCATTTTGTCCTCTTTAAATCTTGCGGCTCAAAATTGGCGTCGACTATTTGTCTTCAAGGCCGATCAAGCCCACGCGCAAGTTTTCGGCTTTGTAAATGATCTCACCGTCTGCCTTGACCCAGCCATTGGCAACGCCAAAGGGCAACGGAGACCGCATGTGCTTTTTAATATCAACATGATATTGCAGCAATTTTTTGTCATTTGTGGCTTGGCCAACAAACTTGATGGCACCGCCTAGGGCACGTCCGCGGCCGGGAGACCCGGACCATGACAAGAAAAAGCCAATCATTTGCCACAACGCATCAAGGCCCAAACAGCCCGGCATAACTGGATCGCCGATAAAGTGGCATTGATAGAACCACAAATCAGGGTTCAAATCCAATTCGGCTGTTACGCTGCCTTTTGAGTATTCACCGCCATCGGAATCGATGTTGGTGATGCGATCAAACATCAACATTGGCGGCGCAGGCAATTTGGCGTCGCCTTGCCCTGGCAGCTCGCCGCGTCCATGCAAAATCAAATCATCGTAACTAAACTGATGGGCGCGCTCTGTCATAAGCCCTTTTTCCCTTATTCATGTCATTGTGCGGTGCCTCTTGATGCCGCCGCCATTTCAAAACCCAAAACAAATTTGCTCGTCCATAGCATTTTTGGGCGTTTGCGCAAAGCTATTGCAATTGTTTAACCCATATAGGGCGTAAGGAAAAACGCCAAGCCCAAAGGGGGCAATTGCCCGGCTTTTTTGCGAATTTGTGGCTTGTCAGCCTTGATTGGTCGCGGCATCGTGTGCTGTTTTTGGCGCGAATGTAGCTATGGGGTATTTAAATGCAGATTTTTCAGGTGGATGCTTTTACGTCCGAATTGTTCAAAGGCAATCCGGCCGCCGTGATGGTGCTCGACCAATGGTTGGATGACGCGCTGATGCAGCATATCGCCATGGAAAACAATCTGTCGGAAACCGCCTTTGTGGTGCAACGGGCGGACAAATCGGGTTGGGACATTCGCTGGTTTACCCCATCGCACGAAGTGAGTTTTTGCGGTCACGCCACTTTGGCCAGCGCCCACATCCTTCACACGGAATATCAAGCGGAGCGGCCAATCCAGTTTTTTGGCAAAGTCGGTGCACTTCAAGTCGATTTGCATGAACCGCATGATCGCTCGCCCAGCTATTTGCTGGATTTTCCCGTTATTGCCCACACGCCGATAGACGCCTTGCCGAAGGAAATAGCGGCCAGTTTTGCCGCAACGCCGTTGGCGGTGTTTAAAACCTATGAGAACTATTTTGTCGTTCTTGAGAATGAAGACGCCGTGCGCACTTTCGAACCCGATCTTGGCGCCTTGGCCAAACTGGGCACAGACGGGGTGATCATCACCACCCAAGGCGACGATGTTGACTTTGTGTCGCGCTACTTCGTCCCCGGCAGCGGCATTGATGAGGACCCGGTGACAGGCTCGATCCACACCACGCTTGTTCCCTATTGGGCGCAGAAGCTGGGTAAAAACACGCTGGCGGCACATCAGGCCTCCGCACGGGGCGGCAATTTGTCGTGTCGTCTAGTGGGAGATCGTGTGCATATAGTTGGGAATGCAACAACTTACTTGCGCGGTAATTTGTTTCTAGAGGCTTAATCTGGCCCAAAGTACCGGATTTGTTGCATTCGGGGCGTTAATCTTGTACATGGGAAATTGTTGAAGCCCGTGTGAGACGCACCTATAGTGCGTTTGACTAAGATAGGGATGGGTGTGAATGAACCAGTTGCAAAAATCTAGTTTTCGTCAGCCGAGCTCGCGTGGGCCTTGTTTGACGGCCGTTTTGCGTATGGCAGGTTTGCGGCCCACACGTCAGCGTTTGGCGCTTGCGGATTTGATTTATGGCAATGGTCATCGCCATGTGAGCGCGGAAGCCTTGCATGCCGAAGCCGATCAAGGCGGCGTTGCCGTATCTTTGGCCACGGTCTACAACACGTTGCGCCAGTTTAAAGATGCGGGTTTGTTGCGGGAAGTGACCGTTGATGCCGCACGCACTTATTTTGACACCGACACATCAGATCACCACCATTTTTATATTGAAGATGAAGATCGGGTGATTGATATTCCATCGCATGAAATTGTCATTCAGGGGCTGCCTGATGCGCCCAAGGGCATGAAAATTTCTCACGTCGATGTGGTTGTGCGGGTGCGGCGCGAGAACTAGTCGAACGTTTCGTCGCTATAAACGCCCCAAACAAATTGCTTTTCAACCCAGCCTTTAAAGTTTTGCTGACGGTCGTCTTCGCCTGGCTGAAAGCGACCGGCCACCTCACACCAGCTTTGATCACATTCTTCGACGGTCACCAGCACTTGCGGCGCCAATTGTGCCCGCAAAGGTGCGCCGCGATCAGCTCGGGCATATAGGGGTATGGCTTGCGACTGCGCATTTAACCACGGCGCAATCAACCCTGTGCGCCGACCGGACAAAAGCGATTGGTGAATCCAACCCTCATCCCCTTCCGAATCGCGCACCTTGCGCCAGGTGTCAAACTCTTGGATCACTTCAACGGGCAAACCTGATTGGGTAAAAATCCATGCGATCTGATATTTTTGGCCCGGGCCATGGCGCACATTGATCTTGGACGACCCGAGCGACACAAAGCGCGGCAAAGGCAGGCCGGAAGGCCCAGAGGTTTGAGCATAGAGCGGCGCAACACACAGCCAAACAGCGCAAAGCGCGAGGCAGAAGGATTTGATCTGGCGGTGGGATTGGGCAGCAATAAAACGCATTGCAATTTCATCTCTTGTTATTGGGGCCAAGGCTCGATATTTTACCCGCAAATAGGCAAAGACACCTTAATGTTAAGCTAAAACGACACTCAATTGCGCAATTGTTTCGCACTGGGTGATCTAGTACGGGTTGAAAGGGAATATATGCCTCACACGAACGCCCGTGTTCTGGTTACGCGGCAATTGCCCACCCAAGTTGAGGCGCGCATGTCCGCGTTGTTCAAGGTGGCATTTAACACAGAGGACACAGCCTTTACCACCCAGCAATTGATTGAGGCGTCGCAAAA
The DNA here is from genome assembly GCF_003433515.1 of Maritalea myrionectae. Lineage (GTDB taxonomy): Bacteria > Pseudomonadota > Alphaproteobacteria > Rhizobiales > Devosiaceae > Maritalea > Maritalea myrionectae. Next base: position 208,656 of record NZ_CP021330.1, read on the forward strand.
TTGTGAGGTGCTGGTCTCCACCATCACTGATGATTTAAATGCCGATGTGATTGCGCAATTGGGCAACGATGTGCGCCTGATCGCCCAATTCGGCAATGGGGTCGATAATGTGGATGTAAATGCCGCGGCGGCGCGCAACATCACGGTCACCAATACCCCAAGTGTTTTGACTGACGACACGGCCGATATGACCATGGCGCTGATTCTGTCGGTGCCCCGCAGGCTGATTGAAGGCAGTCAGGTGTTGCTTAAAGATGGGTCGTGGCCCGGCTGGTCACCCAATTGGATGCTGGGTCGGCGCCTATCCGGCAAGAAGCTAGGCATTGTAGGCATGGGCCGCATTGGCACCGCCGTTGCGCGGCGCGCCAAGGCTTTTGGGCTGGATATTCATTATTACAGCCGCTCCAAGCGCCCGCAGAGCCTTGAAGCTGAGCTGGGCGCCACCTATTGGGATAATCTAGAAGATATGTTGGCGGATGTGGATATTGTGACTCTGCACACGCCAGCCACCCGCGCCACCAGCCATTTGATCAATCGCGACAATATACAATTGATGAAGCCGGATGCCATTTTGGTGAATTTGGCCCGGCCGAACTTGATTGATGAAGACGCGCTGATTGACGCCATTGAAAGCGGCAAGATTGGCGGCGCTGCGTTAGATGTGTTTGAACATCACAAACCCATCAATCCCGCACTGTTGAATCTCGCTCGCGCCCACAAAGTTGTGCTCACCGCCCATATGGGCTCGGCGACACTCGAAAGCCGGATCGAGATGGGCGAAACTGTTTTGGTCAATATCCGGACATTCCTGGACGGACACCAACCACCACATCGCGTATTGCCCGACCATAAAGGCTAACGAGTTTGGCGATGGCACGAAGATAAGCGTACGGCAATGATGATTGCCGCGCATGTAGCAATGCTGCCTTGGAAGACGTTGATCCCAAGCCCGATAGGACACAAAAAAGCCCGACGCTGACGAAGCAGGTCGGGCTTTTTTTGTTCAGATTAAGTTGACGACTTACTCGTCGTCTTCTTTTTCGATTTCTTCGCCAGTTTCCTGGTTCACCACTTTCATGCTCAAGCGCACTTTGCCGCGATCATCGAAGCCCATCAGCTTCACATAAACGCTGTCGCCTTCTTTGATGATGTCTGTGGTTTTCTCAACGCGCTTATCCGCCAATTGCGAAATATGCACCAGACCATCGCGTGGGCCGAAGAAGTTTACGAACGCGCCAAAGTCCACGGTTTTCACCACAGTGCCTTTGTAGATTTCGCCAACTTCTGGCTCATCGGTGATGGATTTAATCCATTTCACTGCCGCTTCGATGGCTTTGCCGTCAGATGAAGACACTTTGATGGTGCCTGTGTCATCGATATCGACTTTCGCGCCTGTTTTCTCAACGATCTCACGGATCACTTTACCGCCAGCACCGATCACTTCACGGATTTTGTCGGTTGGGATCTGCAACGTCTCGATGCGTGGTGCAAATTCGCCCAGCTCTTCACGTGCGCCTTCAAGGGCTTTCGACATTTCACCCAAAATGTGAGAGCGACCGCCATTGGCCTGTGCCAAAGCCGTTTTCATGATCTCTTCGGTGATGCCAGCAATCTTAATGTCCATCTGCAGCGAAGTGATGCCTTCAGACGTGCCCGCCACTTTAAAGTCCATATCGCCGAGGTGATCTTCGTCACCCAAGATATCAGACAATACAGCGAAGCGCTCGCCTTCAAGGATCAAGCCCATGGCAATGCCAGATACGGGACGAGCCAACGGCACGCCTGCATCCATCAACGCCAATGATGTGCCACAAACGGTCGCCATTGAAGATGAACCGTTTGATTCAGTGATTTCAGACACAACACGCAATGTGTAAGGGAATTCTTCCGTTTTCGGACGGATCGGGTTTACCGCGCGCCAAGCCAATTTACCGTGGCCGGTTTCGCGACGGCTTGTACCGCCCATGCGGCCAGCTTCACCCACTGAGTAAGGAGGGAAGTTGTAATGCAGCATGAAGTTTTCTTTGCGGGTGCCGTCCAAGCTGTCGATGAACTGCTCGTCATCGCCAGTGCCCAATGTGGCCACAACCAAGGCTTGCGTTTCACCACGTGTAAACACGGCTGAACCGTGGGTCCGCGGCAGAACGCCAACTTCAGCAACGATCGGACGCACTGTTTCCAGATCACGACCATCAATACGACGACCTGTGTCCAAAATGTTCCAACGAACGATCTTGGCTTGCAACGATTTGAAAACCGCGCCGATTTGCTCTGGCGTATATTTGGCTTCTTCTTCTTCGTTTTCAGGCGTGAAGTGTTCTTTTACTTTGGCTTTCGCCGCGTCAACCGCTTCATAGCGCTCTTGCTTGTCGGTGATTTGGTAGGCTGCACGCAAATCATCTTCAACAACTTTAAGCATTTCAGCTTCAAGCTCTGAATGATCCTCAGGCACATATTCGCGTGGCTCTTTGGCTGCCAATTCAGCAAGCTTGATGATCGCGTCGATCACTTTTTTGCTTTGCTCGTGGCCATACATAACCGCGCCAAGCATGATGTCTTCGTCAAGCTCTTTGGCTTCTGATTCTACCATCAACACAGCATCTTGTGTGCCGGCCATTACAAGGTCGAGCTTGCTGTCCGCATTTTGCTCAGGGGCAAAGTTCAGCACATATTCGCCGTCAATGTAGCCAACGCGCGCTGCGCCAATTGGGCCCATGAATGGAATGCCGGAAATGGTCAGCGCTGCAGAAGCGGCTACCATGGCCAAAACGTCGGGCTGGTTTTCCAAATCATATTGCAGCACAGTGATGACCACTTGGGTCTCGTTTTTGTACCCATTCGGGAACAAAGGACGGATCGGACGGTCAATCAGGCGACAAATCAATGTCTCTGATTCAGTTGGACGACCTTCACGTTTAAAATAGCCGCCTGGAATTTTACCGGCAGCATAGAATTTTTCTTGATAGTTCACGGTCAGTGGGAAGAAATCCACGCCGGCTTTTGGTTCTTTGGCTGAAACAACCGTGGCCAAAACAACAGTTTCGCCCAATGTAGCCAAAACAGCACCGTCTGCCTGACGGGCCATTTTGCCAGTTTCAAGGGTCAGCGGTTGGCCGCCCCAGTTCAATTCAACTTTATGATGATCAAACATATTTTCGTCCTTTAAATAGGCCGTTGGCGCCCGTTCACTCCAAGTCAACGCAGCACCCGACCATTTTGATATTTTAAAGGAACAAACCAGCAAGCAAGATGGCAAGGCGCTTTTATCTGACCTGTGCGATGCACCTATGGTCACGTAGAAAAAGCGTCCGACGATCCTGCTCCGGCATTGCCCCTTTCGTTCAAACAATATGGAGGGCCAAAGCCCTCCATATCAAGTCTATTGCCTTAGCGACGCAAGCCCAAACGCTCAATCAGCGATTGGTAGCGTGACACGTCTTTGTTCTTAACATAGTCAAGCAAACGACGACGTAGGCTAACCATTTTCAAAAGGCCACGACGAGAGTGATTGTCTTTCTTGTGGTCTTTGAAGTGTTCGGTCAAATTTTTGATCCGCTCAGTAAGAACTGCAACTTGCACCTCAGGAGAACCAGTGTCCCCATCTTTGGTGGCATATTCTTTGATCAATTCTTCTTTGCGCTCAGGCGTAATCGACATCGGCCAATCCTTTCTAAAATGAAAGCTAAAAGGTCACCCATGCGCCGAGATGTCGTCCAGCACAGGGTCATTATCCCGCAAAGGCGGTTGCGCGGGTATATATAGGAAAATCCTATAAAAGAAAAGACTTCAATTGCGGATGGGCGAATCGGGCAAAATCACACGGCTCGGCTTGAACTGCCCTTTTTCCACCCGGCCAATGGCCAGTACATCGCCGCGATGGGTGGCATAGGCGACGTCGAGGGCGATGGGGGCGTTGCGGCCCAGCAACAAAGCCGGGTTGCCCATGCGCACCGCTTGCGCCTGCTTTTGATCCAAGCTCACCTCATCAATGTGCCCCAAGGCGTCCGCAATGGGGCGCAGCATTTGATCGCGCTCCAGCGTCGTTTCAAGTGCTTCAAGCTCTTCGATGGTCACTGCGTCTTGATCGGTGAAATTGCCGACCGCAGCGCGGTGCAAGCGCGACACATGCCCAACAGTGTCCAGCTTTTCCGCAATATCGCGTGCAAGCGCCCGCACATAGGTGCCTTTTTGGCACGTCACCCGCAGGGTTGATTGTTTTTCGCCATGGCTCAACACCTCTAGCGATTCCACCTCAATTTCTCGCGGTGGCATTTCAACTTTTTCGCCAGCGCGGGCCAGATCATAAGCGCGCTCACCTTTGATTTTGATGGCAGAGAAGGCGGGCGGCACTTGGGTGATGATTCCCGTGAAACAATGCAGCACATTATCGAGTTCTTCAGCGCTCGGGCGGTGGTCAGATGCGGCGATCACCTCGCCTTCCACATCGTCGGTGGTGGTGGCGCTGCCCCAGGCAATATCGAACTCGTAGACTTTGGTGCCATCTTGCACGAAAGGCACGGTTTTGGTGGCCTCGCCCAATGCAATGGGGAGGATGCCGGTAGCTAAGGGATCAAGGGTGCCCGCATGGCCGGCCTTCTTGGCCTCGAATAGCCATTTGATTTTACCCACCGCCTGTGTGGAGGTGAAATCATAGGGTTTATCGAGAATCAGCCAGCCGGAAATGGCGCGCTTCACGCGTTTTTTTTGCGACATTGTTTTTAAGTGGCTCTACTGGTCTTGATCGTCGTCGTCATGATCAAGATCGCGGGCAACGCGATCCGACCGCAACAATTCATCAATGCGCCCGGCTTCATCAAACGTGTCATCCACAAAGAAGCGGAATTCAGGGGCGTATTTCAAATCGATGCTTGGCGATACTTGGCCGCGAATAAATTTCTTATTGCGGTTCAAGGCCGCAACGACTGTCTCGGCATTTTTGCCGCCCAAAGGCATGATATAGACTTTGGCCAGTTTCAAATCCGGCGACATGCGCACTTCAGGCACCGTAATGAAAGCGCCAATGAGGTCATCATCCATAATTTCATCGCGGGACAAAAAGCTCGACAGAGCATGTCGCACCAATTCACCCACACGCAATTGCCGCTGGGAGGGGAGTTTTTCACCGCTCATAATCTTTGCCTTTTAAAAAGTGTCTGCGCAATCCAAACAGAGATGGCGCCAGTTGGCGCCATGCTCAATTTCAAATATGCCGGTGTGAGATTAAAGCGTCCGCTCAATCTCTTCCACGCGGTAACATTCAATCACGTCGCCGGCGCGCATATCTTCATATTTTTCAAATGCCATGCCGCACTCTTGGCCCGCATTCACCTCTTTGACTTCGTCTTTGAAGCGCTTGAGGGTTGAGAGCTTGCCTTCGTGGATCACCACATCGTCGCGGATCAAACGCACACCTGCGCCACGTTCCACGATGCCATCGGTGACGCGACAACCGGCCACGCGACCCACTTTGGTGATGTTGAACACCTCAAGGATTTCCGCATTACCGATGAAGGTTTCGCGCACCTCAGGTGACAACAGACCAGACATGGCCGCTTTCACATCGTCCACGAGATCATAGATGATGTTGTAATAGCGGATTTCGACGCCTTCGCGGGCAGCTGCTTCGCGTGCCTGCTTGTTGGCCCGCACGTTAAAGCCGATCACGATGGCTTTTGACGCCGCCGCCAAGGTCACATCTGATTCGGTGATACCACCAACGCCACCAATCAACACTTGGGCTGACACTTCGTCAGTGGCCAATTTGTCGAGGGCGCCGTTAATCGCTTCAACAGAACCTTGCACATCGCCTTTAATGACCAATGGAATTTTGGCCATATCTTCGGTTTTGAGCTGGCTCATCATTTGTTCAAGCGATGTCACGCCACCTGCAGCAGATTTTTCACGCTGTTTGCGTTGACGGTATTCGGTGATTTCACGCGCTTTGGCTTCGTGTTCCACCGCGCCCATCAAATCGCCTGCGTCCGGCACGCCGGTAAAGCCCAAAATCTCCACTGGTGTCGATGGACCAGCGGTTTTGATTTGCTCGCCCTTATCGTTGATCAAGGCCCGCACTTTCGCCCATTGAGCGCCTGCAACAATGATGTCACCCACGGCCAGTTCACCGTTTTGCACCAACACGGTCGCAACGGCACCACGGCCTTTGTCGAGCTTGGCTTCCACCACAATCCCGCGCGCACGGCCCTTAGGATTGGCTTTGAGTTCCAAGATTTCAGATTGCAGGATAATCGCGTCGAGAATGCCTTCAAGGTTCTGCTTTTTCATTGCAGACACTTCAACATCCAAGATTTCGCCGCCCATGCTTTCCACAAACACTTCGTGTTGCAGCAATTCGTTGCGCACGCGGTTTGGATCGGCTTCGGGCTTGTCCATCTTGTTGATCGCCACGATGATCGGCACTTCGGCCGCTTTTGCGTGTTTGATCGATTCAATGGTTTGCGGCATGACGCCATCGTCCGCCGCAACAACCAAAACGGCAATATCGGTGGCTTGCGCCCCGCGTGCCCGCATGGCGGTAAAGGCTTCGTGGCCCGGCGTATCCAGGAATGTGATTTCCCGGCCGTCGCGGTTTACCTGATAAGCGCCGATATGCTGGGTGATGCCCCCGGCTTCACCAGAGACCACATTGGCTTCCCGGATCGCGTCCAGAAGCGATGTTTTACCATGGTCAACGTGGCCCATGATGGTCACAACTGGTGCACGTGGATCCAAATCTTCAGGGTTTTGCTCGGTGTCTTCGCCAAACAAGCCTTCTTCCACGTCAGATTCTGCCACCCGTTTCACGGTGTGGCCCAATTCTGCCGCGATCAGCTCGGCCGTGTCTGCATCCAACACATCATTGATGGTGGCCATCTGGCCCTGTTGCATCAACAATTTGATCACATCAACGGCGCGTTCCGCCATCCGGTTGGCCAATTCCTGAACGGTAATAGCCTCTGGAATGGTTACCTCACGTGCGATCTTCTCTTTTGCTTTTTGCGGTCCGCGACCTTTTTGCTTCTCACGACGACGCTTCATCGCAGCCAAAGATGGCCCACGATCACGTTCGCTATCGCCAGAAAGCGCTGTGGTTACAGTCAAGCGTGTTTTACGACGATCATCCGCGGCTGGCTTTTTCGAAGGTTGTGGCCGCGCAGCCCGTTTGGCGCGCTCCAGCTCTTCTTCATTGACCAAGCTCTTATTGCGTGGGCCGTCATGCTTGTTGCCGCCACCTTTGCGGTTTGGATCAGCCGCTGGTGCATTGGCAACAGGATCAGCTTTGGCCTCAACAGGGGCCTCCGCTTTGCCTTTTGGCTTGTCCGCTTCTTTTTTGCGCTCAGCTTCTTCACGTGCAACGCGTTCGGCTTCAAGACGCTCTTCTTCTTCAATCCGGCGCCGTTCAGCTTCTTCACGCTCTTGTTTGCGGCGTGCATCTTCTTCAGCGCGGCGACGCGCAGCTTCTTGTGCCTGACGCGCTTCATCATCCGCACGGGCCGCGGCTTCGCGCAATGCGCGTTCGCGCGCAGCAGATTCTGAACTTGTCAGCCCTTGCTGTGCTGGCGGACGACCACCACCTTGCTGTGGACGACGGTTTTGAGGCCGCTGTCCGGGCTTCTTGCCGCCACCTTGCTGGGGACGATTTTCACCTTGGGCTGGCCCACCTTGCTGGGGCCGCGCACGATTGGCGCCCGCTGCTGGCGGGTTAATCCGGCGGTTGCGTGTTTCCACCACGACGGTCCTGGACGACCGTGTGCCACCTGGCCGTGCGCCGCCACCGGGCGCACCTTTAAGCGTTAGGGTCTTTTTGCCCCCGCCACCAGGTGTTGCATCTGATCCGTTGTCCTTATCACTCATATATCCGTCACTCACCCATTGTTCTCAGCCATAAATCGATCCAATTGATGGTACCGATCCAAAGCAGATTTTGTTGCGGCGCCGCCTACCAGCGCTGCATGTATCACATTTTTGCCGCCCAATGCCAAACTCAATTGTTCGGCATTTAATAAATCAATTTGCGGCACCTCATCTTCCAGCTCCAAAGCGCGTAGAAGTTGGGTCATTTTTTTCCGCCCATCCATGCTGCCATCACTGGCAGCGATCAAAGCGTCAATCTTACCCTTTTCGATTGCGGAGCGTACTTTGGCATAGCCGGTGACCAAATGGCCGCCTTTCATGGCTAGTCCGAGTGCGCCCAACAATCGCTTTTCCAAATGCGCCTGGGTGATCTCCACCAAATTATCAGGCACATTTACTTGTGCTTTTAAGGCGCGGGCAAAGGCGTTTTTCGCCACCGCCTGCGCCAAAATTTGTCTATTTGCAGCCACCCATACGCCACGTCCGCCTGCTTTTCCAGCAATATCGGGTAAAATCTCACCATTTGGGCCCAGTGCAAACCGAATAAGATCGGCTTTGGGTAAGGATTCGCGGGTCACACAACAGGTGCGCAAATTCTTATTCACTTTTTCGCCCATGGTGTGTTCACCTTGTGGCATTAGGGGTGTTTCCAGCGTCTTACTCCTCTTGCGCTTCTGCGTCGTCCGCTGTTTCAGCTTCTTCGTCCAGGTCTTGGGTGTCGCCATCAAGCTCTTCTTGAGTGATCCAACCCACCTTGACGCGTGCGAACATGATCATGTCCTCAGCTTCTTCACGGCTTACAGGGAAATCTTTGAAAACGCCGTCAAAAAATTTGACTTCGCCATTTTCACGCTCTTTCCAGCCCACCAAATCATCAGGTGTGTAGCCGGCAAAATCTTCGACCGTTTTCACGCCATCTTCGCCCAACGCCACCAACATGGCTGCGTTCAGACCGTCAATTTCGTAAAGCTCGTCTTGGACGCCCAATTCGGTCCGCTTTTGATCGCGTTCCCGCTCGGCCTGTTCCAAAAACTCTGACGCACGGGCCTGAATTTCGGCTGCCGTTTCTTCGTCAAAACCTTCAATCGAAGAAATCTCGATTGGCTCAACATAAGCCACTTCTTCCAAAGACGCAAAGCCTTCTGATGCCAAAAGCTGTGCCACCATCTCATCAACGTTCATGGCATTCATGAACAAATCAGAGCGTTCGGTGAATTCTTTCTGGCGACGTTCGCTTTCTTCCTGCTCGGTGAGGATATCAATATCCCAGCCGGTCAATTGCGAAGCCAAGCGCACATTTTGCCCGCGACGGCCAATCGCCAAAGACAATTGCTCATCTGGCACAACAACTTCTACGCGTTCAACTTGCTCATCGAGCACCACTTTCACCACTTCAGCGGGCTGAAGGGCAGACACCACCAAATCGGCGATGCTGTCTGTCCATGGGATAATGTCGATCTTTTCGCCTTGCAACTCGTTGACAACGGCTTGCACACGCGACCCGCGCATACCCACACAGGCACCAACAGGATCAATGGACGAATCGTTTGATGTCACCGCAATTTTCGCGCGCGAACCTGGGTCACGGGCGATGGAGCGGATATTGATTACGCCATCATAGATTTCAGGCACTTCCTGGGTGAACAATTTCGCCATGAATTGCGGGTGTGTCCGAGACAAGAAGATTTGTGGCCCGCGCTGCTCTTGGCGCACATCATGAATATAGGCACGCACACGGTCGCCATAGCGGAATGTTTCGCGAGGGATCAGTTCATCGCGACGGATAATCGCTTCGCCACGGCCCAGATCGACAATCACATTGCCATATTCAACACGCTTAACGGACCCATTGATGATCTCGCCGATGCGGTCTTTATATTCTTCATACATGCGCTCGCGTTCAGCATCGCGCACTTTTTGTACGATCACCTGCTTGGCTGACTGCGCTGCAATCCGGCCAAACTCAATCGGCGGCAATGGCTCAGTGACATAGTCACCCAGTTGCGCTGCATCGTTGCGGTTGCGGGCATCTTCAAGGCTGATTTGGCGGCTATATTCTTCAACCGTTTCCACCACTTCCAACAGGCGCCACATTTTCAGTTCGCCCGTTGATGGATTGATTTCCGCCTTCACCTCAGTCTCAGCGCCATAGCGCGAGCGAGCAGCTTTTTGAATGGCATCCTGCATTGCTTCAATCACGATCATTCGATCGATTGATTTTTCCCGCGCAACCGCGTCGGCAATTTGTAGCAATTCAAGCCGGTTTGCACTGACAGCCATTAGTTTGTCTCCTTAAGAGGCATCAAATTAAGCTTCATCTGTCCCATCCTTATCGTGGTCAGCTTCATCAATTTCCGTTTCCACGTCAGGATTATCCAGCGGGCTTGCCGCTTCCTGACGGGCACGTGCTTCATCAAGCAATTTGTCGGTCATGATCAATTTGGCTTCCGCCAAATCTTCAATATTCAGGGCCCAAACAGGTTCTTCACCCTTGGGCATATCCGGAATATGGATCAGAATTTTGTTCTCTTCAGTGCCTTGCAAGATGCCGCGAAACTTTTTGCGGCCATTTTGCAATTGGGCCAATTCAACCTTGGCTTCGTGGCCGGCCCAAAGTTCAAAATCTGAAAGGCGCACCAATGGGCGATCAACGCCGGGGGAAGACACTTCTAAATGGTAGGCCCGCTCAATGGGTTCTTCCGCATCCAGAATAGGCGAAATCTCACGAGAGAATTTTTCGCAATCCTGGATGGTGAAATCACCTTGTGCGTTTTCCGCCATGATCTGCAGGGTGCAGCCATTGTCGCCAGTGACGCGTACGCGCACCAAACGATAGCCCATATCTTCAGCCACAGGCGCAAGAATTGCCCAAACCCGCTCTTCGACGGGACCGGTGCGGCCATAGGCTGTTTCATTTAAGTCCAAAAGCTGTTTCATGGGACCCTAATATTAAAAAAGAGCGGGACCGGCTGGACCCACTCTCACATTTTCAACTGTGATTTTGAGGTCTTTATAGTCCGAATCTCGCCCGTTCGCAACCCATTTGCGCGTTTGTGGGGCGCGCCTCGACAAAATTGCGCCGCGGCAAACACACTTGATGCGGATCAAGGCCTGGACCGACACGCGCGTTAGGATCGATTAGCGAGGAAATACATATGTCGTTTAAGCTCATCTATATTTGGTTTTTGCCGCCCTTGGTGCTGGTCTTGGCTGCCGGCACGCTCTACGCCCTCAACATGGCTGACAAGTGGCAATTGCAGCGCATTAATTCAAGTGCACAAGACATGGCCACACCAACTGTCGAACAGTACGATCCGCAAATGGTGGCCAATCTGCCCAAGGCTGCACAGCGATATTTCGCCTTTTCGATCCAACCCGGAACTCAGTTACAAGCAAGGGTACGCCTTCAAATGCAGGGTGAGCTTGGCTTGGGGGACAATGACAAGCCCAACTATTTTGAGTTCACGGCGCGTCAAATCATCGTGCCGGAGAAGGGTTTTACCTGGGCGTTGCGCTCGAAGGGCTTTCCCATGGTGATTGGGGGCAGCGATGTCATGTGGGGCGACCAATCTTGGACGCGCTTCTGGCTTTATGGATTGGTGCCTGTTGCGCGCGAAGGCGGCACTAAAGATCATTTTCGGGCGGCAGAAGGGCGTTATTTGATTGAGTTGGCGGCGTGGTCGCCTGCTGCCTTGTTGCCGCAATATGGCGTGGAATGGGAAGAGGTCGACGCCAATAAAGCTCGTGCTTGGGTAACCACATCAACCGGTCGCCATGGCATTGAAATCAGCGTCGATGAGCGCGGCGCGCCAACTGCTTACAAGATTGAGCGATGGAGCAATGCAAATCCGGCAAGCCAATTTCAATATCAGCCTTTTGGCGGCACGCCAGAGCGTTTTGTCGATATTGATGGGATGCAGATTGCGCAAAAGGTGATCGTGGGCAACCATTTCGGCACCCCCGACTATTTTCCGTTTTTTAAAGCGGAGCTGACAAAGATTGAATTCTTCTGAGGTCTATTTGCGGTAAAAACTGAAATAGAATGAGGCGCGCCCTTCGCGCTTCGCCTTTTGCTCATAGCGAGTGGGTTCCCAATCGGACCACGGCGTGCGCCATTCATTGGCGGCTTTCGGGTGCCAGCTGAACTCGTCACTGCGCACTATATGGGCCAACACCCAAGCGGCGTAATCCTCAATATCGGTGGCCACACGGAACTCCGCGCCTGGCTTTAGAATGCGTGCCAACTGCCCCAATGTCACCGGATTAATAAAGCGGCGCTTATGATGCTTCTTTTTCGGCCATGGGTCTGGGTAAAGCAGATAGGCACCCGACACCGCATTGGCCGGCAACGCCCGCAAAAGATGCAGCGCATCTTCGCGGTAAAGTCGCACATTTTCCAAGGCTTGACGATCAATGTAAGAGAGCATTTTGCCGACACCGCCCATAAAGGGCTCGCAGCCAATATAGTTGTTTTCCAGATGAGTCTGCGCGTGGCGGGCCAAATGCTCACCGCCGCCGTAGCCAATTTCCAAAAACAGCGGCGCCTGAACGCGGTCACCAAAAAGCCTATTGAGATCTGGCTGACCTTTTTCAAGGTCGATCTCAATATGCGGCAATAGCTCCTCCACCAGCTTTTGCTGGGTGGAATAGAGCTTATGGCTGGAGCGGCGGCCAAAAAAGGCGCGACGTTCCGCTTCCAAGCCAAACTCGTTTTTGGTTTTTTCAGTCATGCTCGGCGATGTAGCGCCTTTAAGTGAGTTCGGCCAGAATTTTTTCGGCCAAATCGGTGCGCTCCCATGAAAAACCACCATCCGCATCGGGTTGACGGCCAAAATGACCATAAGACGCAGTGCGTTCAAAGATCGGCTTGTTCAGCTCCAACGCTTCGCGAATGCCGCGCGGCGACAGGTTCATCACCTTATTGAGCACCACTGCCAGCTTATCTTCTTCAACTTTGCCCGTACCAAATAGGTCGACAAAAATTGACAATGGCTTTGAAACGCCAATGGCATAGGACAATTGGATCACACATTTGTCGGCCAAACCGGCGGCGACCACGTTTTTCGCCAAATAGCGCGCAGCATAAGCGGCCGAACGGTCCACCTTGGTTGGATCCTTACCGGAGAATGCACCACCACCATGCGGCGCGGCGCCGCCATACGTATCCACAATGATTTTGCGCCCTGTCAGGCCAGCATCGCCATCGGGGCCGCCAATCACAAATTCGCCCGTGGGATTCACATAAAACTCGTCCTCAGGACACATCCAGCCTTGGGGCAACGCATCCATCACATAGGGCCGCACGATCTTGCGCACATCATCTTGGGTCAAGCCACGTTCATGCTGGGTGGACAAAACGATTGAGGTGGTGCCCATGGGCACGCCATTTTCATAGCGCAAGGTGACTTGGCTTTTGGCATCGGGCCTCAATTGTGGCACATCGCCATTGTGGCGCGCATCGGCCAAAGACCGCAAAATCTTATGGGCAAATAGAATGGGCGCAGGCATCAATTCTTCGGTTTCATTGGTGGCAAACCCGAACATGATGCCCTGGTCACCAGCGCCCTCGTCCTTATTGCCAGCGGCGTCAACGCCTTGGGCAATTTCGGGCGATTGCTCATGCACATAGCAATCCACTTGCGCGTTTTGCCAATGGAAGCCCTCTTGCTCGTAACCGATATTTTTGATGCATTCGCGGGCAATTGCCTCCATGCGGTCCGCATCCATCGTTTTCGGTCCGCGTGTTTCCCCGGCCAGCACCACTCGGTTGGTCGTGGCCAGTGTTTCCACAGCGACACGCGAATAGGGATCTTCTCGCAAAAATCCATCCAAAATCGCGTCCGAAATACGGTCGCAAATCTTATCTGGATGGCCTTCAGAAACTGATTCGGAGGTAAATAGATATGAAGAAGACGCCACGCGCACAACCTTTCGTCTAATAACTCAGTGTCTTACCTTTAAGGCAAAACAGTTGCCAAACCCTAAGCACTCACTTTGGGTCACCTTCTTAAAGGTTGGTCTTCTGTTATGCAACAAGGATATAAAGAAAACGTTATATCGTCAGCGTCGTCGACTTTTGGCCATCGGCGAAATATTGCCATCTCCATTTTTGGCCATTTGCTCGGCCAATTGCACCAGCGTGTCACGGGCGTGATCGCTATCGATCAGGTCATAGGCTTTGAGCAAACGGATGCGCTCATCTGCTGGGCTGCCAATAAAGCTATCCTGCCCGTCCTCAGCAAAGCCGTTGGCTTCACTTTCCTGATAAAAGCGGCCCGGGTCGACACCCAAAATTCTGGCCAGAACGGCCAGCCGAGAAGCGGGCACACGGTTGGTGCCCGTTTCATATTTTTGAATCTGTTGATATGTCACACCCGCTGCGTCTGCGAGTTTTTTCATCGACATGCTGAGTTGTTTCCGCCGTTGCCGCAAAAAAGCGCCAACTTGTGCGTCGATCGCATGTGGTTGCCGGGGGGGTGGTGTTTGTCCCAACTAAGTCTCCCATGTGTGGCGCCAGCGATTTCGCAATAAAACGGCAAATATAGATGCGCCAAGAATAATATAAAAAACGAGGTAATTGTATTGTGAAAACAATGTATACTCAAGGGGGTATGGTATTTGTACGATAAGTTGATCGGGCGTATTCGGCGGCAATTGTGCGTTGATACGACCGATGGGGTCTGTCACCAGCGTGTAGCCCGTGTTGGCGACCCGTACCAGCGGCAAACCTTGCTCAACCGCCCGCACGCGCGCATGGTGTGCATGTTGAGCGGGACCAATCGTGCCTTGGAACCACGCATCATTGGTCAGGTTCAAAATCCATTCTGCGTTGGCTGTTTTTTCGCCAAGGGCGCCAGAAAAAATAACTTCATAGCAAATCAGTGGCAAAAGCGATGGGGTGTTTTGCGGCGCAAAGGCCAACCCTGTTTCCTTGCCCTTCACAAAACTATCGGCAGCCGCCACAAATTTGCGCAAGCCCAATTGGGTTAATAGCGGCTTGAGCGGCAAATATTCGCCGAAAGGCACCAGGCGCTGTTTGTCGTAGGAGGCGATGATTTCACCCTCATCATTAATCGCCAATATGGCATTAAAGACATCGCCGCCCGCCTCGGAAAATCCGCCAAAATCATAATTGCGCCGCGCCGCGCCGGTGATCAGCAATGTGTCCTTTGGCAACATGCGGGCAATGCGGGCCAAGGCTTCGGGCTCTTCAGCCACGTAAAAGGGAAACGCACTTTCGGGCCAGATTAGATGGGTGGTGCCGATCAAGCCAGGGTCGTTGGCGTCAATTCGGGTTTGTGACAAGCCTAATAAGGAATTGAATATCGCGTCTCTATATTGCGGGTCCCATTTTTGATTTTGCGGAATATTGGGTTGCACCAATCGCAACCGCATTTCTGGCCGCATTTCAAATGTCGGCTGATGATAGCGCCACGCGCCCAGCCCAGTCATTACGGCCAGTGCCACGAGGCTCAACACGGGCAAATATTTTGCCCGATCCTGCGCCAAGGGCGAAAACCACAGGGCAAAGCTGGCCCCAATCAACAGGGCGAAAAAGCTTAGCCCATGCACCCCGAAAAAAGCCGCTGATTGCATCAAATAGGGATGTGCGGTCAGCACATAGCCGGGCACATTGAAGGGCAACCCGGTCAAGACGATGCCGCGCAAAAACTCAAACAGGGCGATAAAGGCCGCTAGGGCGAAGATGCGCTGGGCGTAGTCAGACCAGAGCAAATGCGCGGCAGCGGTGGCCAAACCCCAAAATAGGGCAAGAAACGCGGGCAGACCCAAAACGCCTAAGGGGAGCGCCCACAAAAACAGATCGCCATCGATAAAGAAGGCTGCACCAAGCCAATGCAACCCCACGGCGAAATAGCCAAAGCCAAACGTCCATCCGGTCCAAAATGCCGGGCCGAAAAGCCTGCGCCAACCCGATTGAAACTCAACCCCATCGAGAAACCACACCAACGCCGCGATGCCGAAAAAGAATAGTGGTAGAATATTGAACGGGGGCAGCGCCAATGCCGCCAACGCCCCCGCACTAAACAGGGCCGCGTAGCGCTTTGGCCCGTGGGACAACATACACCAATCGGCAATCGCGCTTAGTCTCACGACGCATTCCCTTCCCTATGGCCACAGCCAAATGGGCCATTTGCATGGCCAGTCTTGCTTTAATTTGCGGGCAAGTGAATCCTGATTTGGCGCCAACTTCAATGGCGAAAATGGCCTAACCTGCGGCAGAGGCCTTTTCTTTTTCCGGATCGTTGCTGGCTTCGGGGGTTTTGGACCGTCGCGCGCGCGTTGCGTCAATATGCTGGGTGGTCGTTGCATATTCGCCCATAGTGGTGCTCCGACCGCGCCCTCTAAGGCCGCGACGACGACGAGTGATCTTGATTTTCTTCACACGCCGGGGGTCGGCCTGCAAGATTTCGAATTCAAAACCACGCACTTTGGCAATCACTTCGCCCCGCACCGGCACGCGATCTACTAGATTGATGATCAGTCCGCCAAGTGTGTCCACTTCGTTGGCCGCTTCGCCGGGTTGGAAATTTGGGCCCAATTCTTCAGCCAAATCTTCCAATTCCACCCGCGCGTCGGCAATCACCGTATTTTCATCTACGCGCCGAACGTGGCTGACTTCGGCTTCATCATGTTCATCTTCAATGTCGCCCACAACCGCTTCGAGCAAATCTTCAATGGTCACCAAACCATCCGTGCCGCCATATTCATCCACAACGATGGCCATGTGCACGCGGGTGGTCTGCATGCGTTGCAGCAAAGTCGCCACAGGCATAGAGGGGGGCACAAACAGCACGTCGCGCACCATTTTGCGTTGTTTGGAAATCTGCGTGCGCAAAAGTGGGCTTTTCAGCTTTTCCGGTTGATCTGGCTTTTCAGCTTCATTTTGCGGCTCGGCAAGAGACAAAAGCAGATCCTTAATATGGATCATGCCGATAATGTTATCGAGATTGTCGCCATAGATGGGCAGGCGCGAGTGGCCTGCTTCGCGGAAACGCGCGATCAAATAGGACATGGACGCATTGTCTTCGCACGCTTCAATATCGGC
This sequence comes from Maritalea myrionectae, assembly GCF_003433515.1. Taxonomy (GTDB): domain Bacteria; phylum Pseudomonadota; class Alphaproteobacteria; order Rhizobiales; family Devosiaceae; genus Maritalea; species Maritalea myrionectae. The sequence continues at coordinate 225,574 of NZ_CP021330.1, forward strand.
GCGCGGCACCATGACATCTTCCACGCGCGTGTGCGCCAAATTCAAGACATTCTGAATCAGCGCTTTTTCACCGGCGGAAAAGGCGCCATCGCCTTCGGTGTGGTTATTATCATCCAGCGCGACTTGCAAATCTTCGCGCAACGACGGGGCTTTGCCAGTGAGCTTGGCGCGCAAACGCGCCCAGAATGAACGGGGGACTTCTTCGGTGTGAGAAGTATGGTCGCCATTTTGGCGATGCGGCCGATCCGCCGCGGCGATAGATTGATCTTTGTCGTTCATGTCGATCGGCTTTAAAAAACCGTTTTATCTCCGTCCTTGTGGCCCATACAATTTACGGCCAATTATTGTTCAACTATGTCGGCATAGGGGTCGGCAATGTCAAGTCGCGCCAGGATTTTACGCTCCGCTGCTTCCATTTCCTCTGCCTCACGATCCGTCAAATGATCGTAGCCTAGAATATGCAAGAAGCCATGCACAAGCAAATGGGCGAAATGATGGTGGAATTGCTTATGTTCCGCCTCGGCCTCTTTTTGCACTGTTTCAAAGGCAAAAGAGATGTCGCCCAACATGCCTTCAATGGCCTCATCTGGCTCAATTTGCGGAAAAGACAGCACATTGGTGCTTTGCTCTTTTGCGCGCCAGTCGGTGTTCAGTTTTTGCTGCTCTTCGTCATTTGTCAGCAGCAGGGAAAGCTCCGCGGGCCCTTCTGCTTCAAGCTCTAAGGTATTCAAAACCGTGGCCACAATTGCGTCGACATCGTCTGCGAAATGTTCGGGCCACCGCTCATCATTCCGCAAAATATCGATCTCGATATTATGGTTCGCCATCTGGCGCTACGCCTCGTCGTCTTGTGATTTGCCGTCATAAGCGCGGATGATCCGTGCCACCAGCTCATGGCGCACCACGTCTTTATCGCTAAAGCGGGTGATTTGAATGCCTTTGACGCCATTGAGCAAATCCAACGCCTCAACCAGGCCGGACCGCACGCCACGAGGCAGGTCGATCTGGCTCGGGTCGCCCGTGATGATCATTTTTGAATTTTCGCCCAAACGGGTCAAAAACATCTTCATTTGCTGGGTGGTGGTGTTTTGGGCTTCGTCCAAAATCACAACGGCGTTCGACAAGGTGCGGCCCCGCATAAAGGCCAAAGGTGCCACCTCGATGGTTTGGCTTTCCAAGCAGCGTTCCACGATTTCAGGCTGCATCATATCGTATAGAGCGTCATAGAGCGGGCGCAGATAGGGATCGACCTTTTCCTTCAAATCACCAGGCAAAAAGCCCAAATGCTCGCCCGCTTCCACGGCAGGGCGCGACAGGATAATGCGGTTGATCTCACCGCGCTCCAGCAATGTGGCTGCATAGGCCACGGCCAAATAAGTCTTGCCGGTGCCCGCAGGCCCGACGCCAAACACCAATTCTTGCCGATCCATGGCGCGGATATAGCCATCCTGCGCCGGTGAGCGGGCAACAATGGTCGATTTGCGGGTGGCGATTTGCGCCATGCGCACGCGGCCCCGTTTTTCAAATGTGGGCAGCGTTAATTGGCTATCTTCAGTCAAAATCATGCGGATGACCCCGTCTACCTCACCAGGGGTGACGGCCTGACCCTTCTCCAGCATTTCATAAAGCGTTTCCAGGGTGCGACGGGCTTGATCTACGGCCACATTGCTGCCGGACAAAAACACATGATTGCCGCGCGAAATGGTTTGGATGCCCAGTTTTTGTTCGATCAGCGCAAGATTTTGGTCAAATTCACCATAAAGCTGGGATACCAGCCGGTTATCTTCAAAAGCAAGTTCCACGTCATTGGTGGTGTTTTGCTGGCCCTCAGGCGACCAAGTTTTTGTCAATCAGCGCTCCTGTCGAATCAAGTTTAAGCCCTATCCTAACTATACGTATTATTGGGATTATTATGTGACAATCTTACCAAAGAGTGAAAATTTGCCCGTATCATGCATAGAAACTTGCTGAATTGTGCCAATTAGAGACAAATCTGCATCAACTTGTACCGGTTGCAGATAGGGCGAGCGCCCCACGATCTGCCCCTCATCGCGGCCTTTTTTCTCAAAGAGCACCGGGAATGTCTGGCCAACACAGGATTGGTTGAACTCTTTTTGCTGGGCGTTGAGCAACTCTTGCAGGCGCTGCAACCGCTCATATTTCACGTCTTCGGGCACTTGCTCGTCCATCTCGGCGCCCGGCGTGCCGGGACGGGTGGAGTATTTGAACGAATAGGCCGCGGCGTAGTGAACGTCTTTCACCAATTGCATGGTGGCTTCAAAATCTTCTTCCGTCTCGCCGGGGAAGCCGACAATGAAGTCGCCTGATAGCGCCAGGTCAGGACGCGCGGTGCGAATGCGATCGATCAAATCCATATATTCTTTCGCCGTGTGCTGGCGGTTCATGCTCTTCAAAATTTTGTCCGACCCGGCCTGAACCGGCAAATGCAGATAAGGCATCAGCATATCGAGGTCACGATGCGCCTCAATCAAAGCGTCATCCATGTCGCGCGGGTGCGACGTGGTGTAGCGCAGTCGATCCAGCCCCTTAATATCGGCCAAGCGATAGATCAGGTCAGCCAGCCCCTTGCTGTTCCCCTTCTCGTCGAGCCCGTGATAAGCGTTCACATTCTGGCCCAACAGGGTAATTTCCTTCACGCCGCCATCCACGAGGTTTTGCGCCTCGGCGACCACTTGCGCGATGGGGCGCGAAACTTCAGCGCCACGGGTATAAGGCACCACGCAGAAGGAACAGAATTTGTCGCAACCTTCCTGCACGGTCAGAAATGAGGTCAGGCCACGCGCAATGGTGGTTTCCCTTTTCGCTTTGGGCAAATGCTCAAACTTGTCTTCGGCGGGGAAATCGGTTTCCACCACTTTTTCATTGGCGGCGCGGCCCACCAATTCAGGCAGCTTGTGATAGGATTGCGGGCCAAACACCAAGTCGACAACTGGCGCGCGCCGCATAATCTCTTCGCCTTCGGCCTGTGCCACACAACCGGCGATGCCGATCATCATTTTCTTGCCCTTGGCTTCTTGTGATTTGCGCAAAATGCGCAGGCGGCCCAGCTCTGAATAGACCTTTTCTGCCGCCTTTTCGCGGATATGACAGGTGTTGAGCACCACAAGATCAGCATCGTTGATCTCGGTGGTGGCTTCATAGCCAGATGCGGCCAGCGCGTCGCTCATGCGATCGCTGTCATACACATTCATCTGGCAGCCATAGGTTTTGATAAAGAGCTTTTTCATCGCAGACACAATAATTCACCACATTCGGGAAGTTCAGGAGCGAGTTGTTACACCATATTTGCCCGGCTGCAAACCACCGTCCGTATGACCAATTTTCAACTGTTGTAAAATTAGCCCTTATGGGCCTTGGGCAGCGGCAAACCGCGGTTGAGCGCCACCAGCATTTCGCGCACCTGCGCGTGGGCTTGCTGTGTGATTTTTTTGCGGTCCATTGTGCCATCAATGAGCATGGGTTCGCCAAACATGATCGAAACCGATTTTGTGCCGGAGAGCAAAATATCGCTCATATTGTCGGTTAGCCCCATATCCCCAACCCAAGCGATCTTTGTGCGTTCAGCGCGGGAGATGGGCAGCCCATTCAACTTGGTATAGGCAATGCACATGGGCTGAATGTAGATTTCCGTAGCATCACCGGCTTTCATGGCGGCTTGGGTTGCCCCCACCAGTGCCGAGCGGAACGGCAGCACATGGCTGCCAATGTCAGATGTGCCTTCAGCAAAGAGCACAACGCCGCGCCCTTCATTCATGCGGTCGCTCATTTCAGTGACCACACGACCCGTATCGGTTTTGCGGGTGCGGTCTACAAAGATGGTTTTTTGCAATTTTGCCAATGTGCTGACGATGGGCCATCGCCCCACTTCAGCCTTTGCCACAAAGCTAATCGGCACAATGCTGCCGATGGCGGGAATATCCATCCATGAAATATGGTTGGAGAGCAAAAGCGTTGGTTTGCTTGCCGCCGGCGCGCCAATTTGGGTGACCTTGATGCCCAGATAGGTGCACACCACCTTGTGCGCCAGCATCGGCACCGCGTGCCAAAATGGAAGTTTCACCCACAAGATGATCTTTTGAACAATGCCCAGCACAAGCAGGATGGGCACCACCACCAGGGCGAATATTAGCGTGCGCATGATCATAGAATTGTTCAGTCTTCCTGAGTTGGCTCTTTTTCAGCCGGGTCATTGAGGGGCACGCCATAAAGCTCTAAGCGATGATCGACCAGCTTGTAGCCCAGTTTGCGGGCAATCACTTCTTGAATGGCTTCAATTTCTTCATTGCGAAATTCAATCACCCGGCCTGAACGCACATCGATCAGATGATCATGATGTTCATCGGGAATCGGTTCGAACCGGGCGCGGCCATCTTTAAAATCATGTTTGGCCACCAATCCCGCCTCTTCAAATAGATTGACGGTGCGATATACGGTTGAGAGCGAAATCCGCTCATCAATTCTGGAGGCGCGGCGATAGAGTTCTTCCACGTCGGGGTGGTCAGTGGCGCCTTCGAGCACCCGCGCGATCACGCGGCGTTGTTCGGTCATGCGCATGCCAGATTTTTCACACATGGTTTCAAGATGACTGACGCTATCGTGGCCGTTATCGCTCATTGAAACCTCTTAGAATTTGCAAACAGTGTTATTCGGCGTAGCCGAGATCGGCGCGCATGACAAGTGCGGTGGCCGTATGACCATCGGGCCGTGGGTAATAACCTTGGCGGGTGCCGACTTGTTGAAACCCATAGCTGGCATAGAGTTTATTGGCGGCCTGGTTGTCTTCATCCACCTCCAAAAACATCTTGGTGACCGGGGAATAATAAAGATCCTGCCACATGGCTTTCATTAAGGCGTTGGCCAGTTTTTTGCCCCGAAACCGCTTGCCCACAACGATGGTCAATAATTCGCATTCATCTTGTTGCAGCCGCAACATTGAAAAGCCCGCAATCTTGCGGTTTTTGTCACACGCGATGTAGATCGGGGTGTCTTTATTGCCAATATAGGCGACAAAGTCCTGCACCGACCAGCCGCGGAAAAAGCCTTCTGCGTGCAGTTTGGCCAACTGCTCTGCATCCTGGCTTTCTGCCATTTCAATATGCAGCCCGATGGGCGCTGACCAAACTTTCATGATCCCGTCGCCTCCCGCGCTATCGATTTTCCAGTTTGTGGCTTGGCATCCGCCGACCGGACATAAAGGGGTTCCGGCGCATAGGCGCCCTGATCATCCAACAAGGCCCCATAGCGGGCCAAACGGGCAATATCGAGCCATTCTGGTGCCGCTTCATCGCCTTTGGCATTGCAATGCGCCTGCGCGAATGTGGCCCCGGTGCCCAGCACCAAATCGGTGGGGCCAATATGATCGCCAAGGTCTGCATTTTCCACCAATTGTGGGGCGCCATTGGCCATGCCGGGGGCGGAGAAATTTTGCAAATAGTGCTGGTCGCGACGGGCATCAAACACCACCTTATGGGGCGTTTGTGGCGGGGCGGACAAGGACATGGCTTCAAGGGTGGACACGCCGAAAACGGGGGTGTTCAGCGCAACACCGAACCCACGTGCAGCGGCCAGCCCGACGCGCAGGCCGGTGAAAGAACCGGGCCCCGTGGTCACCACAAAACGTTCAATCTGTTTGATCGAGAGGCCAGCCAGCGCCAAAAGCTCGTCCACCATGCTGATGATACGTTCAGCATGGCCACGACTGCGCCGCTCGATAATTTGATGCAGTTCACCATTGGCGCACACAATCGCACCCTGACAATATTGATGCGCTGTATCCAGCGCTAAAATGACGGGGTGTTGGGGGCGAAGCTCATGTTCCATAGGCAAATGGTTTGTCGATTCCCCGCCCGCAAATCAAGTTAAAAAATGTGCGGTGGTGCACATCTGGCCAGCAAAGGCCTAGATTTGCTGCACATCCTCAACGCCAGGTACGAAATGACGCAGTAGATTTTCAATGCCGTTTTTCAACGTTGCTGTGGACGAGGGGCAACCCGAGCACGCGCCTTGCATGTGCAAATAAACGGTGCCTTGCTTGAACCCTTTAAAGATAATGTCGCCACCATCCATGGCCACTGCGGGGCGAACACGCGTGTCCAACAATTCTTTGATCACTTCGACCATTTCTTTGTCGTCTGCTTCAAAGAATTCTTCAGCTTGTCCGCTTGGCGCAGCCGATTCCCCATCATTGATCAGGGGTTGGCTGGACATGAAATGCTCCATGATCGCGCCCAGAATAGCAGGCTTAAGGTGGGCCCAGTCGCTATCGCCTTTGGTCACGGCAATAAAATCAGCGCCAAAGAAAACCCCGGTTACACCGTCAATGGTGAACAGGGCGCTGGCGAGAGGAGAAATCTTAGCCGCCTCTTCGTCGCGAAAATCCTTCGGCTCACCGGGCATAACATCTCGCCCCGGCAAGAATTTCAGGGTTTGCGGATTTGGCGTCGCTTCGGTTTGAATGAACATGACCGATTTCTCCAATAATCTATCGGGCGGCTACCACCCGAACTTAGTTTAGAATGATTATAAAATAGACTTTTGTGCGCCAAAGGCAAGGCTGAATCCAACAAAATTTGATAAATTCTGCGTTACGCCAATTCAGCGATCTGGCTATCGGTCAAAATGCCGGGGACGATGGCAACCGGGATCGGCAACGCGTTGGCGCCACGTGCGGCCAGCGTGCTGACCAAGGGGCCGGGACCGTCGGTAGAGGTAGAGGACGCCAAAACCAAAATAGAGATGTTTTTGTCTTCGCTGATCAATTCTTCAATTTCATCGGCGGTGCGTCCCTCGCGAATTTCGCGCTCCACTTCGATATTGCCGATTTGAGCGATTTTTGCTTCGGCTTCATCGAGCCATTGGTTGGCTTGCTCATAGGCTTCCGCCCGCATCACATCTTCAACACCAATCCAGTGTTGGAAATCGTCAGGCTCGATCACAACGAGCAATTTCACAATGCCGCCCGTGCGCTTCATGCGATAAGCGGCAAAGGTTACGGCCACCCAGCATTCCTCGGTGCCGTCCAAAACAGCCAAAAATTTGCGCCCGCCAAAGTCTGGCATTTGGGCCGTTTGTTCTGCGTGTTCAACCATCATGGCGCCATGCTGCCACCGAAATGCACTTTTGCCAAGCGCATTTCGGCGGAACAGATTTTAGCTCACAAAACCAATGATTTGACGCACATGCTTCATGGTTTCTTCTGCGATTTCGCGGGCACGATCGGCCCCATCTCGCAAAATATTGTCCACTTCAGCCGGGTCCGCCAACATGCGTTTTGTTTCTTCAGAAATCGGGGCGAGTTTTTCCACCGCCAATTCCGCCAATGCCGGTTTAAACGCGCCGAAGCCCTGACCGCCATACTCTTTGAGAACATCTTCAGAGGAGATATTGGCCAACGCCGCATAGATCTCGACCAGATTGCGCGCTTCGGGACGCTCCGCCAAGCCATCAAGCTCAGAAGGCAAGGGTTCCGGGTCCGTTTTGGCCTTGCGCAGTTTCTTTGCAATCTCGTCTGCACTGTCCATCAAACCCAGACACGCCATTTCTGACGGGTCAGATTTTGACATCTTCTTCGAACCGTCGCGCAGTGACATGATCCGCATGGCCGGACCAGAAATAAGCGGCTCGGTCAGTGGGAAAAACTCACCGCTTTCAAAGCCCTCCTCAATGATTTGTTTTTTAAAATCATTGTTGAATTTTTGCGCGATGTCGCGGGTCAGTTCCAAATGTTGTTTTTGGTCGTCGCCCACCGGCACGTGGGTGCCACGATAGAGCAAGATGTCCGCCGCCATCAGGCTTGGATAGGCATAAAGACCCAAAGACGCGTTTTCGCGGTTTTTGCCCGCCTTGTCTTTAAACTGGGTCATGCGGTTCATCCAGCCGATCCGGGCCACACAATTAAATACCCAGGCCAGTTCCGCATGTTGCAACACTTGGCTCTGGTTGAAAATAATGGATTTTTTCGGGTCGACGCCCGTCGCCATATAGGTTGCGGCAATTTCCCGAATTTTGTGGCGCAAAACTTCAGGTTCTTGCCAGACCGTAATCGCATGCATATCGACCACGCAAAAGATGCAGTCAAACTGCTCTTGCATGGGAGCAAAACGACGGATCGCGCCCAGATAATTGCCTAAATGCAGATCACCTGAAGGCTGGACACCTGAGAAAAGGCGGTTTTGAAACTCGGTCATAGATCAACCTATTTGGTTACTTGATATGATTTAACGCGCATACTTATAGCGAAATAAAACAAAAGGTGAAGTGGCGCGCGAGGGAAAAGGCCCGTTTGGGTTTAGCCTTTGGTTGGGTTGCTGGCAATTTGCCGCCATCGGCGCAAATTATAGATGCCGAAAACATGCACCAAGCCAAAATAGATCACCGCCCCGCCACCGATCAGGGCGAAGAGCGCGAGAAAGCGGGTTAGCACAAGGTTGGTGGCGTCAAAATAGGGCGCCAGCAGCCATTGGCCGCCCACCAGCGCCCAGCCCATAAGTGCTGCCCCAAGGCCAAGCAATAACAGCTTGTCGCGGGTGGATTGAGTCAGGCTCAATTGCTTATTACGGATCAGCCCCCCAGCGAGCAAGACCACATTGGTCCAGCCTGCAATGGTTGTGGCGGCGGCAATGCCCACATGTTTGAACGCCGGAAACAGGGCCAATGAAAAGCCGATATTCACCGCCACGGTGACCACAGCAAACAGCGCTGGGGTGGCGGTATTTTCGCGGGCGAAAAAGGCGGGCTGCAAGATTTTTGCCAGTACAAAACTGGGCAGGCCGAGCGCGAAGACCGCCAGCGCCATGGCGCTCTGTTCTGCCGCAAAGGCGGAAAATGCGCCATATTCAAACAATGTCTTGATGATCGGCTCGGCAATCACAAAAAGCGCCACCGCCGCTGGCACCGTCAACAACATGGCAAACAGCATGGACTGATCTTGCACCTGCGCGGCCCCATCCAAATCATTCGCTTTGAGGCGCCGTGACAATTCAGGCAACAACACCACGCCGATGGCGATACCAATAATGCCCAAGGGCAGTTGGTAGAGGCGATCCGCATAGTAGAGATAGGATACGGCGCTGGCCTCATTTGACGCGATATTGGTGCCCACCAAAATATTGATTTGAGTGACACCGCCGGTGAAAATCGCGGGCACAGCCAAGGTCCAAAAGCGGCGCAAATCCTTGTCTATTTTGGGCAAGGATAGCGGTGGCAAGAAACCTGTGCGCACCAGGGCGAAGATGATCATTCCCACTTGCGCGACGCCACCGCCCAACACGGCGATGGAGAGCCAAAAGCCCGACTGCTCAATCTCCGGGCGGGTGAAAGCGAGGGCTACCAAGCAGCCAACCATCACCACATTGAGCAATACCGGGGCAAGCGCCGCAGCCAAAAACCGCCGCAACGAGTTTAATATGCCGGCATAGGCTGCCATGATCGACATGCAGGCGAGATAAGGGAAGCAAATCCGCGCGAACAAAACGGTGAGGTTATATTTTTCAGGATTTTCCTGAAAACCCGGCGCCAGGACCATCACCAATTGCGGCATAAAGATTTCGGCCAACAAGGTGAGCACCAACAATAGGCCAATCAATGATGAAATGATGTTTTTGGCGAAGTTTTTTGCCGCTTCATCGCCTTCCGTTTCCAGGGCCTTGGCAAATAGCGGGATAAATGCGGTGTTGAATGCGCCTTCGGCCAATATCCGCCGGAACATGTTGGGCAGACGAAACGCGGCGACGAATGCGTCGGTCACCGGGCCAGCGCCCAAAATTGCGGCCATCATGATGTCGCGCACAAAGCCGAGTATGCGCGACAAAAGCGTCGCCCCGCCGACCGAGGCGAAGTTTTTCACCAAGCTCATTAGGCAAGACCCTTAAGCGACTCGCCTGCGCGCAGCTTTTTGTGGCGTTTGGCGCGCTGGGCTTTTTTCTCGCGTTCGAACCCGGCAAACACTTCCAAAAGGCTCTCTTTGATCTTTTTCTGCCGCGACTTGTCGGTGATTTTCATGCCTGTCAGGTCGGTAACGTAGAAAACGTCGATGGCTTTTTCGCCATAGGTGCCGATGTGGGCCGATTGAATGGTCAGGCTTAAATCCGCAATTTCCTGGGTCAGATCATGCAGCAGGCCGGTGCGGTCCAATCCCGAAATCTCGATCACGGTGAATTTTTTTGAAAGCGAATTGGAGATGTAAATATCTGTCGGCACGGAGAAGGGCTTGAGCCGCTTATTAAGCTTGGAATCACGCCCCAAATCCTTGGGCAGATATTTCTCGCCCGACAGTAATTTTTGCACCGTTTCGATGATTTTGAGAGCGCGGATACGCTCATCTTCATCGGCAGTGAACGTACGTTTCAGGCGCAGCGTATCGAGGGCATGGCCGTCACGCATCATCGAAATTTGCGCGCCCATAATGTCGGCATTGGCCAAGGTGCAAGCCCCGGCAATCAATGCCAGCAAGCGCGGATGATCGGGGGTATAAATGGACAGTTCGGTGATCGCCTCAAAGGCCTTCACACTCACACAGCCTGCAAATGATTGGCCCAATTGATTGGCCTTGCGGATCATTTTGGCGTGTTCCATTTGCAACTCAAACTCAGAGCGCACCCAATAGGTGGAATAATGGCTATCAATATAGTCTTCGCGCTGGTTCTTAGGCCAATCGCGCAAGGCCTGATTAAGGCGCTCTTTCGCCGCTTCAATGCGCTCAGCCTGGCTGATTTGCGAGTGACCGCCCGATAGGAGCGGCTCTGTGGCGTAATAGAGCGCCCTCAAAAGCGACCCCTTCCACCCGGTCCACACACCCGGCCCCACGGCGCGGATGTCGCACGCGGTCAGCACCAGCAGCAGAGAAAGCCGCGCCGGGCTTTGCACAATATCGGCAAAATTGGTGGCGGTTTGAGGGTCTTGCACATCGCGGGATTGCGAGATCTCGCTCATCACCAAATGATTCTGGATGAGCCAAGCCACTGTGTCAGTTTCGGCAGGCGTCAGGCCAAAGCGCGGACACAGTTTACGCGCCACTTTCGCGCCAGCAGTTGAGTGATCTTCCGGCCGCCCTTTCGCGATATCGTGCAAAAACAGGGCCACAAACAAGAGCTTGAGGTCGGCCAGATGCGGCAGCAATTCATGGGTGAGCGGCAGCTCGTCTTTCAAGCCACCTTCGACAATTTCGGCCAACACGCCCACAGCGCGGATCAAATGCTCATCCACCGTATAATGGTGATACATATTGAATTGCATCAGCGCGACGATGCGGCCAAATTCGGGAATGAACTTGCCCAAGATATCGGCTTCATTCATGCGCCGCAAAATCCGCTCTACCGATTGTGGATGGGTGAGAATTTTGAGGAAATATTCATTGGCCTTTTTGCTCTGGCGCACCTCTTTGCCAATCATTTGGCGCGAGCGGGTCAGTTCCTTTAAGGCATCGGGGTGAAACAACAGGCCTTCGCGCCCGGCAACCCAAAACACTTTGATTAGATTGACGGGATCGCGTTCAAACACCTGCTTGTCGGCAATATTGATCCGGCCGCGATCCACCACAAAGTCTTTTTCGCCCTTGATTTTGCGGCGGCCTGAAAGGCTTTTGCGCATCCGCCCCAACACGTCTACATCTTTGGCGTGGTTAAATTCGAGCGAGGTGCAAAAAATACGGGTCAGATCGCCCACATCTTTAGCCACCGAGAAATAGCGCTTCATCAAGCGCTCCACGGGTCGCAGTCCGGCGCGGCCGCTCACATGCAAACGTTGGGCAAGATCTTGTTGCAGTTCAAACGACAGCTTTTCTTCGGATCGGCCGGTGAGAAAATGCAAATGACAGCGGATGGCCCACAAAAAGTCCTCAGAGCGTTGGAAACGGCGAAATTCGGCGCGCGAGAACACACCTTTCTTGACCAATTCGGCGCTGGTGCGCACGCGGTAAAAATATTTCGCGATCCAAAACAAGGTGTTCAAATCGCGCAAGCCGCCCTTGCCGTCCTTGATGTTTGGCTCCACCACAAAGCGGGTATTGCCGATTTTTTCGTGCCGCTCATCCCGCTCCGCCATTTTGGCCGCGATAAATTCCGGCCCGGAATTAGCTACAATTTCATCGGCAAAGCGTTGTTGCAACTCGTCATAAAGCGCCAAATCGCCAATGATCTGGCGGCTTTCCAGCGTGGCGGTGCGCACGGTCATATCTGCTTTGGCCATGCGGATACATTCATCAATAGAGCGCACAGCGTGGCCAACTTTTTGGCCCAAATCCCACAGCAAATAGAGCACATATTCAGTGACGCTTTCGCCCCAAGGGGTTTGCTTGTAGGGCAGGATAAACAGCAAATCGATGTCGGAGCCCGGCGCCAGCGTGCCCCGGCCATAGCCGCCCACGGCAGCGATGGTGAGGGTTTCCGCGTCTGATCTATTGACCACTGGAAACACATAGCCGGAGGCGAACTTGAACGCCATTTTGATGATTTCATCCTGGGCCGCGCACAGGTTTTTGGCGCAGCGCTTGCCCTTCCCATCTTCCAGCAAATCCTGCTCGCTTTGGCTGCGGGCATCCGCCAGGGCCTTTTTGGCGGTGGCCAACACGATATTGCGCGCGTCATTGCTCGACGGCGACAGGTCACCCAACTGACCGAGAATATGTCCGATCAAATCGTCTGCTTTTCGCAGTTTAAATGCTTTGGGCACACGATTAGATTCAGGCATTGTTCCTCGATAGTTTTTTGAGTTCGTAAATCAATTCAATTGCTTGACGGGGCGTCATTTCGTCAGGATTTATGCTTTTCATTTTTTGTGCAAGCAAATCTTTGTGTTTTTCCGGTTTTGGCTGCGGACGTGCGGCAAAAAGCGGCAATTGGTTCATGCCTTCTTCCATGCTGCCAGCCTCGCGTTTTTCCAATATATCCAAAACTTCTTGCGCCCGGGTTACCACGTGATCCGGCAAACCAGCCAATTTGGCCACTTGAATGCCGTAAGATCGGTCCGCCGTGCCCGCGCCCACTTCGTGCAAAAACACCACTTCGCCTTCCCACTCCCGCACCTTCATGGTGTGGTTGCTCACCCGATCCAACCGCTCCGAAAGGGCGGTCAGCTCATGATAGTGAGTGGCGAACAGGGCGCGGCACTTGGTGTTTTCATGCAAAGCTTCAACAGCGGCCCAGGCGATAGATAAACCATCAAATGTGGCGGTGCCGCGGCCAATTTCGTCCAACACCACCAGTGAACGGGCTGTTGCACGATTTAGAATAGCGGCGGTTTCCACCATTTCCACCATAAAGGTTGAGCGGCCATGGGCAATGTCATCGGCGGCGCCAACACGGGAGAAAATCCGATCCACCACACCGATATGGGCCGAACGGGCGGGCACATAAACACCCATTTGCGCCATGATGGCGATTAACGCATTTTGTCTCAGATAGGTCGATTTACCGCCCATATTGGGGCCGGTGATCAGCCAGAGTGACCCCATTTCGCCCTTATCTTCAGGGCCGGACAAGTCGCAATCATTGGCGACAAAATTGGTGGTGCCTTCTTTTTGCAACATCATTTCCACCACCGGGTGGCGCCCTGCATCAATATCAAAGGCGGTGCTTTGGTCAATTTTGGGGCGCACATAGTTGCGCTCTAACCCTAAAAGCGCCATGGCGCTGGCGAAATCCAGTTCCGCCAATGCGTCGGCCACATCTTGCAATGGTTTTGTCTGCGCCAATATTTCATCGCGCAACTGGCCAAAAATGCCTTGTTCAATGGCCACTGCGGCCTCGCTGGCACGGGTGATCTTGCCTTGCAATTCCGACAATTCAGCCGTGGTGAAGCGCACCACATTGGCCAGCGTTTGTCGGTGAATAAAGCTTTCATTGAGCGGGGCACTCATCATTTTATCGCCATGGGCGGCGGGCACTTCAACAAAATAGCCCAGCACATTATTGTGCTTCACCTTAATGGATTTGATCCCGGTCTTCTCTGCGAATTCGGCCTGTAATGCGGCGATGATTTGGCGGCTTTCCGTCGCCAAACTGCGATATTCATCCAATTCTTGGCTGTAACCCTTGGCCACAAATCCGCCGTCGCGCGGCAATAGCGGCAATTCTTCGGCGAGGGCGCGCGCCAAATGGTCGGCCAATTCCTGTGGAGCGGCGTCCAGCGCGCCCAACAGTTTTTGCACCCCTTGGCTCGGGTTGTGAATTTGGCTCAGCGGGGCCAATAAATGCCCGGCGGCGATCACACTCGCGCCGATCGCGGCCATGTCGCGCGGGCCTCCCCGATCCAATGACAAACGTGTTAAGGCCCGCACCAAATCTGGCGCGGCCTTTAGCCTGCCGCGCAAATCGGTGATCAACAGGCCATCACGGGCAAAATCGTCCAACATATCAAGGCGGTCATTTATCGATGCCGGATCGGCCAAAGGCGCGGCGATGCGGGCGGAGAGCAAGCGCGACCCGCCAGCGGTGACGCAATTGTCGAGGCAATGGCGCAACGCCCCTTTGGTTTCCCCGCGATTGGTGCGCAACAATTCAAGCGATGCGCGCGTGGCCGCGTCAATCATCATGGTGTTGGCGCCGCCGATGCGGGGCAAGCGCAGTGGCACTTGCGCGCCACGCTGGGTCTCGTCGATATAGCCGATCAGCGCGCCGATGGCCGCCCGCACTAGGCGGGAATAGGCTGACGGATCGAGCTGATCCGCCGCAAAATATTTAGCGATCCGGTCGCCAGCCAGATCAGAATCAAACAACTCGGCACGTTCTTCGGCCAACTGGATATCTGCACTTGGCGGCAGCCCGCCTGCCTCGATCAGCGCATCGCGTGTCGCGGCGGTCAACACCAGTTCGCGTGGCTCAATGCGCGCCAATTCGTCAGTGACCGCGCTGGGCTCCATCTCGGCATAAAACATATCGCCGGTGGAGATATCGGCATAGCTGATGGCGAACGTGTTTTCGCCATGGCGCAGCATGGCGAGCGTTGCGACATAATTGTTGCTGCTGGTGGGCAGCAAATCATCTTCGGTGATGGTGCCGGGCGTAACCAGGCGGACCACGTCGCGCTTCACCACAGATTTGGAGCCGCGCTTTTTCGCCTCTGCCGGGTCTTCCATTTGCTCACAAACGGCGACGCGATAGCCTTGGCCAATCAGCCTTTTTAAATAATCCTGCGCCGCATGCACGGGTACGCCGCACATGGGGATATCTTCATCCAAATGCTTGCCGCGTTTGGTGAGGGCAATGCCCAGTGCTTTGGAGGCAATTTCGGCATCTTCAAAGAACAGTTCGTAAAAATCACCCATGCGGTAAAACAACAGGCAACCCGGATTGACGGCCTTGATTTCCAAAAACTGCGCCATCATGGGCGTTGGTTGGGCACTGCTGGTGGTCTTTTTCGGCTTTTTCTCTGGATCGCCTGCGCCATATTCTTCTTGCTCAATATCATGAGCCAGGCTTGGCGCGCCGTTTTGAGCAGCGGCCCCATCTTTATGGTTTTGTTGGGGTGCGTCTTTATTGACGTCTTGGGTCATGGGCAAATAATCACAATTTTGAGGCGAATGAGCTCAAAACACTAGGACATGAGGGATCGGCTTGCCAACAGCCATGACAGCCATATTCTCAGTTTTTCCGGTCTAATCCGGTCAGGTTGCGGAAATGTTGCTTATAGCGCTCGGGCATTTGATCCAAAAGCGTGATGATCATCACATCAGTGGTGCCAAATTGTTTGTCGACAAAGATGCCATCCCCAATATAGGCGCCGATGCGCAAATAGCCTTTGATCAGCGGCGGCAGCTTCTTGATCACTGCGCGTTGGTCAATTTCGTCTTTGGGCAAATAATCCAGCTCGCCCGCCACTTCCGGCTGCGGCGATACCCGCCATTCTTTTGGCGCCTGGCAGTAATGGCGCAAATAGCTGAGGGCCTCTTGGTGTTCATCCGGCTGGGTGCCTTCAAAGCTGGCGACGCCAAAAAACACGTCAATATTGTGCAGGACCGCATAAGCCCAAAGGCCGACCCACAATGCTTCCATTGTGCGCTTGTCCCGATATTCAGGCAGCACGCAGGAGCGGCCCACTTCGCAAAAGCCCTGTTGCCAATGGGTGGCCAGCATCGGCTTCAAATCAAACTCCGCTGCCGAATAAAAGCCGTTTGATGCCAGCGCCACATCCGAGCGCAACGCGCGATAGGTGCCCACAATTTTCGGCCGTCCGGCCATGCCCTGCAAATTCTCATGATCGACAACGATGATGTGGTCACAAAGGGGATCATATTCATCAGCGTCGCGTTTGGTGCGACGGGTGCGGCCATCCGGTTGGGCCGACATTTCTTCGTAAAACACCTTATAGCGCAATTCCTGCGCCTTGCGCACTTCGCTGGCGCTCATGGCAACACGCACCTCAAGCGACCCAATGCGCGCCAAGGTCATGGGCATCGCAAAAGTTGATTTTTGATCCAGTGCGCTAATAGGCGAACTCTGCCCATTGCTGAGGCCGGGCATCGCCGCAAAGATATTATGGTACCATTTCGGATTTGGTCGGTGCTGCGGAGCAGTCTCCCTGCCCTTTAGATCGAACATAAACATTTTTGCGCGTTTTACCCCTGCAACTCCGTGCTTTTAAGCGCACGGTTCAAGCCCTTTTGGACACTATAAGCGGTTTAAAAAGAAGGTGCAAAAGATTTGGTGTCCAATGGTGAATGGGCAGGCGGCTGGGCACATGCATCTAACTCATTTTTGCATAAAGGTTTTCTAGCTTTTGCGAGCTATCGAGATGGAAACGATGGTCCGCAGGCGGGTGGGCACGTTGGCCACATTCCAGCCGCGGGCAAATGCGGCAGCCCACCCCGATGGGCACCACTTGGCTCATATCTTTGAGGTCCATCCCATCGGCGTAAATCATCTCCTTGCCGTGAGAAATATGGCACCCCAACCCGATAGACAGGTGGCGGCGGGGCGCGTTGTGGCGATAGCCGCCCTTGGCAATGCTTTTGGCAATGCAGAAATAGGTTTCGCCATCCGGCATTTGCGAGATTTGAATATTGACTTTTTCCGGCTGCAAAAAGGCGGAATAGATGTTCCAACGCGGACAGGCACCCGAATGGCGCGGAATATGGATGCCGGAAAGCGAGAAGCGTTTGGAGATATTGCCCGCAATATCGGTGCGCACCAAATGCATGGGAATGCCTTGTGCGCCGGGGCGCTGCAGTGTGGTCATGCGGTGGCAGACCTGTTCAAAGCTGGCGCCAAAACGCCTGGAAATCCGCTCCACGTCGTAGCGGAATTCGCGGCACGCCCGCAAAAACGGCTCGTAGGGCATCACCAAAGCGGCACTGAAATAGGACGCCAACACATTGCGCGCCAAAAGCGGTGCATCGCCCTCTTCGGGCAAGGTGGATTGGTCGATGATTTCGTTAATCTGATGTTCTGCCGACAGGATTGCCAGGCGGTGGGCCACAGCAAAGAGCGCTGTTTCGGGCGCTAAAACGTCAGAGATGAACAGCCGCGATATGTTTTCATCGAAGCGCTGCGCCACGCCATGGGGCAGCGACGCCAACTTGCATTCGATGCCAAACACATTGGCCAAATAGGACTTCATGCCATAGTCGAAATTGTCGGAGGCCTGGTCGATATCGTGGCGCACGCGCTCGGCCGCGGCTTCCAGCGCCGGAAAATGGTTGGCGTTTTCCTGGATGAAATCGGAAATCGCCTCCGTGGCCATATGATAGCCAGTGGGGGCGGGTTGATCCGTTTGCGGTGTTTGACCATTGCCGCCGCGTGTTTCCTGATATTTATCAAACAGCCGCAAGATGGCGCGCGAAGCATTGGGGTTGGAAAAGGCCAGATCGCGGATTTCATGGTTGGTGAGATCGCTATCGGCAAAAAGATCGTCGCCAAACAGCTCCATCAAATCACCAACCAATTGGCCTTCATCGCTTTCCACCAGCTCACCCGGTTCAATGCCAAAATGACCCGCGAGCTTAAAAAGCAGCGGCACCGTTATGTTGCGGCGGTTGTGTTCCAGAAGGTTCAAATAGCTCGCAGAGATGCCCAGCGCGTTGGCCAGATCAGCTTGGCTCACATGCTTTTGCCGCCTTAAGCGCCTGATTTTACCGCCAATTTGTGGCCCAGCCTTGTCCATTTCGTCCTCCCGAACTTTACAGAAATTTACAATAATTTCTGCTTCACTTTACAAGGATTTACACCTTAACACCTTGATATTACGAATTATCTTGCATTTTGAGCCCATTTGTCAAATCTTTACATTGTCACTTCGGGATTGGCCCGAACATGGAGAACAACAATGACACACACAATCGAAATGCCCCACACGCAAACGCAAGATCAGTACATCACAATCATTGCGCGCACTGTGGCTGACGCCATGCGTCAGTTTAAGGCGCGCGGCCTCGATACAGAGGGCTATGCGATTGTGGGTCCTGTCGACAAACATCGGTTTGCCCTTGCGGATGGCGACAATCCAAGCACCGATATGTTTGAAGGCGCGCAAATGATCGCCGCCACGTTCCGCCGCTCAATGCCACGCCAAGGCTAAACACAAAATCTACTGAATAAACTTCCCTCCAAAAGATGCCGTAGCTCATGCGGTGTCCACCGCCGAGACTTTCTCGGCGGCTGGGAGGTGTGTATCTAAAGGGAGAAGATAATGCTCGACCGCAACCAACAGAACCAGTTCAAAGCCCCCGAATGGGCACCCGACCGCTGGAAAAATATCAAGCGTAATTACACGCCTGAAGATGTGGCCAAATTGGCTGGCTCACTGCCCATCCAGCATTCATTGGCTGAAAATGGCGCCAAGAAATTATGGCATCTTTTGCATACGGAAGATTATGTGCCCACCCTTGGCACCTTCACCGGCAACCAGGCGGTGCAGCAGATCAAAGCGGGTTTGAAGGCCATCTATTTGTCAGGTTGGCAGGTTGCGGCGGACGCCAACAATTCGGGCAATATGTATCCCGACCAATCGCTTTACCCGGCAGATAGCGTGCCTGCGATCGTCAAGCGCATCAATAAAGGGTTGCAACGGGCGGATCAGATCCAAACGATGGAAAAACTGTCCGGCGAAAGCACCACGGATTATGATTTCTTTGCGCCGATCATCGCCGATGCGGAAGCCGGCTTTGGCGGCCAGTTGAACGCCTTTGAACTGATGAAGGCGATGATTGAAGCGGGCGCTGCAGCGGTTCACTTTGAAGATCAGTTGGCCTCTGAAAAGAAATGCGGCCATTTGGGCGGCAAGGTTCTGGTGCCGACAAAAACCTTTGTCCGCACATTGAATGCGGCGCGCTTGGCGTCTGACGTTATGGGCGTACCGACACTGATTATGGCGCGGACCGACGCGGAAGCCGCACGGCTGATCACTTCGGATGTTGATGAATATGACGCACCGTTCGTAACAGGCGAGCGCACCGAAGAAGGCTTTTATCGCTTGAAAGGTGGCTTTGATGCTGCGATTGCCCGCGGTTTGGCCTATGCGCCTTATGCGGATTTGATCTGGTGTGAAACCTCAACGCCAAATCTGGATGATGCCCGCCGCTTTGCTGAAGCGATCAAGGCTGAATATCCGGATCAGATGCTGGCCTATAATTGTTCACCATCGTTCAACTGGGCGAAACATATGGGTGAAAATGAGATGGCGAAATTCCAAGCTGAACTGGGCGCGATGGGCTATAAATATCAGTTCATCACCTTGGCCGGGTTCCACAATCTCAGCTACACCACATTCGATCTGGCGAGCCGCTATAAAGAGCGCGGCATGGCTGCCTATTCAGAATTGCAGCAGGCCGAATTTGGGGCGGAAAGCCGCGGCTTCTCTGCCACACGACACCAGCGCGAAGTGGGCACCAGCTATTTTGATGCGGTTTCCATGGCGGTTAGCCAGGGCTCAAGCTCCACAACTGCGATGAGCGATTCGACAGAAACGGCGCAGTTCTAACGACCAACCCTTTGACGAAAGGTCGTCGTCCCCACAGCTGGCGACCAGCAGTCAAAACTCAACCGGCGGGTTTTCCCGCCGGTTTTTTCATGTCGAATTTAGTCGGCTTTTTGCCCCGGGGCCAATGCTTTGGCCGCCGCTTCCAGGCCTTTCACACCTTCAATGCCCGCCAAAATTTCAGCGGAAGATCCTTTAAAGGCATCGCCAATTGGCTCAGCACGGCCACCCAGGCATTCGGCCAAAAAGCCTTCCATTGTGGCGAAAAAGCTCAAGCGGTTTTCCGGGCGCTGGAAACCGTGGCCTTCGTCGGTGTAATTCAAATAGGTCACCGGAAGGCCCTTTTCCTGCATCGCGTCAGCGATTTGGTCAGCCTCGATTTTCGTTACACGCGGATCGTTTGCCCCTTGGCCGATCAAAAGCGGTACTTTGATCTCGTCCACATGGGTCAAGGGCGATTGGGCCACAATGCGCTCGCGATCTTCTGGCTTGGCCGGATCACCAATATGACGATAGAAGGTGCCTTCCAAAACAGGTCGCCAATAGGGTGGGAAACTCTCCATTAAGGTCACGAGATTGGACGGGCCGACAATATCAACGCCACAGGCAAATTTGTCTGGCGTAAAGGTCACGCCTACCAAAGTGGCGTAACCGCCATATGAGCCGCCGCCGATGGCGACTTTATCTGGATCGGCAATGCCTTTTTCAATCGCCCAATCTACCGCGTCGATCAAATCATCATGCATTTTGCCTGACCATTCGCCAATGGCGCTGTTTACGTGATTTTTGCCAAAGCCGGTGGAGCCGCGATAATTTACGCTCAACACGGCATAGCCCCGGTTGGCCATCCATTGGTGGGTGGCGTTATAGCCATAACCATCGCGTGCCCAAGGGCCGCCATGCACCCACAGAATCGTCGGCACAGGTTGATCAGGGATGCCATCGCCATCTTCGTCTGTGCCCGGGGGCAAGGTGTAATAGCTCACCAGTTCCAACCCATCACGGGCTTTAATCGCCACAGGATGCATTGGCTGCAACGGCGCGTCGGCCAGAGCAGGACGGCTGGAGAACAGTTCGGTCAATGTTTTACTGTCCCGATCATAGAGCTGATAGGTCCCCGGCGCTTCGGCTGCATCATCAACCACCACCCATTTGCGATTGTCGCGTGTGGCGCTGGTGATGCTGATCTGGCCCTTGAACTGCGACTTCAGAAATTCGAGATCGCCTTCAATCGATGGGTCCAGCGCAGTCCATTCAGATTTCAAATGGTTCACCGCATAGGCGAGCGGCTCCAAGGTTTCCGGGTCGGTTGCCACATTGGAAATATCAGCGAGGTCGCTGCTGGCAAGTTCCGTCGACTTGCCGCTTTCAATCTCGACCTTGGTGAAGGCGGCTTTGTCGCGCCCACGGCTGTCGAGCATATAGATGCTCTTATTATCCTTTGAAAATCCGATGAGATTCGTATTGAAAAAGTCATCATTTTCAATGGTTTGAAACAGATCGCCTTTTTCGCCCTTCTCATTCACATGATAGATGTTGGCGCCGCCGCCGGGAATGGTTTCCACCCCGAAACGCGGGGTAAGGCTATTGTCAATATCCCAGCCGCCATAGCCTGGATTCTCCGCCAACAGGCTCATTTCGCCCGTGCGATAATTCAGGTCATACAGGTCAAAAAACTGCGGGTCGCGTTCATTGATACCAATAATGGCGCGACCGGGATAATCCTTATTCATTTTCAGCATTTGCGCCCGGGCCCCATCCTTGATGGGCGTTAGGTCGCGGGTTTCTGCGGTTTCGATATTGGTGGCGTAAAGATGGAAATTCTCATCGCCGCCCTTATCTTGCTGGGTCAGAATATAGGCGCTATCCGGTGTCCAGAAATGGGCATTGATGCCACGCTTTTTATCCTGGGTGATCACGCGGGCCTCGTCTGGTGCATCTGCGGGCGCAACCCACACATTCATCACCCCATCTTTTGGGGCCAGCCAGCTTAGCCATTTCCCATCAGGGCTGATGCGGCCTTGTGATTGGGTGGGATTGCCCAACAGCGCTTCACGCGGAATAAGGTCATATTGGGAAGATGATGCAAATGCGGGTGCCATTGTGCCTCCGGCCATTGAAAGTAAGATTGAACAGGCGGCCGTGGCGGCCAGCCCAGATGATTTGATTGAATATGACATATAAGTACTCCTTGGCAGAATGCCAAAGAGATGTGGGCTGGATTTTGTCAGACAATGCAAAAATTGTCTTTTTTTATCGCGAATTGGCCTTGAAGTTTAAAAACAAAGCGCCAAGGTCGCCGCGAGTTTTCCGCTATCGATGATTTGGTTTTCCTGCGGCGCCGACAGGCGGGCCGCGGCGGCCACAGATCATTTTGCGAGATGCGTCAGTAAAAAATCAACGCTCGTTTTGATCTTGTTTAGCCGGTATTTGGGTTGATGATAGAGCAGATAAATGCCGGATTGATCATTGCGGGACGGGGCAAGTTCTGCATCCTCCAATGACAATGGCTTCAACGCACCCGTCGCAAGCTGCTGTTCAATGCCCCACCGGGGGAGCAGGGCTAGGCCCATTCCCGCTTCGGCTTCAGCCACCATTTCTGCGCCTGCATTGCAGATGAAGCTTGGATGGGTCATCACTTCTTTCCAACCACCAGCAATCAGCTTGGCTTGCCAATGGATTATTCTTTGTGGCCCGCGATAGAGCAACGTTCTGTGCTGGTCCAGATCTGCCAGAATCTTTGGGTTGCCAAAATGCTCCAGATAATTTGGTGCGGCCACCAGGGTAAATCTATTGTCGGTCAGTTTCCGTGCAATGGCGCGTTCTGGCGGGTCAGCTGTGGCGCGAATTGCCAAGTCCACATCATCACTCGCCAGATTTGACACTTGGTCGGTCAGTTCTAAATCCACAACCAGATCGGGAAATTTGGTCCGCATTTTTCTCAAAACCGGCATCAGGCAAAAACTGCCATAGCTGGGCGTGCATGTTATGCGCAAAAGACCTGTTGGCGCGCCGGGTCGATCTCTAACAACGCTTTCCGCCGCATCCAGTCCGGCTACGGCGCCACGCACCTGTTCGAGATAAATCTCGCCCAATTCTGTCAGCTTCACCACGCGTGTGGTGCGCGTGAGCAAACTGATGCCCATATCCGCTTCCAGATCTTGGATGCGCCGCGAAACGGAAGAGGCGGGCACCCCCAGCGCCTTAGCCGCCAGTGTAAAATTCTGGGTCTCCGCCACCTTAATGAAATATCTGATGGCGCGAAGCCTATCCATACCACCCCTCCGATCGTCTTTCGTAATCTTGCCTTTTATTGTCGAAAAGACAATACAATTGTCAAACAACGCCCAATTATCAGGGGCATTCTGGGTTGTTATGTTCAGTTCTGCAACAATTAACGCCCTTCGGGCCATGGAGCATGAAATGAAAACTATCGAAATCACAGAAATTGGAAATCCGGCTGACGTCTTGACGCTTAAAGAAACACCCACCCCGACGGTGAAGCCAGGTGAGGTTCGGGTTGAGGTTTTGGCGACACCAATTCACCCGTCCAACTTGCTGTCGATTGCCGGGCAATATGGTGAGAAACCGGAATTGCACTCCGTTCCCGGCGTTGAAGGCGTTGGGCGTGTGGTTGAGCTGGGCGAAGGCGTCACCCATCTAGAGCCAGGTCAAAATGTATTACTTGCCGGCGGTATGGGCACATGGCGCGACGAAATGGTGGGCCCTGCCGATGGCTTTATTCCCCTGCCACCAGGTGATGTTGAGCAATTGTCCATGGTCGCCTTAAATCCGGTCACCGCGCATTTGCTGCTCACCAAATTCAGGACACTTAAGCCAGGTGACTGGATCATTCAAAGCGCCGCCAATTCGGCTGTTGGTGAACTCATTATTCAACTGGCCGCACAGCGTGGCATCAAGACCGTTAATATTGTCCGCCGGGAAAGTCTGGTTCCCGCGTTAAAGGCGTTGGGAGCAGATATCGTGCTGGTGGATCAGGACGATCTGGCTGAGCGCGTGAAAGAAGCCACTGGCGGCGCCCCAATCGTTTACGGCATTGATTGTGTGGGTGACGAAACATTTGTCCGCATTTTGGATGTGCTTGCCTTTGGCGGCACCCTCACCACCTATGGCGCGCTCTCCATGCGTTCACCCGCATTGAATCTGGGAGCCGCCATTTTCAAGGAGATCAGCATTCATGGTTTCTGGTCAGCCAAATGGTTCGAAACCGCCAGCCCGGCAGAAAGGCAGGACGTTTTTGGCACACTTATCCCGATGGTGGCGAATGGGAAACTGAAAACAAAAATCGATTCACGCTTTCCGCTGGAAGAAATCGATCAGGCCGTCGCCCGCGCCGCCGAGGCAGGCCGGGATGGTAAAGTGCTTTTGGTGCCCAATTGAGCCGACGCTCATACTGATCATCGTCCCATATAGGGCGAATCAATCCCGTTTGAGAACTCAGCCCGCGCCTTGTGGCGTGGGCTTTTCGGCCTCGTTGCGGCCTAGCCCTGCCGCCGCAACCGAAAGGCCATGCCCTGGCTTGTTGGCGCGGTCATTTCAAAACCAAATTTCTTGTAAAGATGGTGTGCGTCGCCATCGGCAAACAGATTCACCCAGGTCAAATCCGGCATATGGGCATGGATATGGTCCACCAATGCCTGCATAATTTGCTGGCCCAACCCCTTGCCCTGATGCGCTGGGTCCACGGCGATGTCGCAGATTTGCACAAAGCAGCCGCCGTCACCGATCAGGCGGCCCATGCCCACCAATTGTCCTGCTTCGTCGCGCAAACTCACGCCGTAAAGGGAGTTGGCCATGCCGATGGTGGCGCCTTCCAGGCTTTTGGGCGACAGGCCCGTTTTCACCCGCATGTCGCAATATTCTTCGGGCGTGGGTGTCTTGTGTTCAATTTGAATTTTCGTCATTGTGATTTCATATATTTTTGGTTGAACTTCCAACAGATGGAAATTGGATTTTTTAAATGATTTTAGCCAGATACCTGCTTCGGCCTATCCTTTTTATCGGCCTCTTGCTCGCCCTTGCTGGAATGGGTACCTCCCCTTCATTGGCGCAAGCGCCAAAAGGAATCAATGAAGAATTTTTGATCGAAAATTCGGCGCGTGTCAGCAAGGTCAAAGCTTACTATAAAGGCAACACGGTGATGAGTTACCAAAAGCCCTATGGTACGCAAATCGAATATTTTACACCGGGCGGGAAAACGTTTCTTTGGTATCCGGGGAACCGCGATGTGGTGCGCGGCGAATGGAAAGTGGGCACAGGCAAGGATGGCTATCCGCAAACATGCTTCCGATACCAAGCCAATAGCGTAAATCCCTTTACAAAGGTTCCGGGCGGCAAGTGGCAATGTGCCCAATCGATCTACATGATGTTCACGGACAAGCAGCGCATAAAAGGCGATGCTTTTGGCCTCAGCCAACAGATGCCGTTCAAATTGTCAAAGCGAAAGACGAGCTTTAAACGTTTGGCAAAGAAAGCAAAGATTGATGCCCGTGGTCTGCGCTATCTGCCCACGGCAAGCGACAAGTAATCAGCGCTAAACCAAATCGGCTTCGGTCCACCCAATGGCCGCCAGATCTGCGGTGCGGTAGGGCTTGTCGATGGCAAACAAAAACTCATCCAGTTGCGGTGGCTTAACAGGGCTGCCGGCCAGCATGGCATGGGCTTGTCCGCGATGGTGAATTTGGTGTTGGAACAAGTGCAACAGCACATTTTCCACCGGCTCGGTGGTTTTGTTCAGCTGCACAATCTGATCGAGCTTTTCTGCGGTCAGTTGTTTGCAAAATTGAATCAATCGCTCATCAACCTCGCTTTGGGCATTGCGCAGGGCGAGTGGGTCTGCAAATGGCGTCTCGTCCTTCCACGCATCTGTCCCCAAATCACCGCCTTCCAGCGCGTCCACATAAAACCAATCCACCACAAGGATATGATTCAAGGTCTGCCACAATGACGGGAAAAAAGAGGTGCGCTCCTCTTTAAACTCTGCCGCCTCCATGGTCGAAATTGCCGTGAGCAGCCGATAATTGGCCAGCCGGTTGTTCTGCGCCAGTTTGACGAACGGTCGCGCGATATTGTTTGTCATTTGCGTTTATCCCAAATTGAAATTCAGTCGATAGCCCAGCGCCTCGGCCACGTGCTGTCGCTCCACCTGTGGTTGATTGTCCAGATCAGCCAAGGTTCGCGCCACCTTGAGCACTCGATGATAGGCCCGGGCGGAGAGATTGAACTTTTCTGCCGCGTCCACCAAGAGTTTTTTGGAATTTTCTTTCAGCTCCACCACTTTTTCAATGACATCGGCGCTGGCCCTTGCGTTGGTGTGGGTGGTCACCGCGCCCATTTGGGCAAACCGTTCATGCTGCAATTGTCGCGCCCGCGCCACCCGCTTGGCGATGGCTTCACTCGGCTCGCTTTTGCCGCCATCGATCATATCCAGCGCCGACACAGCAGGCACATCAATGCGAATATCGATGCGGTCGAGGAAGGGACCCGAAAGCCGCGCTTGATAGTCTGCCGCGCAGCGGGCACCACGACGACATGTGTGCCCCGGAGTCCCGGCCATGCCGCATTTGCACGGGTTCATGGCCGCCACCAATTGAAATTGTGAAGGGTAGGTCACCCGATTGTTGGCGCGGGCGATGATGGTCTCGCCGCTTTCCAACGGTTGCCGCAAACTGTCGATCACTTGCGGCGAGAATTCGGGCAACTCGTCGAGAAATAAAATACCATTATGGGCCAGGGACACTTCCCCCGGCTTAACCTTTAAGCCACCGCCGACCAGCGCCGCCATGGAGGCTGAATGGTGAGGGGCCCGAAAGGGACGACGGTCTGACAATTGGCCGCCCGCCAATTGCCCGGCCACTGACTGCACCATGGATACATCCAACAGTTCGCGGGGATTGAGCGGCGGCA
This sequence comes from Maritalea myrionectae, assembly GCF_003433515.1. GTDB lineage: Bacteria > Pseudomonadota > Alphaproteobacteria > Rhizobiales > Devosiaceae > Maritalea > Maritalea myrionectae. The sequence goes on from NZ_CP021330.1 coordinate 252,427, forward strand.
AAATTGACGGCAACCGCGCCGCCAGCATGGATTTGCCTGCCCCGGGGGGGCCGACCATCAAAAAATTATGCGCCCCGGCTGCCGCAACTTCCAATGCGCGTTTGGCGCTTTCCTGGCCTTTAATGTCAGCCATATCAGGCAGGTCTGCGCCCAGTTCTTGACGCTTTGGTTGGGGCCGCACACACATTTGCTTGCCCTTCAAATGATTGACCAACGCCAACAGGCTTTCTGGCGCGACAATATCCAATTCGCCCCCGGCCCATGCCGCTTCCGGCCCCGCCACTTTGGGGCAAATGAGCCCAAGCTCCATGCTTTGGGCGGCAATCGCAGTCGGCAGCACACCTGCCACCGGGGAAATCCGCCCGTCCAGCGCCAATTCGCCCAGCACCAAATAACCATTGGCCATATCGGGCGAAATGGCACCGATGGCGGCCATCAGCCCAAGGGCGATGGGCAAATCATAATGACTGCCTTCTTTGGGTAAATCTGCGGGGGCCAAATTGACCACGATCCGCTTTGGGGGGAGCGACAGGCCCGATGCGTTCAACGCCGCGCGTACCCGCTCTTTGCTTTCGGCCACGGCCTTATCGGCCAGTCCGACAATATTAAATGCAGGCAACCCATTGGCAACCTGCACTTGTACATCAATGGGCACGGTATTGATGCCCTGAAACGCCACCGTTTGAATGCGCGTGACCATAAAAATCCAATAGCTTTAAGTATAATTACAAAAACCTATCAGGGGAACGGGTCACGCGCAAGAACGTTTCAGGAACGCCGACCTAGTGCGGAGGAAAACATGCCGCCCATCAAACCGATATCCCGCTGCATGCGAGGGGGGAGAGGTTGTGATTCATAGCTCGCCACAGGCTTTTTATGCGCCATGGCTTGCTCTGTTTCAGTTGTGAACTTGCGCCAACGGCCAAGAAGGCGACGATTTTTTGATGCTGTACCGTTCATCTTCAGCTCCTTTAGAAAAATGGTTGCGTCGAATATGAACCTGTTCCAAGCTTTTGACCAACAAAAGCTATGGCCTCTGGCATAAGGAGATTTTATGTATGGCGCTGGATCCCCTGCCTCCGCTCACCGCGCTGCGCGCTTTCGATGCCGCCGCGCGACACAACAGCTTCACCAAGGCGGCTGAAGAGCTGAACATGAGTCAAGCCGCGATCAGCTATCAGATCAAACTGTTGGAAGATCGCTTTGGCGAGCGCCTATTTATCCGCAGTGCGCGGCAGGTCACACTGAGCGAGGCGGGCGCACGGCTTGCGCCATCAGTGATGGAAGCATTTGAAATTATCCGGCGCGGCTTTGCCGAAGCAAAGGGCCAGCGTGATGATTTGTTAACCATCACCATGGTGCAAACCTTTGCCAGTGCGTGGCTGGCGCGGCATTTGGGTGGCTTCCACATCTATAATGGTGATGTGGCGGTGAAGATCGATATTTCGAGCCATCTGATTCATGATTTTCAGGGCTCAGGGATGGATATGGCGATCCGTTCCGGGCATGGGGATTGGCCGGGATTGGTCTCGAAAAAGCTATTTCATTTTGATTATACGGTGATGGCGGCACCTGGTTTTCTGGAGGAAAACCCCATCTCTACACCTAAGGATATTTTGGGCTTATCCATGGCCAGCCCGCATGATCCCTGGTGGGCCACATGGTTCGAAGCCCAAGGCATCGATGTGCGGGAATTGCCCAGGCCGCGTGGCCCGGTGCTGGATGTGCAATATATTAACGGCATTGCCGCTTATGCCGGCCATGCGCTGGCGCTGCTCACGCCTGCTTTGTTTTATACCGAATTGTCCAACGGCACCTTGGTGCAGCCCTTTGATTATGTACACCGGGAGGAGAAGGCCCTCTGGCTATGCTACCCCAAAGGGCGTGAAAACTGGCCAAAGGTGAAACGTTTTGAAGAATGGCTTTTCGCCAAGCTGGACGAAACCATGCCCAACCGGCGAGTTTAGAATTTGTACCGGAAGCCAACCATGGCGGCATTTGCGCCATCCACGGCGGCCAATCCTGTGGTGCCCCAAGCGCCGGAGCGATGCTGGGCGCGCCAGAACACTTCATATTCTGGGTTGTCGACATGGGAAAAGCTGATTTCCGGTCCGACATAAAACAGCAGCTTGGCAGACTTGTCTTGTGCTTCTTCTCGCTCTTTGGCGATGCCAAACGTGTCGGTCACCACACTCAGGCCCAAGGTGAGTGAAGGCGAAACGCGAATAGAATCACCAAGCACCCATCCATTATAGCGGCCAACGCCCCCGGCCCAGAGCTCTGCTGTTGCAGGGTCCTCGCCAAAGCGGCCGGCCACACCTGTCTCTAAGCCCCAGTTCCAGCCAGTGGGATCGGTTTTGAAAAATCTTTGGTACCCAACTGCGATACCATAATTATTTTCAGGAATAGGATTTGGGGTGAAGGAATGGCCAAAATAGCCTTTGTGATAGCGCCCCCCGAATATGAATACCGATTCGTCGAAATCAGGAACGACAGTATTATATTCCGAATAATTTTGTGACTGCGCGGTGGCTACGCTCACTAGACTTGGCAGCACAGCAAAGGCTGCGATCAAAATCGCTGAACCACTAATTTTACGCATAATTCCAAAACACCCTTTTGCCTCACAACAAGGCCGATTTACCACTCCCGGCGGGACAATAACACTGTTAAAAGTCAGAGTCATCGCTTGATAAACGCAGCGTCAAAAAGATTGTTCCCTTTTTAAATTGATTGGGCATCGGGCACCTCTCGCCAAGGCTGATAATAGTGTCCGCCCTGCCCACTTTTGTGACTTACCCCAGCCGCGCCGCGTGCCAGCGCAAATGATCATCCATAAAGCTGGAGATAAAATAGTAAGAATGGTCGTAGCCCTCGCGCATATTCAAAGTCAGGCCAATGCCTGCTTTCTCGCAGGCATCGCGCAGCAGCCAGGGCTTTAGCCCGTCGTCCAAAAACCCGTCGGCCTCGCCTTGATCCACCAACAACGCATCATAACGGGCGCCATCTTCAATCAAATGCACCGCATCATATGCGCGCCAGGCGTCTTTATCGTCTCCCAAATAGGCGGAAAGTCCTTTTATGGACCAGTCGCAGCTTGACGGGTTCACAATCGGTGCAAAGGCCGAACAACTCTTAAATTTTTGCGGATTTTTCAGTGCCAAGGTCAACGCCCCATGGCCACCCATGGAATGCCCAAAAACGCCGATACGCGCTGGATCAATGGAGAAATTGGCCAGCACCAGATCATAAAGCTCATCGCGCACATAGGTTTGCATTTGATAATGGGCGGCCCATGGCTCTTGTGTCGCGTCGAGATAAAAGCCCGCGCCCTTGCCCAATTGCCAATCATCGGGCTCATCCGCCACCTCATCGCCGCGTGGTGATGTGTCTGGGCACACAATGATCATCCCCAATTCCGCGGCCATGCGTCGATATTCGCCCTTATCCAACACATTTTGATGGGTGCAGGTGAGGCCCGATAGATAAAACAGGGCCGGGCACTTCTGGGTTTTCGCCTGCGGTGGCAGAAAAACGGCAAAAGTCATCGCGCAATTGGTGGAGATGGCCTGATGGCGATAAATGCCTTGGATGCCGTCAAAAGCTTTGGCTTCAGAGATGGTTTCTAGTGTCATATTATTTTCTCTTTCTTGCCTGGTCCTCTATTCGCGCCGCCGTCGTTCGCTACGCTCACTACCCCGGCACCCCCGCCGATTGATGCCCATCACAATCCCTGTATAGGTCAGGAAAATGATGGACGAGCATCGCGAGGACCTCGGGCCACTTTTGGTCCGCGCCCGCGCAGGTTAGGTGCCGTGAGGCACCGCTCAACCGTGAGCGAAAACAAAACGGCGATCCAAATCGCCTTTTAATACACCACCACAGAGCGGATGCTTTCGCCGCCATGCATCAAGTCAAAACCTTTATTGATCTCATCAAGGCTCAGTGTGTGGGTAATCATCGGGTCAATTTCAATTTTGCCCTGCATGTACCAATCTACAATTTTTGGTACATCGGTGCGGCCGCGGGCGCCGCCGAAAGCGGTGCCTTTCCAGGTACGACCAGTGACCAGTTGGAACGGACGCGTTGAAATTTCAGCACCGGCAGGGGCCACGCCGATAATGATGCTTTCGCCCCAGCCTTTGTGGGCTGATTCCAGCGCTTGTCGCATCAAATTGACATTGCCGATACACTCAAAAGTGTAATCCGCGCCGCCGCCCGTCAAATCCACAAGGTACGGCACCATATCGCCTTCCACCTCATTTGGATTGACGAAATGGGTCATGCCAAAGCGCTCGCCCCATTCTTTCTTGGCGGGGTTGGTGTCGACACCAATAATCATATTGGCCCCGGCCAACCGAAGCCCTTGGATCACATTGAGGCCGATGCCGCCCAGGCCAAACACCACGGCGTTTGCGCCGGGTTCCACTTTGGCTGTATTGATCACCGCGCCAATGCCTGTTGTCACGCCACAACCGATATAGCAGACCTTATCAAAGGGCGCGTCCGGGTTGATTTTCGCCAGGGCGATTTCCGGCACCACGGTGTAATTGGCAAAAGTTGAGGTGCCCATATAGTGGAAGATTTTTTCGCCATTGATGGAAAAGCGCGAGCTGCCATCGGGCATCAGACCTGCGCCTTGGGTGGAGCGAATTTTCTGGCACAAATTGGTTTTGGGATTGAGGCAATATTCGCATTCGCGACATTCCGGCGTATAGAGCGGAATCACATGATCACCGGGCTTCAGCGACGTAACGCCTTTGCCCACTTCCACCACGACGCCCGCACCTTCATGGCCCAAAATGGCGGGGAAAATGCCTTCCGGGTCGGCGCCCGACAGTGTGAACTCATCTGTGTGGCAAATGCCGGTGGCTTTGATTTCCACCAGTACCTCGCCATCACGTGGCCCTTCCAATTGTACAGTTGTTACTTCCAATGGCGCGCCCGCTTTGGTCGCGATTGCAGCTCTCACATCCATTTTGGCCTCCTCAATTTTTGACGAGGCTACCTCAGATTCGCAAAGCTGACGAGAGAGAAATTTACAGACTCATACGCCCCAGCAGGCCGCTGGTCATCAAGCCATCAAAAATGAACTGGACAGACAAGGCGGCCAACAGCACGCCAACAATGCGCGAGATCACATGCAGCACGGTGAAGCCCAGTATGCGTTGCAATTGCGTGGCGCCCAGCAAAAATAAATAGGTGAGCATCAAGATCAGCAGCAAGCCCGCAACCACAGCTACTTGCCGGGACGGATCGCCGCTGGCATCGGCCATCAAAAGGATTGTTGCGCCAATTGCCCCTGGCCCGGCAATCAGTGGTGTTGCCAAGGGAAAGACTGAAATGTCGGAAGAAGATGCCGCTTCGGCGTTTTCTTCATCTGTGGTGGAGGTGCCGCCGGATGAGCGGGCAAAGACCATATCGATAGAAATCAGCAGCAATAAGATGCCGCCTGCGGTGCGCAAAGCGGGCAAGCTGATGCCAAAAATAGACAATAGCGGTTCGCCGAAAAACACGAAGAACAACAAAACGGCACCACCGATCACCACGCCTTTAAACACCATGGCACGGCGTTCCGCCGCCGTGGCCCCTGCGGTTAATGCTGCGAACAGCACCACAATGTCCGCCGGCCCGATGGTGGCGAAATAGGTCGTGAATGACACCAGAAATGTCTCAATTGGCATGCGCGATCAGCCCTTTGATGCCCCCAAACAAATGAAGTCTGGCACGCCTAGCGGCGTTTTTCAATCGCATCCCAAATCAGCGCGGCAATGTCCGGTCCGCCAAAGCGTTTGATTTCGCGAATACCGGTGGGCGAGGTCACATTGATTTCGGTGATATAATCGCCGATCACATCGATACCGACAAAGATAAAATCGCGCTCTTTCAAGGCCGGGGCAATTTTGGCGCAAATCTCGCGTTCCCGGTCCGTCAATTCGCTCAGCTCTGGCCGCCCGCCCACATGCATGTTGGAGCGGCTTTCACCTTCCGCGGGGATGCGGTTCAGGCCAGCTACAGGCTCGCCATCAATGATGATGATGCGTTTGTCGCCCTTGCGTACATCCGGCAAATATTGCTGGATCATAAAGGGTTCGCGGAAGCTGGATTCAAAAATCTCCAACAGCGAGACCAGATTGTGGTCATCCTGGCGCAGCATAAAAACGCCAGCGCCGCCATTGCCGAACAATGGTTTGACGATAATGTCGCCATGGCGCTTGCGAAAATCAACAATTTGCGCCCGATCGCGGGTCACCAGGGTCGGTGGCATGAGTTCTGGAAACTCGGTGACGAGAATTTTTTCCGGCGCATTGCGCACATGGTCTGGCTGGTTCACCACCAAGGTTTTGGGATGCAACCGCTCAAGCATGTGGGTGGTGGTGATATAATGCATATCAAAAGGCGGGTCCTGCCGCAGCAAGATCACATCGAACTGGCTGAGATCGATCAAGCTCGCCTCGCCCATTTCAAACCAATGATCCACATCATCGAACAGCTTGACTGACGCAACTTCTGCTTTCACCACGCCATTCTCGAGGCTGAGTGTGGCTGGGGTGTAATAGTGAACCTCGTGGCCGCGCTGCTGCGCTTCCAACATCATAGCAAAGCTGGAATCGCCTCTCGGGTCAATGTCGGCAATCGGGTCCATTTGCACTGCAATTTTCAGTTTTTTGTCGGTCATAGCGCCGGTGTCATCCTTCGTAAATATCTTCAGCCTGAAAGGCATTTTGGATATGGATGGGCCAGCGCCATGGCGCAAGACCGATCACATCAAATTGTTTTTGATGGCTAGCATATTGCTGATTTCTGGCCAACCAATATTGTGCCGCGCGGCGGTGACGGTGCGGCTTGATTTGGGCCAACGCCATCTCCAGCGCGCCTACGCCGCGGCGGGCTTTGACCTCGACAAAAACCAGTGACTGGCCCCGCTGCGCCACCAGATCCAGCTCGCCAACCGGCGTTTTCACCCGCCGCGCCAAAATGCGACAGCCTTTCAGGCGTAAAAACAGTTCCGCCACCCCTTCACTTTTGCGCCCAAAGCGCTCGGCTTGTTGGCGGCGGTGGATCATTTTTTCATCTCCAGCGCCGCTTGATAGACTTGCTTGCGCTTCAGCCCGAAACCTTGGGCCACCTCGTCAACAGCGGTGCGCAGGGGCAGTTCTTTGAGCCGCTCCGCCAACACGGCCTGCCATTCATCCTGATCGGGGGCGGCTTCTGCGCTGGCGCCCTGCACCAAAATCACCAATTCGCCCTTTACGCTCTGGCCGTCAAAATCGCTGGCCAGATCCGCCAATTTGCCGCGATATAGGGTCTCAAATTTTTTGGTGATTTCCCGCGCCACAACGGCCTGTCGATCTGCGCCAAATATTTTGGCCATCGCCGCCAAACATGCGGCGACACGCTTGGGCGACTCATAAAAAATCATGGTTTCGGTGCGGCTTAAAAGGTCGGACAAACGTTCCTCACGTGCCATTTGCTTTGGCGGCAAAAAGCCTAAAAATGAAAACTGGTCCGTGGGCAGTCCGGCGACGGCGAGCCCGGCCAGTAGCGCTGAAGCGCCGGGCAAGGCGATGATATCAATGTCAGATTTCGCGGCTTCCCGCACCAATGGGAACCCCGGGTCCGACAGAAGCGGCGTGCCTGCATCGGAAATCAAGGCGATCGCCTGGCCGTTTTGCACCTGCTGCACAACATGTTGAGCCATTTGGCTTTCATTATGCTCATGCAGCGCTTTGCGGGGTGTTTTGATGCCATAGGCGGATAAAAGCTTGGCGGAAGTGCGCGTATCCTCGCACAGAATCAAATCAACGCCTGCCAAAATCTCCAGCCCCCGCAGGGTCATATCCTTTAAGTTGCCGATGGGCGTGGCCACAATATAGAGGCCAGGTGGGGCTTTGGGCGCATTCAAGCCATGTTCGCCGATAAAATAGCTTCGATCCGGGGATAATTGCGCCATACAATTTGCTCAATTCCTAAATATATGTTGATTTCAGCTGTTAAGCGCTCACACTATAGTGTATCGCGCATCGGGGACAAGCATCGTGATTTGGCCAATTTGGCGGAACGCATTGCAATGATGATGCAAAAAGATTTGTGCCAAACGGCAGATAATGCGCACAAATCAAATAGGAGTTTGGGCATGGCATTTATTCACGCTACAGCCAGCAATATCACACACAAAAATTCAATTTCTCGCGGTCTCAAATGGCTGGCCAGTATTGGCGCCGGGATTGCGTTGCTGGGCTGCACGCCTGATTTTAATTTTGGCCCCTCGTCCGGGCTTGATCGTGGTGTAGACCGCCCTGATTTGAGCAGCCAAAGTAATTTGCCCCCCGCTCAGGGCGAAGTGATTGGTGAAGGCAATGTCCGCGTTGCCCTGCTTTTGCCCCTCAGTGGCAATGAAGGCTTGGCTAGTGTGGGCACCTCCATGCGCAATGGCGCAAAGATGGCGATTGATAAGATCAATAGCTCGGCCGGGTTCCCGCGCAATGTCCAAATCGTCATCAAGGACACACAGGGCAATGCAACCACCGCACGCTCTGCTGCAGCGGAAGCCATCACTGAAGGCGCAAGCTTGATTTTGGGGCCGCTCCGGTCTGATGGGGTGCGCGCCGCGGGCGCGGTTGCCCGTTCATCGGGTGTGCCATTGATTGGCTATTCCAACAATTCGGGCGCGGCAGCTTCCGGCGTCTATTTGCTGAATGTTTTGCCGGAAACCGAAGTAAAACGTTCCATTCAATATGCGCAAAAGTTTGGTCGCCAGAGCTTTGCCGCAATTGTGCCGCGCACCGCCTTTGGCCAAATTCAGGAGGGCGCGTTCCGGGTTGCGGCCTCCCAATCCGGGGCCAGCATTCAAGGCATTTATCAATTCTCTGACGAAACAGAAGCCCGCACCGCTGTGGAACAAGTGGTGCCGTTCCTGATCTCCGGGCAAATTGATACGCTATTTATTCCAGATCGGGCCACGGCCCCTTCCATCGCGGTCTTGCTTGAATCTGCACAAATCGACAAAAGCAGCATCACCATTTTGGGGTCCGCCGACTGGGATGGCGACGAACGCATTAGCCAAACACCCTTTTTGGCGGGCGCGTTCTTCCCGGCTGTGGATGGCGCAGGCTATGACAAGCTCAAGCCTGAATATGAAGCCATTTATGGCACAACACCGCACCCCATGGTCACCTTTGCCTACACGTCTGTTTTGTTGGCCAATTCTTCAAGCCTAGCCACCTCAACACCGCCCTATAATCGTCAGCAACTGACCCGCGCCAGCGGCTTTTCTGGACAGGACGGGGTATTCCGCTTTGAGGACAATGGCACCAACGCACATGCATTGGTAATGAAACAAGTGGAACTGGGCGGCAGCCGCGTGGTGGATGAGGCCAAAATACCCAGCGCAACGGCTGTTGTGACGACACGGTAGCGGCATTTGACCCGAGTCAGCGTGATTGGAAATGCAGGTGGTGGCAAGTCTAGGCTGAGTGCTGCCATCTGTGCCAAACACGACTTGCCGAATATTTCGATAGACCATTTGCAATGGCAGCCCGGCTGGGTGCCCACACCATCAGATCAGTTTGCCGCGGCCCACCATGCAGCCTTGGCACAATCCCGCTGGTTGATTGATGGCTATGGCCCGTGGGCAAGCGTGGTCGAGCGGTTGAACGCGTCAGATACAATCATTTTTGTCGATTTCCCCCTATGGCGGCATTATTGGTGGGCCACCAAGCGGCAGATCAAATCCGTGTTTGTCGGCCGCCCAGACGGCCCCGAAGGCTGTCCGATGCTGCCGATAACGTTCAAGCTTTATAAAATGATGTGGCACGTGCATCAAAAATCTCGGCCCCGACTGCTAAACGAACTCCAGAAACACGCACAAACCAGCCGGATCATTCATATCCGTTCACCCAAAGAGCTGAATGCATTCAAGCGCAATCCAGTTTAAAGGCATGGCATTTGCGATCTCAGAGGGCCCGCACCGGAGAAGGCAAGCTTTCAGTGCTTATGTTCGTTTGTTTGTTCTGTCTCACGGCTATTCGACGCTGCGCATCGGCCTGCGACGGCGCGAAACCTGAAGGTTTCGAGGTCCTCGCTGCGCTCGTCCACTCTTTTCCCTCACTTGCTCAAAATTTGTGTGGGGTACCAATCGGCGGGGGTGCCGGGGTAGTGAGCGCAGCGAACGACGGCGGCGCGTAAAAATGGCCAGATTAAGCCGCGAGATCGGCGACCACGGCGTCCAGCACAGGGAAGCCTTTGTCGGTTACTCGCAAATTGCCATTGTCGAGATATTCGATAAAGCCAATGCCCATCAAATGCTCGATTTGCTCTGACTTCAACGGTTTACCGGTTAGTCGTTCATGGCGCTTGGGGTCAATGCCGGTTTTGAGCCGCAGGCCCATCAGCAAATATTCGTCGCCCTGCTCGGTGCGCGACAATGCATCATATTCTACAAAGCCTACACCTTTTTCATCCACCCGCTCGGCCCATTTGAAGGGCATGCGTTCGGTGGAGGTCGCAACGCGTTTACCGCTCACCACCAACCGCCCATGGGCGCCGGGGCCAATGCCCGCATATTGGCCATAGTGCCAGTAAATCAGGTTATGGCGACTTTCTTCGCCGGGCTGGGCATGGTTGGAAATCTCATAGGCGGGCAGCCCGTGATCTTCGCAAATTTCTTGCGTCAGCTCATAAAAATGTGCGCCCAGATCGCCATCAGGCATTTGCAGTTTGCCCGCTTGGAACAGGTCGAAATAGCGCGTGCCTTCTTCGATGGTGAGCTGATAAAGCGAGATATGTCGATCCGCGATCGAGAGGGCTTCCAGCAGCTCTTCTTCCCACTCTTTCAGTGTTTGATGCGGCCGGGCATAGATCAGATCGTAAGAAAAACGGTCAAATGTGGTGCGCGCCAAATCCAGCGCTTTTTTGGCTTCATCAACCGAGTGCAAACGCCCCAGAGCCGCCAACGGTTCGGCCCGCAGAGACTGCACCCCGAGCGACACCCGGTTCACCCCGGCCAAACGATAGTTTTGAAATTTTTCCTGCTCAACGCTGGTGGGATTGGCCTCAAGCGTGATTTCCACCTGGTTGGTCAGCCGCCAGTTTTGGTTGATGGCAGAGATGATTTTTTCGACGCTGCGCGGGTCCATCAAGGACGGGGTGCCGCCGCCAAAAAAGATTGAGCTCACTTGCTGATCGGGCACCAACTGCGCCTGATGTTCGATCTCTTTGATGTAGCGGTCCACATAGGCCACCTCATCAAACGGGCCGTGGTGCACATGCGAATTGAAGTCGCAATAAGGGCACTTGGACGCGCAAAACGGCCAATGGACATAAACGCCAAACAATTCTGGATCTGTGGCGAAATCAGCCAATGCAGCAGGCCTCTACAAATTTGGAGAACGCGCGCGAACGGTGGGACAGGCCAATTTTATCCGGTGCCCATGCGTGCTTTTCATCTTCGGTCATTTCACCGAACGTGCGGTTGTGGCCTTCAGGCAAAAACATGGGGTCATAGCCAAAGCCTTTGTTGCCCCGTGGCGGCCAGACCAAGCTGCCAGACACGCGACCTTCAAAACAGGCCGTTTCCCCCTCAGGCGTGGCCAAGCACAACACGGCCACAAAGGCTGCGGTGCGCTGGCCCGGGCCCATGGCCCCCTTTTGCATCAGTTCGGTATGCACTTTCACCATGGCATTGCCAAAATCGCGTTCGGGGCCGCCCCAGCGGGCTGAATAAATGCCCGGTGCGCCGTCCAGCGCATCTACGCTTAAGCCCGAATCGTCGGCCAGCGCCCAAAGCTTTGCGCCCTTTGCAGCAGCCAGTGCCTTAAGCTTGGCGTTTTCTTCATAAGTATTGCCAGTTTCTTCTGGCTCCGGCAGATCCAATTCTGCTGCCGAGACAAGCTCTAAACCAAATGACGACAACAAGGTGCGCAGTTCGCGTACCTTGCCTTCATTGTGGCTGGCCACCACCAATTTTTGTCCGCGCTCTAACGTCAGTGCCATCTAGATCGTTTCTCCGTTTAACACCCGCTTTTGCATTTCAACCAACTCGCTGATGCCTTTTTGCGCTAAGCCAATCAGGCTTTGCAGCTCATCAGCGCTGAAGGGTTCTTCTTCGGCTGTTCCTTGAATTTCAACAAATTTGCCTGCGCCCGTCATGACAAAATTGGCGTCGGTTTCCGCAGAGCTGTCTTCGTCGTAATCCAGATCAAGCACAGGTGTGCCTTGATAAACCCCACATGACACGGCGGCGAGATGATCGCGGATCACATTGTCGCCAACGATTTCGCGTTCCTTCATCCACGCCACAGCGTCGCTCATGGCAATGAACGCACCGGTGATGGCAGCAGTGCGGGTGCCACCATCGGCTTCGATGACATCACAGTCGACAGTGATTTGGTTTTCGCCGAGCGCTTGCATATCGACAACGGCGCGGAGCGAACGCCCGATAAGCCGTTGAATTTCTTGCGTGCGGCCAGATTGTTTGCCCGCAGTGGCCTCGCGGCGCATGCGCTGGCCTGTTGAACGCGGCAACATGCCATATTCGGCTGTGACCCAGCCCACACCCTGGCCGCGCCGCCACGGCGGCAGATTTGTTTCAACGCTGGCCGTGCACAAAACCCGTGTGTTGCCAAAACTGATCATGCACGAGCCTTCGGCATGATTTGAGACATTGCGTTCAATTTTGACAGTGCGCAGTTGATCGGGGACGCGTTTTGAGGGTCGCATGTTTTTTCCTTGTGCTCGCGGCGTTTGATCCAGCCTCTTAGCGGCTTCATGGCTCAAGGTAAAGGGAAGGTTAATCCCCAATGGCCCCCATCGTCCACCAAATGGTGAAAAAGCTAAATCTTTCCAACAGATTCCACAAAGATTACTGTAATTTTATCGTAATTTTACACATCGATTTCAGTTTGTGGATAGCGACAAACAAACAGTGCGGTGGCAGGGGGGCTTGGCGTTGAGAGCAAGTGCGCTTAAATAGAGTGCACAATGATAAATTAAGTGATGAGCAACTTTGGGATATCGATGACCAACAACCAAGATTTTCTATCTGTGCTGAACGCACGTTCGCAGGGCATTTTCCGGCGGCTGGTTGAACGCTATTTGGAAACTGGTGAGCCGGTTGGGTCGCGACAATTGTCGCAGGCCCTTGATATTTCCTTGTCTCCCGCTTCGGTGCGCAATGTGATGGCGGATCTGGAAGATCTCGGCCTGATTGCTGCGCCACACACGTCGGCTGGGCGGGCGCCGACGCAATCGGGCTTGCGCTTTTTTGTCGATGCCATGCTGGAAGTGGGCGCGGTGAATGAAGAAGAGCGCCGCGCCATCACGCAAAATTTTGAAGGCGTTGCCCACCATGAAAAGGTGGAAGATGTGCTGACTCAGGCTAGCCAGGTGCTTTCCGGCCTGTCCCGCGGGGCGGGGCTGGTGATGGCGCCCAAGGCCGATGTGGTGCTCAAGCATATCGAATTTGTGCAGCTGGAAAAGAACCTCGCCATGGCCGTGATGGTGGGGGAAGATGGGCATGTGGAGAACCGCGTTTTCTCCACGCCGCCCGGTTTGACCATGAGCGAGCTTGCGCAGGCGTCAAACTATTTGTCCAGCTTTGTGGCAGGGCACACGCTGCGCGAAGCCTTGCAGCAAATGGAAAAGGCACAACAACGCCAGCAATCAGAATTGGATCATTTGACCAATAGTTTGGTGGAGGCGGGCCTGGCCACCCTGTCAAAAGACAATAATGATGCCAGCCCAACCTTGATCGTGCGCGGGCGGGCCAATTTGATCAATGACACCATGGCCAATGAAGAATTGGACCGGGTGCGACAATTGTTTGACGAGTTGGAAAGCAAGAAGGCCATTATCGACCTGTTGTCCGACACGCGCGATGCCGATGGAGTGCGGATTTTTATCGGATCGGAGAATAAGCTTTTCTCCTTGTCCGGCTCTTCCGTCATCTTGTCGCCATTTACGGACCATAATGACAAGGTGGTGGGCGTTGTGGGCGTGATCGGTCCGACGCGCCTCAACTATGCCCGGATCGTGCCTGCTGTGGATTATACGGCCCATGTGGTGTCAAAATTGATCCATAAGCGGGGCTGAACCCAAGACAAAGCTTGAAATTGATCGCATGATGGTCGATATGCGGGGCAACAGCGATTTTCACAATATAGAGTTAGAAGCCAAATGATGAGCGACGACGAGAAAAAAGTGGACGAAACTGAAGTTCAGGATGGCGCCGACGAAGCGCAAAGCGAAGCAGACGCGCCTGAGGCGGCCGACCCTATCTCAGCTTTGGAAAGCGAAAATGCCAAACTGAAAGATCGTTTATTGCGGGCGGTTGCGGAAATGGAAAATTTACGCAAGCGAGCTGAGCGCGATGTGAAAGATGCGCGCCAATATGCGATTGCCAATTTCGCCCGTGACATGCTGACGGCGACAGACAATTTGTCTCGTGCGCTGACGATCATGCCACAAGAAACGCGCGATGAGGCCACAGGCACATTCCAGTCTTTGATTGAAGGCGTGGAAATGACCGAACGGGAAATGATCCGCCTGCTTGAAAAGAACGGCATTACAAAGATTGAGCCTAAAGGCCAGAAATTTGACCCGCACTTCCACCAGGCCATGTTTGAAGTGCCGAACCCTGATGCGGTTGAAGGCACTGTGACCGAAGTGGTGCAGGCTGGCTATGTGATCGGTGAGCGCGTGTTGCGCCCAGCGATGGTGGGCGTGGCCAAAGGTGGCCCGAAAAGCGCCCCGGCCGCCGCTGACCAAGGCGACAATTTGGATAAGTCGGTCTAAATCCCGACCAATCGTTTTTGACTGATCAGACGACGCTTAGGGCATCACCCTAAGCGTCGTTTTTATTGACCTCATCAAAGACCTGCTGCGTGGTCTTTTTAACGCTGTTTTCGCTTAAAAAGCCCATATAGTCAGGTTTAGCGTCAACGAATATCTCGCTGGTGATTTCAAAGTCCGCATTTTCAAAAAGCCCGGCGGAATAAATATAGTCCCGGCTGCCGACTGTGAGGTGATAAAAAAGCGTTGTGCCGCATTTTTTACAAAATCCCCGTTCGGCCCAATCCGATGAGGCATATCGCTCAATATGCTCCTGCCCGCTGGCCTTCAGTTCGCTATTGCCATGCAGACCAAGCAACGGTCCGCCACCGTTTATTTTGCGGCAGGTGGCACAATAACATGCCCCGATTTTATTCATATTTTCGGGCGCCTGGATTTCTACGGCACCACACTGGCACTTGCCGATTTGCATTTAAATTTTACTCCCTTGTTAATCGATAGTTCACCCTAAAGATAAGTTCGCACAACTGGTGTTTTGTTTTTAACTCAAATTGAGGGGGGTGTCCTTTACTTTACTTGCTCTACGATTAAGGGGTGCCTGATGAGATTGAATTCTAAGGGTAAAAGTCTATTCATTATTGCGAGCTTGTTCACGATTTCGATCGCCGTAGCGAGCATATTCATGACTCAGACGATCATGGATCGGTTGTTGCGGCAGGATGCGCGGACCGACGGCATGGGATGGGCGCAAAGTGTGGCGGACCAAACCCATAATCTTGACGCCCTGCTCACAGGTGAACCTTCATTTTCGCTTACGGAACGTATCTTGGGCCGTTTGAGCACAGTGGGGAACATTTATTCGTTTGAGTTTCTGGCTCCAGACGGCACTCGATTGTTTAAAACAGGCTCTTACCACCCCGCCACAGGCGCCGATGCTGCAGCCTATCACGCGCATGAACATGCGGGCCCCAGCCCGGTCGCCACCGCAAGCACAACGCCAATGACAGACATGACGGCTGAACACACGCAGGGTGCGGAAAGCGATCACGTTGCAGGCAATGCCCATGATCATTCATCGCCAAAGGTTCAAGGCGACCATGCCAAGCATATGGTGCGATTGGCCACGGGCAATGGGTTTAACGACCCTTTGCATTTTGCCGAGGTGACACATCCAATTTTAAAAGACGGGGAATTAGCCTATTCCTTGCGCGTGCGCGTGGACCAGACAGAACGCTTTGATCTTTATCAGGCAGCTGTATGGCAAATTACGGCGGTTTTGGCCGCCACGGCCTTGTTGGTTGTCGGCATTCCCGCAATATTCCACATGCGCAGTCGCAAACAGGCCGAGCTCGCGGATAGGCGGGCCCACTATTTGGCCAAGCATGACCCAATGACCGGGTTGGCCAACCGCACAAACTTTTTAGAAAAAATGCAAACGGCCTGCGCCGAAATTGGCGACGGTGATGGCATTATTGTCCTGCTTTCGATCGACGTGGACAATTTCAAAGAGATCAATGACGGCTATGGCCATGATGTGGGCGATGAATTGCTGGTGCAATTTGCCGGGCAACTCAAATATGAGTGCGAACATTTTGACTCCATCGCCCGCATTGGTGGCGATGAATTTGCGGCATTTTGTCGGTTCGATAGCGAAGCCGAAGCGGATGAATTTGTTGAGGCGCTTCAACGCGCCTTGTCACACCCCTATGAAGTCAAGGGCCACAATATGATCGCCACGGCCAGCATTGGGGCGGCCTATTTTCCAAGCAAAGCTGAAAATGTCACCGATTTGATGAAAAAGTCAGACATTGCGCTTTATGCGGCGAAAACAGAGGGGCGCAATTGTGCCGCCATATTCGCCGAACATATGGAAGACGAAATTGCCGAACGCCGTGAATTAGAAGCCATTTTGCGCCGCGCGGTGCACAATAGCGATTTCGAGCTCTATTTCCAGCCGCTCTATTGTCAGCTTAAGTACCAGGCCTGTGGCTTTGAGGCCCTGATGCGCTTGCGTGATGCGAAAGGCAACTTCATTCCGCCAGACAAATTCATCCCTGTGGCCGAGGAAATGGGCATCATGGATGAGTTAGGCTTTCAAATTTTGAACAAAGGCACAAAAGCCGCCATGAAGTGGCCTGACCACATGCGCTTGGCTGTAAACCTTTCTGCCGCGCAGTTTGAAAGCGGTTCGCTTGTGGACCATGTGCATGCTGCGCTGGAGGAATCAAAGCTGCCCGCAGCTCGACTTGAGTTGGAGATCACGGAAAGCTTGTTGATGCAAAACACCCAGCGTAATTTGCGCCAATTGAACGCGCTGCAAGAGCTGGGCGTGTCTATTGCGATGGATGATTTCGGCACCGGTTACTCATCGCTTGGTTATTTGTGGCAATTCCCATTCGACAAGATCAAGATCGACAGGTCTTTTCTTGGCGGCGACGAAAAAGACAATGCCAAGGCCATGCAGGTCATCTCGACCATCATTGCCTTGGGTCACTCGTTGGAAATGCGCGTTACCGCGGAGGGCGTGGAAACCGAACGGCAAGTGGAAATGCTCAATAAGCTGAAATGTGATCAACTTCAGGGCTTCTATTTGGGTCGCCCCGCCCCTGAAGCAGAGCTTTCGAAATATTGGGAGAAGGATGCCATTTCGCCAACAGAAAAGCTGAAGGCGGTTTAACCCCATTTGCTAAAACGGCGTCACCCGCCTGAGGGTTAAATTGACTCGGCCCCCGTCGGGGAAAACGGTCGGATGTGCATCCAACAGCATTGAGCTTTGGGGAATGACCCGATCTATGCCGTGATAGGCCAACCGCGTGTCGCCATCCAGCATGACAATATCGCCTGAGGACAGCTCAAAGCTGGAGGTTTTGTCTTTGCGCGATTTGCCCCCAACGCGAAAGCGCGCCCGATCTCCGAGTGAAATCGAGAGCACTGGCGCCTCGAACGTTTCCTCATCGCGATCCTGATGCAACCCCATTTTAGCGCTGGTGGCATAATAATTGACCAAACAGGCTTCGGGATTAGCGGGGCATTTGGTCAAATCCGCCCAAATATCAAGCAGTGTTTGCGGCATTTGCGGCCAGTTTTGCCCGGTTTCAGGGTGCGTAGATTGATAGCGATAGCCGTTTTCTTTGTCGGCCACCCAGCCCAACGGCCCCAGATTCGTCATGCGGACAGAGAAAGCCTTGCCGGTGCGCGGCATGCGGGGCACAAAAAATGGCGCCGCTTCAATGGCGCTAACCAATTGGTCGAGCAAATCTTTTTGCTGTTCAGTGGACAAATAGCCCGGAAAAAACTTCATTTTTGTCGCTCCTGCCATCGCTTTTCGATGCAATTGTCGTTATATAGCCCCGTTTGATAATTCGGGGACAGGATTACCTGTCATTGAATCGATAAAAAGGCGCGAGAATTTTTTTAGTTTTTCTCGGTTAAACGCTTGAAGCAGGCATACGGCCTTCTTATATGTCGATCAATACCAAGGGATGTGCGGCGGCGCATTCCAAATCTTACGGGACCCGAGCGGCATTAAGCCGGTTTAAGACTGCTGGAAACGGGGTCAGACGCGGGTCTGCCAACAAAGAGGTTGAATAAATGGGTAAAGTAATTGGGATTGACCTTGGGACCACCAACTCATGCATCGCCGTGATGGATGGTTCCGAGCCTAAAGTAATTGAAAATGCGGAAGGCGCCCGCACCACCCCTTCCATGGTGGGTTTCACAGAAGATGAGCGCCTTGTTGGTCAGCCGGCGAAACGCCAGGCGGTGACCAACCCTGAAGACACGCTTTTTGCCATCAAACGCCTGATCGGTCGTCGGTTCGAAGACCCAATGGTGGAAAAAGACAAAAAGCTTGTCCCATACAAAATCGTGAAAGCCGACAATGGCGATGCGTGGGTGGAAGCCCGCGGCGAAAAGCATTCGCCATCGCAAGTGTCTGCCATGATCTTGCAAAAAATGAAGGAAACAGCTGAGAGCTATTTGGGTGAAGAAGTGACCCAAGCCGTGATCACTGTGCCGGCCTATTTTAACGACAGCCAGCGCCAGGCGACAAAAGACGCCGGTAAAATTGCTGGTCTGGAAGTTTTGCGGATCATCAACGAGCCAACAGCTGCAGCGCTTGCCTATGGCTTGGACAAGAAAGAAGCGGGCACCATCGCGGTTTATGACCTTGGTGGCGGTACCTTCGATATTTCGATCCTTGAAATTGGCGATGGCGTTTTTGAAGTAAAATCCACCAATGGTGATACCTTCTTGGGTGGTGAAGACTTTGATATGCGCATGGTCGATTATTTGGCCGATGAGTTTAAACGCGAAAATGGCATTGATCTGCGTGGCGACAAGCTGGCCTTGCAGCGCTTGAAAGAAGCAGCTGAAAAAGCCAAAATCGAATTGTCTTCAGCTACACAAACCGAAGTCAACTTGCCGTTTATCACTGCCGACCAATCTGGTCCAAAGCACCTTCAGTTGAAACTGACCCGTGCCAAGCTTGAACAGCTTGTGGCCGAATTGGTGAAACGTACCGTTGAGCCTTGTAAAGCTGCATTGAAAGATGCGGGCATCACAGCTGGCGAAATTGACGAAGTTGTTTTGGTAGGCGGGATGACCCGTATGCCAAAAATCCAGGAAACTGTGAAAGAATTCTTCGGCAAAGAGCCTCATAAGGGTGTGAACCCAGACGAAGTTGTTGCGATGGGCGCGGCCATTCAGGCTGGCGTGTTGCAAGGCGATGTGAAAGACGTGTTGTTGCTTGACGTGACGCCATTGTCTTTGGGCATTGAAACATTGGGCGGCGTGTTCACACGCTTGATTGACCGGAACACAACCATTCCGACCAAGAAAAGCCAAGTGTTCTCAACTGCGGAAGACAATCAGTCAGCGGTGACCATTCGGGTTTCACAAGGTGAACGCGAAATGGCTGCGGACAACAAATTGCTCGGCCAGTTCGATTTGGTGGGCATTCCACCCGCACCACGCGGCGTGCCACAAGTTGAGGTAACATTCGATATCGATGCCAACGGCATTGTGAATGTTTCTGCCAAAGACAAAGGCACCGGCAAAGAGCAACAAATCCGCATTCAAGCTTCTGGCGGTCTTTCCGATGATGAGATCGAAAAGATGGTCAAGGATGCTGAAGCCAACGCCGACGCAGACAAGCAAAAACGCGAATCTGTGGAAGCGAAAAACCAGGCGGAAGCCTTGGTGCACTCCACCGAGAGCTCCTTGTCTGAGCATGGCGACAAGCTGGATGACGAAACCAAATCAGCCATCGAGGATGCTTTGGCTGAATTGAAAACAGCACTTGAAGGCGACAATGCTGAGGTGATCAAAGAGAAAACCGCAGCGCTTGCTCAAAGCTCCATGAAACTTGGCGAAGCCATGTACCAAGCCTCACAAGATGAGGAAAATGGCGACCAAGATGATGCTGGCGACGACAATGCAGATGACGTTGTTGACGCAGATTTTGAAGAGGTCAAAGACGACGAAGACGATAAGAAGTCTTCATAAACACCTCTCACGCAAAAATGGCGGGTTCAGTCTAAGGCTGTGCCCGCCATCAATCTTGGAGCTTAAGCGCCATGGAAAAACGTGACTTTTACGAGGTTTTGGGCGTCGACAAATCTGTTGACGACAAGGCTCTCAAGTCGGCTTACCGCAAATTGGCTATGAAATTTCACCCGGACCGTAACCCCGGTGATGACGAAGCGGAAGCTAAATTCAAAGAAGTTTCTGAAGCTTACGACACGCTGAAAGACCCGCAAAAACGCGCGGCTTATGACCGATTTGGTCATGCAGCGTTTCAAAATGGCGGCGGCGGTGGCGCTGGTGGCCCCGGCTTTGGCGCGGATTTTTCTTCATCAATGTCAGACATTTTTGAAGATATTTTCGGCGACTTTATGGGCGGCGGTGGCCAACGACGCGGACGCAACTCACAATTGCGCGGCTCTGACCTGCGCTATAATCTGGAAATTGATCTGGAAGAAGCTTATGAGGGGCGCACGGTTGAAATCGACGTGCCCACCATGGCCGAATGCGACACCTGTTCAGGTTCTGGCGCCAAGCCGGGCACCGGCTTTTCCACCTGTGGCACCTGTTCGGGCCACGGCAAAGTGCGCGCGGCGCAAGGCTTTTTCACCATTGAACGCACCTGCCCGCAATGTCATGGCCGGGGCGAAACGATGGATCAGCCCTGCACCGATTGTCATGGCCAAGGCCGGCGGCAGGAAAACCGCAATCTGAGCGTAGATGTGCCGCAAGGCATTGAAGATGGCACCCGCATTCGCCTTTCCGGCGAAGGGGAAGCCGGGATGCGTGGCGGCCCCTCCGGCGATCTTTATATTTTCATCTCCATTCGCCCGCACGAGCTGTTCCAGCGTGATGGTGCGGACCTGTTCTGCCGTGTGCCGATTTCCATGACCACAGCGGCCCTGGGCGGCGAATTTGAAGTGCCGGGCCTCGATGGCAGCCGGGCGCGCGTAAAGGTGCCCCACGGCACCCAGGCGGGCCAGCGTGTGCGCCTGAAGGGTAAAGGCATGCCGGTGCTGCGCTCCACGCAAATTGGCGACATGTATATTCAGATGGATGTGGAAACACCGCAAAACCTCACCAAGCGTCAAAAAGAGCTGCTGCAAGAGTTTCATGATCTGTCGACCAAGGAAAACAACCCCTCTTCAAACGGGTTCTTTTCCAAAATCAAAAGCCTGTTTGAAGGCCTCGCCGATAGCAAATAATAAGCAAAAACTTATTAAAAGGCTTGACGCGGGCGTTCTGATGGGTTTGGTTGCCGCCAACTAGGAAGCGAGATCAATATGGCGAAGTTTTTGGCGGTGTCCGGCTCTATCCGGCAGGGATCATACAATGCGGAACTGGCGCACTATATGGTGCGTCGGGCCCAGGAAAAGGGCTGGGACGCAGAATATGTTGATCTGCACGACTATCCCATGCCCATCTTCAATGAAGATCTGGAGCAGGACCAAAAGCCGGAATGCGCCCTTGATCTGGCCAAACAATTTGCCGCCGCCGACGCGATCTTTCTCGCCACGCCAGAATATAATGGTTCGATCACCCCGGTTTTGAAAAACACAATTGATTGGCTGACCCGACAGGGCCAGGGCGCCTTTTCCCATGCCATTTTCGGCATTGGGTCCGTTTCCTCCGGCGCCTTGGCCGGCGTGATGGCGCTTTCGCATATGCGCGATATTTTATCCAAGCTCAGCGCCCTGATGGCGCCAACGCCCCTCGGCATTGGCATGGGCGCCACCGCCTTTGACGAAAATGGCGAGATTGCCGATCCGCGCGTTAAGGCCCGGGCCGATAAGCTGGTGGATGAGTTGACCAGTATTAAGCGAGGTTAGAGGGTGAAAACCCTATATCTCACCCACCCGGAAGTTATGATTGACCCTCATTTGGACGTGACCAAGTGGGGGCTTTCTTTTACTGGACAAACCCGCATTAAGGCCGCCATTGAACGGGGCATATTCGATCATATTGAGAAGATTGTTTCGAGCGATGAGCAAAAGGCAATTGATGCGGCCACGCTCATTGCAGAGTATTCGGATATTTCCTATCAGACCGATCCGCGCTGCGGCGAGAATGACCGCCGCGCAACAGGTTTTTTGCCCAAGGATGAATTTGAAGCCGTCGCCACCCAGTTTTTCGCACACCCAAGCCAATCCATTCGTGGCTGGGAACGGGCCGTTGACGCGCAAAAGCGTATCGTAGACGCGGTGAACGACCATATGAAGCTAGCGACTGAACAGCATGTTTTATTTGTCGGGCATGGCGCCGTCGGGACCTTGCTCAAATGCCATTTGGCCCAACGCCCCATTTCAAGCGATGAAGATCAACATCATCTCGGCGCGCCTGGCGGCGGCAATATGTTTGCTTTTGACTGGACGGGACAGCGCCTGCTCAGTGATTGGGTCGCTCTGGAAAACTGGACCTAACGCAGCCGCTACATAGATTACCGGATCAAGTCCGGTAATGACGTGAGAGGGTATGGCAATGCCCTGCACCGCATAAAAGTGGGACACCCATTGGCGGGAGTGCCGGGGTAATGAGCGAAGCGAACGACGGCGGCGCGAAACCAGAAGATTTCGGACTCTTCACTTCGCTCGTCCACTCTTTTTCCTTGTAAGAATTCTGCTCCGCGTCCCCTCCTCCTTAGGGGCCGTCCCGGACTTGATCCGGGGTCAACTCATACGTTTTGCACCGCAGTTTGTTCTGCAGGCCAACAGTGCTAAGTTGTTTGGCTATGGCCCTTTCCTATTATCTCACGCACCCCGAAGTGCTGCTTCACCCCGCCCAGCCACCGACCGAGTGGGTGCTTTCCTCACTGGGTCGACAACGGCTTATGCGCTGCTTTGCGCGCGATATTTTTACCGATGTGGATTTGATCGTGACCAGCGATGAAGCCAAAACAACGGAGATGGCCACACATCTCGCGTATAAGCTTGATGTTCCTCTTTTGATTGACCCAAACAGCAACGAGAATTATCGCACAACGCCTGTAATGTCAGCCTCGGCCTTCGAGGAATTGTTCGCGGCTATGTATGCTGAGCCGGCCAAGAGTAGCGGTGGGTGGGAGCCCGCGCTCGACACGCAAAAACGTATTGTTGCAGCGATTGATCAACAACACCGTGCCCACCCCGACAAATCCATCCTGTTTGCCGGTCACGGCACCAGCGGCACGGCGCTCAAATGTCATCTTGCCCAACGCCCGATCTCCAGAGAAGAGGACCAGCGAAGCATGGCGGCCGAAGGCGGCGGCAATGTTTTTGCCTTTGACTGGGCCAAGCAGCGCCTGGTCAGCGATTGGGTGGCTCTGGAAGATTGGACCTAACGCAACTGCTACATGGATTACCAGATCAAGTCCGGTAATGACGGGAGAGGCTTGACTGGCGGCTTTCCGCCCTCGCTGGGATTGTCCACCTCACCTTGCTAATGCTGGTTAGGACGCATCCCCACCCACCAAACCGCCCCGGACCTGATCCGGGGCCCATGCTGAGTCAGAAAGAGAAGCCAAAGGCCCCAACAATTTCCCCTGTCATTGCAAAACTTGATCTTGCAATCCATTTGCGGGCAACAGCAAAGCACCTAAATGGTGGTGCAATGCCGCCCTTCCGATCGCATCGAAACGACCCTACCTTGTGTACAGCGTGAAATGGACCCCAAGATCAAGTCTTGGGGTGACGCTGTTGGGGAGGACAGGGTAGACAAAACGCTGGCGTGTGACACCAATGGCGGGGGCTAGAAAAGAGCCGGGGGTGCCGGGGACGGGAGCACAGCGACAAGTGGCGGCGCGCAACATAGCGGGGCGCCGGGTAGCGAACGCAGTGAGCAATAATCCCGGCAATACATAAAGCTCCATAAAAACTTGCCGTTTTCCCCGAACTGTGCGATGCAACAACTCCGACGCCACCAGCCGCCGGAGCCCCCAAATGAGCAATGCAACCCCCCAATTGATCACCGCCCTTGATGTGCCGACCCGTAAGGAAGCGGAGGCGTTGGTGGAGCGGATGGATGATCGTGGGGTGTTTTTTAAAATTGGCTATCAGCTAATTTATGGCGGTGACGGCCTGGGGCTGGCGCGCGAGTTGAAGCGGGCGGGCAAAAAGATCTTTATGGATGTGAAGCTGCTCGATATTCCCAACACGGTGGAAAAGGGCGTAGCAGGCCTCGCTGAGCTGGGCGCAGACTTTGTGACCATCCACGCCGAACCCCATTGCATGGCCGCCGCGAAACGCGCGGTGGAAGGCACCGACACCAAGCTGCTTGGGGTGACGGTGATGACCTCGCTGGATGATGAAGATCTGAAGGCCTCTGGCTATGCCTATGGTGTGAGCGATCTGGTGGCGCGGCGGGCGAAACAGGCGACAGAGATCGGCATTGACGGGGTGATTTGCTCAGCCCAGGAAATTGAAATGGTGCGCGACTTGTCGAGCGGCAAGCTGATGGCGGTAACGCCAGGCATTCGCCCCAAAGGCAGCGCTGCGGATGATCAGAAGCGGATTTTCACCCCCTATCAGGCCATTGAAGCGGGCGCGGCGCATCTTGTGGTGGGGCGACCGGTTTATAAGGCGAATGATCCTTACGCCGCTGCTGGGGCCGTGAATGACGAAATTCATGCCGCCAATGATGCGGTGACCCGCATTCGCCCGGCAGACCCGGAGGATGCGGCTGTTCTGTCCGATATCGACAATGACGCCTCCAAACGCTTTGCCAATATGGGCGGAGCCTTTGCCAGTGCGCATTTAACCGGGCTGACCGCAGCCCAATATGCGGAAAAATTTCGCCAAAATGAATTGCTGTGGCTGATTGAGCATCGCGACCTGCCCGTGGGTTTTGTGCGCGCCAAGCCGGTGGATAATCTGCTCTATATCGCGGAAATCGGCGTGGCCCGCGCCCACCAGGGTAAAGGGCTGGGCCGCCGTCTGCTGGCCCATATGCGCCGCTATGCGCGGGAAAATGAGTTTAAGGGATTGGCGGGCCTCACTTGGAAAGATGTGCCCTTTAATGGCCCCTATTATCTCCATAATGGCTTTCAAGAATGGTCGTTAGACCAAGCGGGACCGGAATTGCGCACCCTTGCGGCCAGTTCGGACGAGCAAAAACTCAACACCATTGGCGAGCGGATGATTTTTGGCGAACGGTTTTAGGCCACCTCCCCTTTTCACCACCCCGTTTTCTGGCTATCAAAGGGCCAGCAATGGAGAAGGTCTTTCATGAGCGATCTTAAAATATTGATTCTGGGGGCTGGCGGCCGCATGGGCGGTGCCAATATTCGCGCCATTCACGCCACCAAAGGTGCCGTGTTGAGCGCCGCTGTGGAGCGCGCAAACAGCCCGCATCTGGACAAGGATGCCGCACAATTGGCCGGGCTAGAGCCGCTGGGTGTGTTGATCAGCGATGATCTCGATAAAGCGATTTCGCAAAGCGACGCAATTATTGATTTCACCACACCCGACGCCTCTATCGATGTGGCCAAGCGGGCCAAAGGCAAAGTGCATGTGGTGGGCACCACCGGCTGGACCGCCGAGCAGGATGCTGAAATTGAAGCGCAGGCTGACCATCTCACCTTGGTGAAATCGGGCAATATGTCTTTGGGCGTTAACTTGTTGGCGGCGCTGGTGGAAAAGGCTGCGCGGGCCTTGCCGAACAGTTTTGATATTGAGGTTTTGGAAATGCACCACCGGATGAAGGTGGATGCCCCTTCCGGCACCGCTCTGCTGTTGGGTGAAGCGGCGGCTAAGGGCCGCGATGTTGATTTGGCTGAACAGGCCGTGCGCAGCCGCGATGGCATCACCGGGGAACGCGAAGAAGGCACCATTGGTTTTGCCACGCTGCGCGGCGGCACGGTGACCGGTGAGCATGATGTGATTTTCGCCGGTGAAAAAGAGCGGATCAAATTGGGGCATATCGCCGAAGACCGTTCAGTTTTTGCGCAAGGCGCCATTCACGCTGCCCTTTGGGCGAAAGACAAGCCCGCTGGGCTTTATTCAATGATAGATGTTTTGGGATTAGAGGAATAAATCATGGATCGTAGATTGATTTTGGTGCGTCACGGCCAAAGCGAATGGAACTTGAAAAACCTATTCACCGGCTGGAAGAACCCGGGCCTCACCGACAAAGGCATTGAAGAAGCCAAGGAAGCAGGCCAGCTGCTGAAATCGCGCGGCTATGAGATCGAAGTTTGTTACACATCGGCCCTGAAACGCGCCCAGCATACACTCGATTTGATGCTCGAAGAGATGGGCATCACCAATATGACCATTATCCGCAATCAGGATTTGAATGAGCGCGATTATGGCGATTTGGCCGGGCTGAACAAAGATGATGCGCGGGAAAAATGGGGCGACGAGCAAGTGCATATTTGGCGTCGGTCCTATGACACACCGCCTCCGGGTGGCGAAAGCCTCAAGGACACTGCGGACCGCGTGTTGCCTTATTATAAGCGCGAGATTGAACCCCGCGTTTTGGATGGCGGCACCATTTTGGTCGCCGCGCACGGCAACTCGCTACGGGCGCTGGTGATGGCGCTTGAAGGCCTGTCGCCAGAAGAAATTTTAAAGCGCGAAATCGCCACCGGCAAGCCGATCATTTATGATCTGGATGAAAACGGCAAAGTGCTTAAGGTGGAAAATATCTAATGTAAGAGAGCCCCGATTGGGGCTCTTTTCTTCGCCGACGGCAATATTACGCGCCGCCGTCGTTCGCTGCGCTCACTACCCCGGTATCTCCGCCGAATGCGCCACACGCTAGCGTTTTTCGCGCCCTGTCATCCCCTCCAGCGTCACCCCAAGACTTGATCTTGGGGTCCATTTCACACTGGCCAAAATGCAGAGTGGTCTTGATGTGATCAATTCAGTGGGCGTTTCCTACCAAACAATTAGGTGCCCCGCCGCTATCTTCAAATGGATTGCAAGATCAAGTCTTGCAATGACGGGGGAAGTTGTTGGGACTTTGGCTCTTCTCTCACCCTGCTTGAATTTCTGACCGCCGCTTGGAACGGGGATGCGTTGCGATAATAATGCCCCTGAGATCAACCAGCGCCACCCTGCAACTGCCCGGCTTCCCAGCCCAGCATGGCTTTTTTACGGGTCAGGCCCCAATGATAGCCCGTCAAGGCGGCGTTTTTGCCGATCACACGGTGGCAGGGCACCACGAAGGAGATAGGGTTGCGGCCCACGGCGGCGCCCACGGCGCGTGCAGCTTTTGGAGAGCAAACCTCTTCGGCAATCGCGCCATAGGAATTGGCTTCACCCGGTTTGATTTTTAGGAGGGTCTGCCACACGCGCACTTCAAAGTCTGTACCGATCATCGCCACGCGAATCGGCTGATCTTGCTGCCATTGGTGGGGCAGGAAAATCCGATCGGCCCAGTGCCCTGTTTCGGCATCGTTTTGAATGTAGGTGGCTTTAGGCCAGCGTGATTGCATATCTTCCAGCGCGGACTGCTCCTGGCCAGCATCGGCGAAGGCGAGGCCCGCCAAGCCATAATCTGTGACCATCAACAACGCTTGGCCAAACGGTGATGGATGAAAGCCAAAGCGGATCTCCAGCCCTTCGCCCTTTGCTTTGTATAAGCCCGGCGGCATGGCCTCATGGGTCACAAACAAATCATAAAGCCGCGCGGGCGATGACAGGCCGAGCTCCAAAGACGCATCAAAGATTGGCACATCGGCCTTAAGCATTTTGCGGGCACGGTCGAGCGTGATGCAATGAGAGAAGGCTTTGGGGGTGAGGCCGGCCCAGCGGCGAAAAATGTCGGTGAGCTGGCGTTGGGTCAGGCCCAGATCGGCGGCAATGCGGTCAATCTGATGCTCGTCGGCGGCGGTGTCGTGCAATTGCGCCACCACCTGCCGGACAATTTCATAGTCAGAAGCGCAAATTTCGAGTTGGTGCATGGTCTGGTCCATTTTCAAGCTCCTGCATTTGAACGTGGACCGCAGGATAGTGCAAGGCGGATTAGGGGATCGACCCGATTTTGACATTATTACGCGCCGCCACCGGGTGCAAAGCGCCCGTCCCCGGCACCCCCGCCGGCTCTTTTTACGCGCCGCCGTCGTTCGCTACGCTCACTACCCCGGCACCCCCGCCTATGGGTGCTAACATTTTATACTGTGCAGGGCGTCGCCACACCCTCTCACGTCATTACCGGACTTGATCCGGTAATCCATGTAGCCGTGGTGGTTGGGCGAAAACACTCATGTTGTGCACGTTCACCGATGCTGCTTGGACCCCGGATCAAGTCCGGGGTGACCGGGGTTGGGGAACCGCCTACGACGAGACTTTCAGGGAAAAGAGTGAACGAGCGTAGCGAGACCCCCGCCAACTTTTTGGCCGCGCCGTCGCAGGCCGATGCGCAGCATCGAATGGCCGTGAGACAGCACGCCCCCAAAAACCCCTACCGCTTTGCCCGTGAAAGCTCCTGCCCGAAGGTGCGGGCGAAGCTGGTTTTGTCGGCGGGATTGAGGAATTCGCCTAAGGAAATGCGCTGTTGCCGGGCGATCAGGTGGAGGCTTTCGACTTCATTTTCGGCGTTCAGTTTGGTCACCAAACGGGCCCAGAAGGGATTAAGTTCAATCTCCTTAATGCGGCCTTTGATATCCACCTTGCGGATGCGGATGGCATCTTGCCAGAGGCCAATCTCCTCATATTGTTTTTCACCGCGTTTGGAGCGGGTGAGGGCCCAATAGAGCAGCAAGATATCGAGGCCCATAAAGCCGACAATTGGCCAAGCACCCATCAAAAAGAAGGTGAGGCCGGGGATCAGCGCCAGCGTGCCTGCAATAATGGTCACCACCAATATCCCGCGCTCACTTAAAGAGCGGTGGGGCCGCAGGGTGGCGCGGAATAGGGGTGGGTCTAACTGGTCATCAAATTGGTGATCGGCAGACATTTGCGCTTTTCATTCCTTTTTGATCATGGCCTATTAGCCCTAACGGATAAGAGGACCAAATGGCTCAACGGACACGACTGACGAAGCAAACAATAAATGACATGTTCGCCAAATTTGAGGCGAACAATCCGCATCCTGAAGGGGAATTGGATTATGTCAATATCTTCACCCTGCTGGTGGCGGTGGTCTTATCAGCGCAGGCCACGGATGCGGGGGTGAATAAGGCGACCAAGGCCCTGTTTGACGTCGCCGATACGCCAGAGAAAATGTATGCCTTGGGCGAAGATAAAATCCGCGATTACATTAAAACCATTGGGCTTTATCGCAACAAGGCAAAAAATGTCTATGCCCTGTGTAAAGCGTTGATTGAGCAGCATAATAGTGAGGTGCCGGAAGACCGCGAGGCGCTTGAGGCGCTGCCGGGCGTTGGGCGCAAAACCGCGAATGTGGTGCTGAATATCGGGTTTGGGCATCCGACCATTGCCGTGGATACCCACCTTTTCCGCATCGCCAACCGCACCGGGCTAGCCCCGGGCAAAAATGTGCTGGCGGTTGAAAAACTGTTGCTGAAAACAATTCCAAAGGACTATTTGCTGCACGCCCACCACTGGCTGATTTTGCATGGCCGCTATATTTGCAAAGCGCGCAAGCCGGAGTGCTATCACTGCATTATTGTTGATGAGTGCAAGTTCAAGGACAAGGTGATGGAGGCGGGGAAGAAGTAGCGGTTGAGATTTGGCAGAGCAACGCTCATGCCCTGTAACTGCACTCACGCTGCTTGGCCCCCGGATCAGGTCCGGGGTGACGGCGGTGGGTAGGTGACAGGTCGTGCACAAAACTAAATCTGGTCACCAATCGGCGGGAGTGCCGGGGACGGGAGCGTAGCGACCGGTGGCGGCAAGAAAAAAGTCACTACAATTTCCGCAATTGCACCTTGTTGATCGCGTGGTCGGCGCCTTTGGTGAGGACCAAGTCGGCGCGGCCGCGGGTGGGGAGGATGTTTTCTTGCAGATTGGGCAGGTTGATCTGCTCCCAGATGGAGACGGCCAGCTTCTTCGCCTCATCAATATTGAGCTTTGAGAATTGGTGGAAGAAGCTTTGCGGATCCATAAAGGCCGTTTCACGCAATTGCAGGAACCGCTCCACATACCATTGGCGCAGATTGGCCTCTGCGGCATCAATATAGATCGAAAAATCGATAAAATCTGACGCGAACAGGATGGGGCGGCCATCGCGGGGTAGATCGCCTGGCTGCAAGATATTGAGGCCTTCCACGATCAGAATATTGGGGCGGTCAATGACCACTTCCTCGCCTTCCACCACGTCATAAACAAGGTGGGAATAGGTGGGCGCTTTCACATTGGGCATGCCCGCCTTGATGGAAGCCAAAAATTTCAAGAAGGCCGGGCGATCATAACTTTCAGGAAAGCCCTTTTTCTCCATCAGGCCGCGTTTTTCCAGCTCCGCATTGGGCAACAAAAATCCATCGGTGGTGATCAAATCGACCTTGGGGGATGACGGCCAGCGTTGCAGCAAGGCGTGTAGCACACGGGCAGTTGTGGATTTACCCACCGAAACAGAGCCCGCGACGCCAATAATGAAAGGCGTTTTATCGCCATTTTGCTGCAAGAACTTGCCCGCAGCGGTGTGGAGCCCCTGCACCGCTTCAACATAAAAGGCCAAAAGCCGTGTCATGGGCAAATAGACCTGTTGGGCTTCCTCCAAAGAAATCGGGTCATTGAGCGCACGCAAGCGTTTCAAATCGTGCAAATTCAACGTCATGGGCTCGCCATGGCGCAGCGCGGCCCATTGCTCGGTGGTGAACTCGTGATAGGGGGACAGGTCCGGCCCCAATGACAAAGGATTCATGCCTTTTCCCTCTATTCCGTACGGCCGGCTTTTTCCTCAAGCCCGGATTGGCCCGTGCGTTCGGCCAACACCGCTTCCACCTCATCAAGGCTGATATTGTGGGCTTTGAGCACCACAAGTAAATGATACAAAAGGTCAGCACTTTCGGCCTTTAGCTCGTCGCGGTCGCCCTGAATGGCCGCGATGACAGTTTCCACTGCCTCTTCGCCCATTTTTTTGGCGGCACGCGCGCCACCATTGGCCAAAAGCTGAGCGGTGTAGGATTGTTCCGCTGAGGCATTGGCTTTTTCCGCGATGATCGCTTCCAGCGCTTTCAGGTCAAAGGTCATCTATCCATCCAATCGGGTTGGTACACCCTGCTGGGCCATATAGCGTTTAGCCTCGCCAATAGAATAGGTGCCAAAGTGGAAAATTGAGGCCGCCAGCACGGCGCTGGCATGGCCCTTTTTCACCCCATCCACCAAATGATCAAGATTGCCCACGCCGCCAGAGGCGACGACAGGTACGGGCACCGCGTCGGCAATGGTGCGGGTCAATTCTAGGTCGAAACCGATTTTGGTGCCGTCGCGGTCCATGGAGGTGACCAGCAACTCCCCTGCCCCGCGCTTGACCATATCCGTGGCAAAATCCACCGCATCAATGCCCGTGGCGTTGCGGCCACCATGGGTGAAGATTTCCCAGCGTGGGGTTTCACCCTCTTTGTGCGCGGCTTTCGCGTCTACAGACACGACAATGCATTGGTCGCCAAATTTGTCGGCGGCGCGGTTGATAAAATCCGGGTCGCGCACCGCGGCGGAATTGATCGATACTTTGTCAGCGCCGGACAGCAGCAGCTTGCGAATATCTTCGACCGTGCGGATGCCCCCGCCTACCGTAACCGGCATAAAGCAATGTTCTGCCGTGCGCGCCACCACATCATAGATGGTTTCGCGCTCTTCATGGCTGGCGGTGATGTCCAGAAAGCACAATTCGTCGGCGCCAGCGGCGTCATAGGCGATGGCGGCTTCCACCGGGTCACCTGCATCCACAAGGTCAACAAAATTGACGCCTTTGACGACGCGTCCGTCTTTGACGTCTAGGCAGGGAATCAAGCGGGTTTTAAGCATTTCGTTTTACGACCCTTCTTAAAATGCGCAGCACCACATGCAGGAAAAAGACAATCAGCCACACGAAAAACGCAGCGGCGGCGAACGGGAGCGTGAAGTAGCTGAACCAAAACATCATGCCCATCTCATAGAGGGTGTCGCCCCGATCAGCGCCCCAAATAACACAAGGATTAACGTACCCCTCATGCAAGGTGCAACCATTGGCCTCGGCAACCATACCAGCGCCCAGTGTCAACAAAATTGGCCCGATGCCCACCAAGATGATGATGCCCAGCACAAGGGCATATTTTAGCAGCAGAGAACGGGTTGTTGAGCGCTGCATTTCTGTCAGACCTTGTTGAGCTTTTCGAGCGCCACAGGCACATCAATGCGGCCATCATAAAGCGCCCTGCCGGAAATGGCGCCTTCCAGCGCCTGCATTTCCGGCCTGGTCATCATTTCAATATCGTCCATTGAGGCCAGGCCGCCCGAGGCAATCACGGGAATGGTGGTGGCTTTGGCAAGCTCCAAGGTGGCGTCCCAATTAATGCCGGTGAGAATGCCATCGCGGTCAATATCGGTGAAAATGATGGCGGCAACGCCCGCGCCTTCAAATTTTTGCGCCAGTTCGATCACGTCCAGCTCAGACGTTTCGGCCCAACCTTCCACAGCAACCTTGCCGCCGCGTGCATCAATGCCCACAGCGATTTGGCCGGGATAGAGCTCGCAGGCCTTATAGACCAGATCAGGATCACGCACGGCGATGGTGCCAAGAATGACCCGGGTCAGGCCGCGATCGAGCCAGGCTTTGATGTGATCGAGAGTGCGGATGCCGCCGCCCAATTGCACCGGCATGTCCACGTCGCGGATGATTTTTTCCACCGGGTCGCCATTGACGCTTTCGCCCGCAAAGGCGCCATTGAGATCGACCATATGCAGATATTTAAAGCCCTGAGCATGGAACTGCTGGGCTTGGTCCACTGGGTCATCATTAAAGATGGTGGCCTTGTCCATATCGCCTTTTTGCAGGCGCACGCATTTGCCGTCTTTCAAATCAATGGCGGGAAAAAGGATCATCAATTCGTCTTTCTAGATTTTCCAATTGAGGAAATTTTCGATCATGGTCAGGCCCACCGCTTGCGATTTTTCCGGGTGGAACTGGCTGGCGACAATATTGTCGCGGCCAATCGCGGCCACATGCGGGCCATCATAATTGAAGGTGGCGATCACATGGTCCGGATTGTCGGCCAGATAGTGATAGGAATGCACAAAATAGGCGTGCGGATGACCCGCCATATGGTCAAATACCGGGTGGGGCCGCAACAGATCCAGATTGTTCCAGCCCATATGCGGCACTTTCAGCGTCGGGTCATTGGGGGTGAGAATTTCCACCGTGCCGGGAATCCAGCCCAGGCCCTCTGTGACCTGCTTTTCCAGCCCCTTGCTGGCCAAAAGCTGCATGCCGACGCAAATTCCCAAAAAGGGCTTCATCTTTTTGTTGGCGTGGTCTTCCAGCGCGTCGACCATGCCGTCCAGCCCGAACAGCGCGTTGCGGCAATCGGCAAAGGCGCCCACGCCGGGCAGGATCACCCGGTCGGCGCTTTTAACATCCTCGACCTTGTCGGAGACGCGCACATCAAAGCTGCCATTGGCGGTTGTGGCGGCGCGTTCCACCGCCTTATGGGCCGACTTCAGATTGCCAGCGCCATAATCGACAATAATGATCTTTTCACTCATAGATTTTGCGTCTCCGCGAATGGCGACATAGGCGCAGCAGGCCGCTGTTTTGGCTCCTGCCGTTGCGCAAAGACCCGCGTAGCGGTGTAGCGATAGGCCGCATCGTCACTGGAAGATGAGGGCACGATGGCTTTGAGTACATAACCCTTGCGCTCCAAAAAGCGGCCGCGGATCGACCCGGCTTCCAAACCAATTAGAATGGCCACCAATATGCCAATCCACCATGAGGCATCTTCACCGACGAAAAAGGTGACAAAGCCAAGGATAAACGCCACGCCAACATAGGCCAGAAGCTCAAGCCACATCAAATGCACGATGCACCAGACTGGGGTGAGCAGCGCCGCAAACCACGAGAATTTGTCCGGCACCACGACGAGCTCTTGCTCGTCATCGATCATTTTTTCATAAATTGAATATAGCCGCATGGGACAATCCTATAGCGCGCCCTTGGTTGAAGGCACGCGCCCTTCAAGCTTGGGATCAATTTCAACCGCCTCACGCAAAGCGCGGGCCAAGGCTTTAAAGCAGCTTTCTGCAATGTGGTGATTATTGCTGCCGTATTCATTGCGCACATGCAGGGTGATGCCGGCATTCATGGCGAAGGCCTGGAACCATTCCTGAAACAGTTCCGTGTCCATATCGCCCACCTTGTCGCGGGAAAATTCAACCTGCCACACCAAAAAGGGGCGGCCAGAAATATCCAGCGCCACGCGAGATAAAGCTTCATCCATCGGCAAATCACATGAGGCATAGCGGCGGATGCCCTTTTTGTCGCCCAGCGCTTCTTTCACCGCCTGGCCCAGAGCAATGCCCACATCTTCTGCGGTGTGGTGCATATCAATGTGCAGATCGCCCTTGGCTTTGATGGTAATGTCCATCAGCCCATGGCGAGCAATTTGATCCAGCATATGATCCAAAAAGCCGATGCCGGTTTCAATTTTGGCGGTGCCCTGACCGTCCAAATTCACCTCAACCGCAATATCGGTTTCGTTGGTTTTGCGAGAAATTTTTGCACTGCGCATAAAAATGCCCCTCGAATTAAACGCCGCGACATCTGCCTTGTGGCCCATCCATTCGGGCTTTGATGCCGATTTTCCCCTTCCTCTTATCAGGTTGAATCGAAATGGGGAAGGTCGACAAAGGGTCAAAAGGTTGCCTCACAATGATTGTAATCATATCGGAAGTTCTTAAATATGAGGTCGCAATAACGGAGACGATTATATGCCAGAAAACCAACAAGGTTCTGCCGGATGGCGGGGAACCACTATTTTGACCGTGCGCAAAGGCAACAAGGTTGTTGTTGCTGGTGACGGTCAAGTCTCACTTGGACCAACTGTTATTAAACATGGCGCGCGTAAAGTTCGGCGCTTGGCAGGCGGCAAAGTGATCACAGGATTTGCCGGCGCGACCGCAGATGCTTTTACTCTATTTGAGCGCTTGGAAGCCAAACTGGAACAATATCCGGACCAATTGATGCGCGCCTGCGTGGAATTGGCCAAGGATTGGCGGACTGATCGCTATTTGCGCCGTTTGGAAGCCATGATGATTGTGGCCGACAAGAAGGACAGTTTGGTGTTGACCGGCACGGGCGATGTGCTTTCCCCCGATAGCGGGGTGATGGGCATTGGCTCGGGCGGCAATTATGCGCTGGCGGCGGCCAGCGCGTTGATGGACACCGATTATGACGCGGAAGAGATTGCCCGTCGGTCCATGAAAATTGCGGCAGAGATTTGCGTATACACCAATGAAAGCCTCACCGTCGAAACCATTGATTTGGACGAGTAATGGCCTCCATTCGTCGCCTTACGCCAAAAGATGCGGAACGGTTTCGAGAAATCCGCATTGAGGGATTTCGCCAACATCCGGCGGCCTTTGGCTCTGGCTTGGCCAATGTGATTGACCAGCCACTGAGCTTTTTTGAAAGCTGGCTCGCTGACCTCAATGCCTATGGGGTGTTTGAGGATGATGAGTTGGTGGCGGTGGCTGCTTATGCCCGTGGCAAAGGTGTCAATGTGCGCCACACCGCCAATTTGATCGCCGTTTATGCCCGCCCGCAAGCACGCGGCACAGGCATTATGGCGCAAATGATTGAGGCGATGTGCGAGGATGCCCGGCAAGAGGGTATTGAGCAGATCACGCTTTGCGTGACGGTGGACAATCAGGCGGCGCAAAAAACCTATCGCAAACTCGGGTTTGAGCGGTTTGGTACCGCGCCCAAGGCCATTTTGCATGATGGCCACTATTATGATGAAGATTTGATGGTGCGCTTTTTATAAGGCACCGGAAGGAAAAATGATGAGTGAACTAAGTTTTTCTCCGCGCGAGATCGTTTCTGAACTGGACCGCTATATTGTGGGCCAAAAAGACGCCAAGCGCGCTGTGGCCGTGGCCCTGCGCAACCGTTGGCGCCGCCAGCAACTGGACGCAGAGATGCGCCAAGAGGTCAGCCCAAAAAACATTTTGATGATCGGGCCAACTGGCGTGGGTAAAACTGAAATTTCCCGCCGCTTGGCGCGGTTGGCGCAAGCGCCTTTTGTGAAGGTGGAAGCCACCAAATTCACTGAAGTGGGCTATGTGGGCCGCGATGTGGAGCAGATTGTGCGCGACCTGGTGGAAGCCGGGATTGGGCTTTTGAAGGATAAAAAGCGCAAGGAAGTGCAAGCCAAAGCGCATTTGCAGGCGGAAGAGCGGGTTTTGGATGCGTTGGTGGGCAAATCTGCCAGTCCCGCCACCCGCGACAGCTATCGGCAAAAGCTGCGCAACAACGAGCTTGACGATAAAGAGATCGAAGTAGAGCTGACGGGTCAATCTGGTTCGCCCATGTTTGATATGCCGGGCATGCCGGGCGCGCAAATGGGCATGATTGATCTTTCGGACATGTTGGGCAAAGCCTTCAACCAAAAAGGCGTGAAGCGCACGGTGAAAGTGGTCGACAGCTATGAGTTGCTGATCAATGAAGAGGCCGACAAGCTGCTGGATCAGGACAAAATTATTGCCGAAGCCATTGAGCTGGTGGAAAATCACGGCATTGTTTTCCTCGACGAAATCGACAAAATTTGCGTGAAAGATGGCCGTTCTGGTGGCGAAGTGAGCCGCGAAGGCGTGCAGCGCGATTTGCTGCCCTTGATTGAAGGCACCACAGTTTCGACCAAACATGGGCCGGTGAAAACCGACCATATTTTGTTTATCGCCTCGGGCGCCTTCCATGTGGCCAAACCATCGGACTTGCTGCCTGAATTGCAGGGGCGTTTGCCGATTCGTGTGGAATTGCGCGCCCTCACCCATGAGGATTTTGTGCGGATTTTGAACGACACGGACGCCAGCCTGATTAAGCAATATGTCGCGTTGATGGGCACGGAGGGTGTCACCCTTGATTTCAAAGATGATGCGATTGACGCCATCGCCGAACTTGGGGTGGCGATCAACGCCAAAATCGAAAATATCGGGGCGCGACGGCTGCAAACCGTGATGGAAAAACTGCTGGAAGATATTTCGTTCAATGCGCCAGATAAGAGTGGCGAAACCATTGAAATTGATGGCGCTTATGTGCGCAAGGCTGTTGGCGAGTTGGCTGAGGACACAGACCTCAGTCGGTTTATTCTCTAAATCTTATCTCCAAAACAAAAGAAAACGCCCTGATCAATGATCAGGGCGTTTTTGCCTATGTCAGTGTTCTATGGATGGGGAAGAAGGAGTTGGCTTTGTGGCCAACCTACATCTGACATCACGGCATTACTAAAGCTTATTTTGGCACCAAAACGGCGTTTACAACGTGGATCACACCGTTGGTCTGGGCCAAGTCGGCTGCTGTTACCTGACCTGCATTGCCATTCTCATCGATGATGAACACATTGCCGTCACGGATTTCAGCTTTCAGTGTGTCGCCGCTTACGGCTTCAAACTCATATGAACCGCCATTGGCTTCAATCGCTGCAATCAAATCAGCAGCGCGTACATCGCCTGCAACTACGTGTGCTGTCAGCACTTTTGTCAGCATGTCTTTGTTTTCAGGCTCCAACAATGTCTCGACAGTGCCTTCAGGCAAAGCGGCAAATGCATCATTGGTTGGCGCGAATACGGTGAATGGACCGTCGCCTTGCAATGTTTCAACCAAGCCAGCAGCTTGTACAGCAGCAACCAAGGTTGTGTGGGCGTCAGAAGCAATTGCTGTTTCAACAATGTTCATTTTCGCGCCATGGCCATCAGCCAAGGCAGGAGCGGCAGCAAAGCCAAGTGACATTGCAACAATAGCGGCGGAAGAAGTCTTCAAGATTGATTTAAGCATGATGTTTCTCTCCAGTTAAAAGGTTTCTATCCGCTGGCCAACGGTCAGGATAGAAACGACGGGAGATTGAGACTCGATCATTTGCAAAAGGTAACGTTTTTGTGAGTAGATATTTCAATGACTTACACCGAAATTTTTGAGCAAATTTTCAAAAAACAGGTCTTGCGACAAAGCGCATCCACAAGAAAAAACGCCCCTGAACTCAATCAGAGGCGTTTTGGATGAACCTGTTCGGGGCGGGAACATGGTTCAAAAGGGGGTCAAAGAAGAAAGTTGGAAACTTCTCGATTTTGGAGGATGACTTCTGACCCCGATCTCGGTTTAGGCCGCTTTGAAATTCAACGCGACGCCGTTTAAGCAATGGCGCTTGCCGGTAGGCTGCGGTCCATCATCAAAGATGTGTCCCAGGTGCCCGCCGCAGCGGCTGCAATGCACTTCTGTGCGGGTCGCGAACAATGAATTGTCTGGCTTGGTGCCGATGGCTGCCTCGTCGACGGGTGCCCAAAAGCTCGGCCAGCCTGTTTTGCTGTCATATTTTGTGTCTGAGGGATAGACCGCCTGGTCGCACCCGGCACAATGATAAATGCCGGCCCGTTTCTCTTCTAATAAGTCAGATGTATAGGGCCGCTCTGTTTGTTCTTCACGCAAAACCGCGAATTCATTATCTGTCAGCAGCGCCCTCCACTCTTCCGGCGTGCGGGTGATTTCAAATTCGCCTTGGTCATTGGCATTGGCCTGATCGCCTGCGCGCCAGAAATATGTGCCTGCGCCGACACCAGCGACCGCAAATGCCCCCAGACCCAGCCCGATCTTTTTCAAAAATCCGCGACGTTCTATTTTGGTTTCGTTAGACATTTGCCGAACTCCTTGTTGGGGGGATGAAAATGGGCTGGCCCGAAGGCCAACCCACCGCTCACGATAAGCTTATTTTGGAACCAAAACTGAGTTCACAACGTGGATCACGCCGTTTGATTGGTTCACATCGGCGATGGTTACTTTCGCAGCATTGCCATTTTCGTCGATGATATAGACGTTGCCGTCATTCAACTGGGCAGACAGTGCGTCGCCACTCACAGCTGTGAAATTATATGTGCCGCCATTGTCTTCGATCATTTTGATCAAGTCTGCGGCTTTCACGTCACCGGCCACAACGTGGGCAGTCAAGACTTTGGTCAGCATGTCTTTGTTTTCAGGCTTCAGCAATGTTTCAACTGTGCCCTCTGGCAATGCTTCAAATGCCGCATTTGTTGGGGCAAACACAGTGAATGGGCCTTCGCTTTGCAATGTCTCAACAAGACCTGCAGCTTTCACAGCAGCAACCAATGTGGTGTGGTCTTTTGAGTTAACAGCGTTTTCAACAATGTTTTTATCTGCGAACATTGCTGCACCACCCACCATTGGGTTTTCGTCCATGGCAAACGCTGCGCCTGCTGACGCAAAGCCGATGGTTGTGGCTACAAATAGGGCTGATGATGTTTTCAAAAT
Organism: Maritalea myrionectae; assembly: GCF_003433515.1. GTDB lineage: Bacteria > Pseudomonadota > Alphaproteobacteria > Rhizobiales > Devosiaceae > Maritalea > Maritalea myrionectae. The sequence goes on from NZ_CP021330.1 coordinate 292,075, forward strand.
TGATTTTAGCATGATTACCTCTCCGTTGTTTTTAAACACCCTCATCAAAAGGGTTACTGCAGATACGGGAGGGTTTTCAGCTTTGTTTCAGAATATGTCGATTTTTTTGAAGTTTTATGAATTATTGTTTTATTTCAGATATTTAGGTTTATGTTTTATTCCTATCTTTTTTCCGAAACTATATCTTTTGCCGTCTCAACACGAAAAAACCGAGATGGTTTGACCATCCCGGTTTGCAGATTTTGGCAATAAATAAAGTGCCCTAGATGGTGCGCAACTGACCGGACGCGATCACTGGGCCTGTGGGCAATCCAGTTGGCGACCCGCCAAGCGGCTCCACAGAGATGGCGAAAGTTGCGCCTTCATCCAATTGCGCCAGCAAGGCCTCGTCCAAATCCAATGTTGTAGTGCCTTGTGCCTCAACCAAAGCGATGGACACGGGGTTGCCTTCAGCCGGCACCAGCCATAATTCATGGTCATGCTCAGCACTGGACTGCATGGCGGTCAAAATTGTCATTTGGCGCTTGGCTCGATCCAGTCGCGCCACCATGGCAGGGCTTGTGCCTTCGCTGGTGAGCGTCGCCACCAGTTCCTGCGTCGTCAATGTAGGTTGGGTTGGTGCAAGTGGCCCGCCATAAATCAACATCGCAAGTGCAATCGCAGCGACGGCACTGGTGCCCAGGCTCAGGCCGCGCCAAAGATTGACGCTTTGCCACCAGGCGGCCAAACCTTTCGCCGCGGTGGATGGTGTTTCAACAAGCCCCAAACGATGTTCGATCTGCGACCACACTGCCGGCGATGGCATTTGTGGTTCCACATCGTCCAACATGGGGGTGAGACGCGATGTCCACCCATCCACTTCGTGCTGAAAACTGATGTTCTGATCATAAAGCATAGCGGCCTTGTCATGTTCGTCTTTTTCCAAAACGCCCATGGCAAATTCGGCGGCCAGCCATCGCTCTTTTTCAGTTAGATCAGAATTGTTCACGCTATTGCTCATTTCCTAGACATTCCTTTAGCGACAGCAGAGAGCGCCTTATCCATGTTTTCACCGTATTGATCGGCACTTTTAATTCATCCGCCGCCTGCTGATAAGACCAGCCGCTCAAATAGGTGCGGCGCACACATTGGGCATGGTCTTGTTTTAACTGCTCAAGGCACAGGTCGATTTGCTTGGCCACTTGGCCCGAAATTGTTTGTTGCTCGGGCGATGGTTCTGCGTCCGGCAAATCGAAATGATCATCAATTTGCTCTGTTGGCTTCCCACGGGAACGCACGCGGTCAATTGCCTGATTGCGCACAATGGTGGAAAGCCAAGCCACTGGCGTTGCGCGCCCCATGGCATATTGATCCGATTTTTGCCAAATTTTTACAAACGCATCTTGGAGCACGTCCTCTGCCTCTTGCTTCTCCCTTAAGATACGGAAACACACGCCAAAAAGTTTCGGCGCCATCAAAGAATAAAGCTCAGAAAATGCAGATTTGTCGCCCAGGGCGGTACGACCAATTAGATATTCGAGGGTTTGGGCACTGATATTGCGGTGCGCGTCAGTCATTTATCCTCACCTTTGGCCAATATGAGCCACAGACTAAAAAGGGCTTAGTCTAGTTTACGGTGCGTTTGCAAAACTGGATCATATTACTTTTTCGCGCGCGCCCGCGCACCACGCTGTTCAACTTCTTGAATAAGAAATTCCAAGTCTGACGGTTCGAGCGAATTGATGTTATGCGCCAATTTGTTGCTCAATGTCGTTGCCTTGGGATCCAGACCGGCCGTATCGATGGTGATTTTTGGATCAGATAGATCCGCCAAACGCTGCAATTCCTCAGCTTCATCCCAAATGACGTTAAAATAAGCGATGATGCGTTGCAGCATATACCAGGTGGGCTTGCCACGATGGCCGTGTTCGAGCGCCGACAAATACGCGCTCGATACATTTAGATCTGCCGCCATCTGCTTCAGCGTGATCTTACGGTCACGGCGCATTTGGCGCATTTTTGCGCCGAGAGGGGTCATTTTGAATTCCGTTTCAGCCTGATATAAAGCGCACCTTCGCCACCATGTGATTGGCCAGCCCCCTCAATGCCAGCAATCATGCCACGCAAATGAGGTTCTTCGAGCCATTGAGGTACACGATAGCGCAACACACCCTTTTGCTCAAATTGGGCAAAATCCGTGCGGCGCACGCCCTTACCCGTAATCACCAGCAGATTGCGGCGCCCCCGCGCAAATGCGCTGGCGATAAAATGACTGAGCGCACCGTGTGCTTCATGCTGGCGCATGCCGTGCAGATCCAATGTCGCCTCGATCGGGGTGCGGCCGCGGCGCAATTTACGCTGTGTTTTGGCGTCAATGCGCTTATCGGCCACTTTGGCCCGGATCACCGAATTGATGTGCGGCTGTGCATTTAGTTGTTGCTGCGGGGTGTGTGGCACCAGCGGCGCCCATTCGCGCTTGCCTGGGGCGTTCTGCGCCGCGCTGGTTTTTAGGTTGTCTGGCTTACTTTTCAGCTTGTCAGTTGCATCTGGCGGCGTAATTTTGCGCAAAGATTGCATTTTTTCAGGCTTTAAAGGCGATACGGACCGAGTCACCTCGGTCCATAAATGCCAATCGCCCAAATCTTGCGCTTTTTTTTTGCCGCCTCGCCCCATTGATCAGTCCAACTGATCGGTGCGGACCAATTTCCAATTCGGATCGCGTGATTTGATGGGACGCGCAAAGGTCCACTCATCGGCAATATCAACGATAGCTTCAAGATCGCCTTCAATCACCTCACCTGACTTGTCGCGCACCGCGCTAACCACTTGCGCCCGATAATCGACGGTGACCAGAGCGTCTTTGCCCTCAAATTCCACGTCAACAATTTCGACATTTTTAAAGCCGACAAAAGTGAACTGATTGGTTTGGCCTTCAGCTTCACGGGCATTAATCGCCTGCTCAAACTCGTCATAAATTGACCGATCAAGCAGCATTTTCAGGGTTTTCTTATCACCTTGGGCAAAGGCCACCACGATCATTTCATAGGCTGAGATCGCCCCGTCGAGGAACTGCTTTGGCGAAAAGTCACGATCTAAATCGGCCAGCTCCTGCAGCCCTTTTGCGACATTGGTACGTTCGCCTGCGATGCGTTCAATTTCAGCTTCCGTTTTCAAACGGCGTTTTTGTGCGTCCAATTGGGGGCGCGAGTTGTTATTTTCACGACGGCCCAAATCGATCACATTGCCAGCGTCTTTTTCGCGGGCACTTTCACTGTCGGGTGCATTTTCTTTGTCGTTTTTATCCTGTTGCTGGTATGGCGGGCGTTCTTCACCGGTGCGTGTGCCCAATACGGACCGCAGCCGGAACAGCACAACCACAGCAATAATCAAGAAGATAAGGGTGGTTGGATCTAAAAAGTCTTGCATATTTGCCTCGTCATGCGCCGGAGCGCGCTCGCAATTTCATTGTTTCTCCCTATATATATGGCAAGATACGCTTATGGCCAGCTTTGAGACCATCGATTGGCCAAAGAAATGTCATTTTGTCACATGAACGCTTATAAGGAGCCACCTTGTCCCGGATTTTATTTGCCCTGTTTGTTGTGGTGCCCATCATTGAAATTGCCATTTTTGTCGCTCTTGGCGGCTTAATCGGGTTTTGGTGGACCATGGGCGGCATTGTTTTCACCGCGATCTTGGGGTCGTTCCTGTTGCGGCAACAGGGCATGTCGGTTTTGTTTTCCATTCAGAACAAGCTCAATGCTGGCGGTTTTCCGGCGCAAGAGATTGTTGATGGGGTCATGTTGGCGATTGCAGGTGCCTTGTTGTTGACCCCAGGGTTTTTCACCGATGCAGTTGGTTTCTCGTTATTTGTGCCGCTGGTGCGTCAAACTTTGTTCACCGAGTTGCGCAAGCGGGTGAAAATCGTGTCCGCCACATCCTATCAATCCTACCAACAGAGGCCCCCTCACGATGGGCCGCGACGCAAAGACGACGAAGACGTAATCGATTTGGACCGCGATCATTGGCGCGATGATGAGCGTTGATTTAGCGCAGATTTTGCCCGTTGCAGGCTTCTTGTCGTCTCGGCCTAAAAGTGATAGCCACTTGTTCGATTAATTTTAAACGAAATGGGCAGGAACATGGCCGAAGAAGAAAACAAAGCAGCCGCAGGGGATCAACCTGCGCCTTCACTCAATATCGTTGGGCAATACATCAAAGATTTGAGCTTTGAAAACCCAAATGCGCCAGCATCGCTTAGCGCTGGCCAAGCACCACAAATTAGCATTTCCATCAATGTGGGCGCGCAAAAGCAGCAAGATGAGCTTTATGCAGTGGAATTGACCATCAATGCCAAAGCAGAGCGCGACGAAAAAGTCTTGTTCAGTGTTGAATTGGTTTATGGCGGGTTGTTCGCGATCAAGAACTTTCCTGAAAACCAACTTCATCCTTTGGTGATGATCGAGTGCCCGCGTTTGATTTTCCCATTTGCGCGTCAATTGCTGGCCACAGTGACACAAACTGGTGGTTTCCCACCATTGTTGATGGAACCTGTCGATTTTTCATCGATCTACCGCCAGAATTTGGAAGCCGCAGCACAACAGCAGCAGCAAAATAGCGACGCCAAGCCAAACTAATTCAGGTTAAGACCAATATTTGGCCCACAACGCTTCATCGTTCATGTGAAGCACAAAATCTTTGTGGCGCTGAATTTGATCTTCGCTTAGACGAGATGGCAAAGGGGTCGGGCGCTGGCGCGCGGCCTCTTTTTTTATGGTTTTGCCCGCCTCCTCGTCGCTTTGCGATTGTGCGGCCAAAGACAGGCCAACTTGGCGCCCGCCAATCAGCTCCAAATAGACTTCAGCCAAAATCTCACTATCGAGCAGCGCGCCATGCAAGGTGCGGCGGGCATTATCAATGCCATAATGGCGGCACAGGGCGTCCAAATTAACGCGGGCGCCGGGATGTTTTTTTCGCGCCAACATCACCGTGTCGATCACTTCATTTTCAAGCCGACGCTTGCTGGCCCATTCCAGCTCTGCCTGCAAAAAGCCCATATCGAACGGTGCATTGTGGATGACCAACACCGAATCAGCGACAAAATCGAGGAAATCGTCGGCCACATCTTTAAATAGGGGCTTGTCGGCCAAAAATTCGTTGCCCAACCCATGCACCTTGAAGGCTTCTTCCGGCATGTCCCGCTGGGGATTGCAATAAACATGATAATTGCTGCCTGTGGGAATGTGGTTGATCAGCTCCACGCACCCGATTTCCACCAACCGGTCACCCGTGGCCGGGCTTAACCCTGTGGTCTCTGTATCCAGCACAATTTCGCGTTTCAAAGCACTCGCCTCTATCCATCATTTGGTGAGCCATCAGTTTAGTCGGCTTTTGCGGCCAAACAAGCTTTGATGATCTCATCCACAGCCGATTGTGTTTGCTCCAGGCTGGTGCCCGTATCGATTTCAAAATCAGCCCGTTTACGCTTTTCACTTTGCGGCATTTGACGCGCCAAAATCGCCTCAAATTTTTGTTCATTCATGCCCTCGCGCGCCAGCGCCCGTTGTTTTTGAATGTCCGGCGCGCAAAAAGTGACCGCGACAAAATCGGTCGGGTAGGATTTGCCCGTTTCGAACAGCAACGGGATTTCAAGAATGGCTAATTTTTCTTTGTTTTCAGTCGCTTGATCTAGAAAATTGTGCATCTTTTGTTGCACCATCGGATGGATCAGGGCCTCAAGCTTGGCAAAACTTTCTGGTTGGCCCAGCACTTTTTTGGATAGAGCTGCCCGATCGATCTTGCCGTCAACAATTGCGTCGGGGAAAAGATTGCCCATGGCGGCAACTGCCTCACCGGCATAAAGCTCATGCACCGCTTTATCTGCATCGTAAATGGGAATATTGCGCTTGGCGAACATGCCGGCCACGGTGGATTTGCCGGTGGCAATAGAGCCGGTCAGGCCCAGCACCACTGGTTTATCAGCGTTCGTCATTTTCAACCTCACCATGAATATAAAGAAACAGATCCCGATCCACTTCAGGTTTTTTGCCGAACCAGCGTTCAAACCCAGGCACAGCCTGATGCAACAGCATGCCGAGGCCCGTGGCAATGTTCAGGCCACGATCTTGTGCCTCTTGCAGCAAGGATGTCATGAGCGGCGTGTAGACAATGTCAGTGACCAAAGCTGTTTTGGGCAATTTATCCACATCGAGATTTTCAAATCCCGTGCCGTTCATACCGATGGAACTGGTGTTGACAACGAAATCCGCTTTCTCGGCAAGTTCATTAAATTTATCAAGGGGTTGTGGTTCGATCGGGCCATCAAATTCATCCGCCAACTCTTCGGCACGGGCGAGGGTGCGATTGAGCAAATAGATGGTTTCAAAGCCTTTTTCCACAAGTGCATTGAGGATGGCGCGTGCAGCGCCGCCTGCGCCCAAAACAATCGCGATCTTTTTGTGGGTGTCCCAGTCGGGCACCTGATCATCAAGATTGGCTAAAAATCCATAAGCATCTGTATTGTCGCCGAAAATCTGCCCATCCTGCTGCCAAATCGTGTTGACCGCGCCAATTTTGCGAGCCGTGTCGGTTAGTTGATCACACAGCTCAAACGCCAATTCTTTGTGGGGCAGGGTGATGTTGCCGCCTTGCCACTGGCCCGAGCGCACCGCGCTGAATAAATCCCGTAACCCGGATTCATCGGTTTCAACGGCTTCATACTTGCCTTCAAGGCCATATTTTTGCAGCCAATAGCTGTGCACCCGCGGTGATTTTGAATGTTTAATGGGGGAGCCAGTGACGAAGGCGCGTTTTAGTTCAGTCATTTATAGGGCCTCTAGATTGCGAAGGGCTTTAAGAAGGGGCAACAAGGGTAAACCAAGCACCGTGAAATAATCGCCATCGATTTTTTCAAACAGATTTATGCTTGGTCCCTCCAATTGATAGCCGCCCGCGCATTGCAAAAGGGTTTCTCCGGCGAGATCAATCACTTTTTCCATCTCTGGATCGGTAAAATCGCGCATGGTGAGCTTAACGGTTTCGCTGGTTTCAGCCAAAATCTGGTTATTTTTGGCGATCACAGCCGCACTCACCAGGCGATGGGTCTTGCCGCGCATCATTTTCAATTGCTCGCGCAAATGGCTCATGTCGCGCGGCTTATGCAGCGGCATCTGCCCGAGCATGATGGTTTGATCAGCGCCAATAACGAAACAATCGGGATGGTGTTGCGCTACGGCAAATGCCTTCGCTGCCGCCAAATGGGCGGTGCGGGCGGCTTGCTCCAGCTTTGAAAGCTGGTTATCCCGTTCGATGGCACGTTCATCCACACGCGCCGCGACCACATCGAAATTGACGCCTGCATTGCGCAATAATTGTTGGCGATACACACTTTTAGAAGCTAAAATAATCTTATTTTTCATATGTTTAGTCAGTTATCCCCAGTAGACTGTGGGCAAATGTGTGAAGAGGCGCTCATTCGGCCTCGTTGGCCTGGTTTTCGCATCTTTTCCCCCACTGGCTAAAATTTCATGCACAGCTTTTGCCGTGGTTAAAAAAGAATTAAGGAAAATGTGGATTTCGGGCATAAGACTCCTTATCCAAAACTGTACCCGATTTATGCACAGCATTTCCACCTGTTATCCAGTAACGCTTTTTTAACCGTTAATCCTTTGTTAACGGGCAAATTTTACGTTTCGTTAACTTTTTGCCGTTGGATGCAAATTTTTGATCAACATAAAAGGGTCCATGTGCCGCATGTGGATTAGGGTTGTGGGAAAGAAAGAATTCCTGCAAAACACAGATAAGAAGAAAAAGAAGAAAGAAATAAGACTCTTATCTATTAGATTTATAGGGAAAAGGTGGACCGATTGACCGACCGGAAATTGCTTCAATGCGTATTAGGACAGAAATTTGATGTGCCCCCCATGTGGATCATGCGGCAAGCTGGACGTTATTTGCCCGAATATCGTGAAGTTCGTGCCTCAACAAAAGGGTTTTTGGATCTTTGCTATACGCCAGAAAAGGCAATCGAGGTCACCTTACAGCCTTTGAGACGTTTTGATCTGGATGCAGCCATTCTGTTCTCAGATATTCTGGTGATACCAGATGCTTTGGGACAGTCTGTGCGCTTCCAACCAGGTGAGGGACCTTTGCTTGAGCCGTTAGAGGGTATGGATGATGTGAAGGCATTGTCCGTGGACAAGGTGTTGGATCACCTCAACCCGGTGCTGGAAACCGTTTCCGGCTTGCGGTCAACGATTGATGATGACAAGACCTTGATTGGGTTTTGTGGTGCGCCTTGGACCGTCGCAACCTATATGATCGGCGGCAAAGGCTCGCCTGACCAAGCCGCGGCGCGTTTATTTGCGCTGCAGCAGCCTGAGGCGTTTACGGCATTGATGGATGTTTTGGTGGAAGCCAGCGCCCAATATTTGATCGCGCAGTTTAAAGCCGGTGCCGATGTGGTGCAGATTTTTGAAAGCTGGGCCTTGAATTTGGATGAGGTGGCGTTTGATTCATATGTGATTGCGCCGACGGTCAAACTGATCAATAGAGTTCGGGCTGAAATTCCGAATGCGCCGATTATTGGCTTTCCACGTGGCGCGGCGGCAAATGTGCCGAAATATATCAAAGCGACAGGCGTAAATACGGTTGGGGTGGATTATGCCACGCCGCTTCACTATGCAAAGGACCATATAGCGCCTCTGGCCACCGTACAGGGCAACTTGGACCCACTGAGGTTGGTGGCGGGCGGTGACCAGATGAATCGCGCTGTAGATGCCATCCTAGAGGCTTTTAGCGATACGCCGCATATCTTCAATTTGGGCCACGGTATTGTGCCGCAAACCCCGATTGCGCATGTGGAACAATTGGTCCGCCGGGTAAAAGGCTAAAATTATGCTTTGGGTGAAGTCATTACACATTATTTCCATCATCGCCTGGATGGCGGGCATGCTGTATTTGCCGCGTTTGATGGTTTATCATGCGGATGCTGAAAAAGGCTCCACCCAAAGCGAAACCTTCAAAATAATGGAACGCCGTCTGCTGAAAGCGATTATGACGCCTGCCATGATTGCCAGCTGGGTATTTGGTTTGTGGCTGGTGTTTGGTTTTCAAATGGCCAGTTTCACGGATATTTGGTTTTTGATTAAGTTTGCGGGTGTTTTGCTGCTGTCGGGCATGCATGGCTTTTTGGCCCGGCAAGTAAAAGACTTTGCCAAAGATCAAAATCAAAATAGTGCGAAGTTCTTTCGCATGATCAATGAAGTGCCAACTCTATTGATGGTCATTATTGTTATTATGGTGGTTGTGAAGCCGTTTTAGTTAAATTGGTTGAGCCAATAGTTTTCTTGAACCGCCAAAGGAATTGCGTTATAGCTGTCCCACTTGAGGCGAACTGATTTGTTTCATTCAGTTCCTCACCTCGAAAATCCCACCCTTAGTTTTATCTGCCCACACTAGGATACGTCCTTCATGCAGAATATGAAGCTCCGCGAGCTTAAGGCTAAAACACCAGCCGAACTTTTGGCATTTGCCGAAGAAGTTGAAGTCGAAAATGCAAGCACCTTGCGCAAGCAAGAATTGATGTTTGCGATACTTAAACAATTGGCGGAAAATGACGTCGACATCACCGGGGAAGGCGTTGTTGAAGTTTTGCCGGATGGATTTGGCTTTTTGCGCAGTCCTGATGCCAATTATTTGCCCGGTCCCGACGATATTTACGTCAGCCCGTCGCAAATCCGTAGATTTTCCCTGCGCACCGGGGACACGGTTGAAGGCCAAATTCGGTCTCCCAAAGATGGGGAACGCTATTTTGCGTTGCTGAAAGTTAATTCCGTTAATTTTGAAGAGCCTGATCGGGCGCGTCACAAAGTCAATTTTGACAATTTGACGCCGCTTTACCCGGATGAGCGCTTCAATATGGAAGTGGCTGATCCCACCACCAAAGATAAAAGCGCTCGGATCATTGATCTGGTTGCGCCTTTGGGTAAGGGCCAACGGGCTCTGATTGTGGCGCCGCCTCGTACGGGTAAAACCGTATTGCTGCAAAATATTGCGCAATCAATCGCCACCAATCATCCAGAATGCTATTTGATCGTTCTATTGATTGATGAACGCCCCGAGGAAGTGACCGACATGCAGCGCTCTGTGCGCGGTGAAGTGATCTCTTCAACATTTGATGAACCTGCCTCTCGCCACGTGCAAGTGGCTGAAATGGTTATTGAAAAGGCCAAGCGCCTGGTTGAGCATAAACGTGACGTTGTGATTTTGCTCGATTCGATTACCCGTTTGGGCCGCGCTTACAACACTGTTGTGCCGTCTTCCGGTAAAGTTTTGACCGGTGGTGTGGATGCCAATGCGTTGCAACGGCCGAAACGCTTTTTTGGTGCGGCACGGAATATTGAAGATGGCGGTTCGCTGACCATTATCTCCACTGCATTGATCGATACGGGTAGCCGTATGGATGAAGTGATCTTTGAAGAATTTAAAGGTACAGGTAACTCTGAACTTATTCTTGATCGCAAAGTGGCAGATAAGCGCGTCTTCCCAGCAATTGACATCACCAAATCAGGCACACGTAAAGAAGATTTGCTGGTCGACAAGGATACATTGAAGAAAATGTATGTATTGCGTCGCATTCTCAATCCAATGGGCACGGTGGATTCCATCGAATTCTTGCTGGATAAGCTGCGTCAGACTAAATCCAATGCTGAATTCTTCGATTCTATGAACACATAGGATAGGGCGAGGCTGCGAATGGAAACCATTATTGCGTTATCCAGTGGCGGCCTGCCATCAGGTGTTGCGGTGCTCAGATTGTCTGGGCCCGCGGCGCTAGAGATCCTTGCAGGCTTCGGCATAAGCAAACCCAAGCCTCGCTATGCCACCTTTTGCACCCTCAAGGATGATCAGGACCGACCGCTTGACGAGGTCGTAGTCCTCTATTTTCCTGCCCCCCACAGCTTTACTGGTGAAGACGTTATCGAACTCCAGTGCCATGGCAGCCAGGCGGTGGTGCAAACCATTTTGCGCATCGCAACCGCACATAAAGATGTGCGGTTGGCAATGCCGGGCGAGTTTTCGCAACGGGCATTTGAAAATGGCAAAATGGACCTGACAGAAATTGAAGGTCTTGGCGATCTGCTCGATGCAAAAACGGAAAGCCAGCGGGAACTGGCTATTTCGCGGATGCGCGGGGGACTATCTCAAAATGTTGAGCAGTGGCGTGGCAACATTATCGACTTGTTGGCAGAAGTTGAGGCGCGGCTTGATTTCAGTGACGAGGGGGACGTTGATGACAGCTTACCCCCAGCATTTCAACATGATCTCAACAGGCTTATCCAAAGCGTTGAACAAGGTTTAAGTGGCTTTGAAAGCGGTCAAATCATCAAAGACGGGTTCAAGGTTGCCCTTGTGGGGCGGCCCAATGTGGGCAAATCAACCTTGTTGAACGCACTGTCTCAAACGGATCGTGCCATTGTGACGGATATACCAGGTACGACACGGGATGTGATCGAAGTTGACATCGACATTGGCGGGCAGCTGTTCAGTTTCTTTGATACAGCAGGTATTCGTCAAACCGACGATGTAATCGAGCTGGAAGGTATTACTCGGTCTTATAAAGCCATTGAACGGGCCAATCTGGTCATTGAATTGGTAGATAGCACAAACGGCGCGGAAATGGTTTACCCACTTGCGGACTGGGTGATCCGCACCAAACACGACCTTGTAGAAAATCAAGGTAAGGATTCACGTGAAACGCTGAGTATTTCGGCGACCACTGGAGAAGGCATGGACGCTCTTTTGAGCAAACTGACCGATCTTGTGGACCACCATATGGATTCACGTGAAACCACATTGATTTCGCATCAACGTGATCGCTCTGCTTTAGAAGACGCACTTTCACACTTGCGTGCTGCGTCAGATTTTACTAAACCTCTCGAATTCATCGCGGAAGATTTGCGGCAAGCGACATTGCCGCTTTCCAGACTTATTGGTCTGGTAGATGCCGAAGACATATTGGATCGGCTTTTTGCGGGATTTTGCATAGGGAAATGATTCACGTGAAACATCCACCAGTTGGATTCACGTGAAACAAAAGGTTAGCTCATCATGAGACAGACTATGGACTATGATGTCATCATTGTTGGCGGAGGACATGCGGGCTCCGAAGCTGCTGCTGCTTCTGCGCGGGTAGGCGCACGCACAGCCCTGATCACACATCAATATGCAAAGATTGGTGAAATGTCCTGCAATCCGGCAATCGGCGGGTTGGGCAAGGGCCATCTTGTGCGCGAGATTGACGCGCTCGATGGTTTGATGGGGCGAGTGGCGGACCAAGCGGGCATTCAATACCGCATGCTCAACCGACGCAAGGGTCCTGCAGTGCGCGGTCCACGTGCGCAGGCGGATCGAAAGCTCTATAAAGCGGCAATGCAAGCTGCAATTGATGCACAGCCCAATCTTGATGTGATTGAGGGCGAAGTCGATGATATCATTGTGGAAAATGGCGTTCTAACGGGCGTCGCGCTTGGCAATGGCACCACAATTTCCTGTGCGAAGGTGGTCTTGACGACGGGTACGTTCCTGCGCGGCCTTATCCATCTTGGCGAAAAGAAAATTCCTGCTGGACGAGCGGGGGAAGCACCGGTTTTGGGGCTTTCGGATCGGTTGGAAAGTCTTGGACTACAGCTTGGACGGCTTAAAACCGGCACGCCGCCGCGTCTGGATGGTCGCACCATCAATTGGGATGTGCTCGAGGTGCAGCATGGAGATGCGGATAAAGAGCCGTTCTCTATGTTGACCGACGAAATCACGGTGCCGCAGGTGCCTTGCTACATCACCCGAACTGACAAGGCGATGCACCAGATCATTGAAGATAATCTGCATTTGTCAGCTATGTATTCTGGGCAAATCGACAGCAAAGGCCCGCGCTATTGTCCCTCAATCGAGGATAAGATTGTTCGGTTTAATGATCGCGATAGCCATCAGATATTTCTGGAACCGGAAGGACTTGATGATCATACGATCTATCCAAATGGTCTTTCAACGAGTCTACCAGAGGCTGTGCAGGAACAATTTATTCGCGCGTTGCCAGGGCTTGAAAATGCAGAAATTTTGCAACCCGGGTACGCGATTGAATATGACTTTGTAGACCCGCGCGAATTGACCCACGAACTGGAGCTGCAAAAGCAATCGGGGCTTTACCTAGCCGGGCAAATCAATGGCACGACCGGGTATGAAGAGGCTGGCGCACAGGGGCTTTTGGCGGGGGCCAACGCGGCCCTTGCCGCGCTGGGGCGTGACGGCATGCATTTGTCGCGCACTGAGAGCTATCTTTCTGTGATGATTGACGATTTGGTGACGCGAGGTGTAACAGAGCCTTACCGGATGTTTACATCGCGGGCAGAGTTTAGGTTGCATTTGCGCGCTGACAATGCGGATCAACGGCTGACGCCAATTGGCCTGGCCTATGGTCTCGTTGATCCGACGCGTGAATCTGTATTTACCGCAAAGATGGTGGCGCTTGATCACGCGAGCGCGCTATTGAAATCATTAACCATTACGCCCAACGAAGCTGCAAAGCATGGTCTGAAGGTGAATGCAGACGGTGTCCGTCGCAGCGCTTTTGAGCTTCTGTCTTACCCCAACATTGATCTTTCGGATCTGCAGGCGATTTGGCCTGAGCTTAACGATATCGATCCTAAGACAGTTGAGCAGGTTAGCGTTGATGCGCAGTATGCCGTGTATCTTGAACGGCAAAAAGTGGACGTCGATGCCATGCGCCGTGATGAGAAGCGGGCTATCCCTGACTGGATGGATTATGGGCAGCTTTCTGGTCTATCGGGCGAAATGCGACAGAAGCTGGAGATTGCGCGGCCTAAAACCATTGCACATGCACAAAAGATCGAAGGCATCACACCGGCCGCCATCACCTTAATCCTCGCGGTGATCAAGCGGGGATATTTGATAAAGAAGACAGGCGCTGCATAATGCAACAAATTCCTGAGCCGGTCGCGCTCTTTCTATCCGGCCTTCCTGCGGACATGGTGGCCGGCGCGAATGCTGCAGAGATCGTGGATTCTCTGGCATTTTATGAATCTGAGCTCATTAAGTGGCAAAAAGTGCAGAACCTTGTTTCACGTGAAACATTGGCCGAGATTTGGTCAAGGCATTTTTTGGACTGCCTCCAACTCATCCCCATGATTCCCATCGAATCGCGACGTCTTCTTGACCTCGGCAGTGGTGGTGGATTCCCTGCGATTCCCCTCGCAATTGCTCTAAAAAACCGCGATTTGACAGTACACATGGTGGAATCCAATGGTCGAAAGGGTTCATTCTTGCGGCAAATCGTGCGTGAGCTGGGTCTGCAAGCAGAAGTGCATACAATGCGGGCGGAAATGCTCAAACCCGCAGAAATCGGGCCTATAGATGTGTTTACGGCGCGCGCATTCGCGTCACTTTCGGATATTTGCGGCTATGTCGAGCCACTTTGGCAGCAAAAATCTGTGGGCTTATTTCAAAAAGGCCGGGGATATAGCGAAGAAATAGAAGAATCTTTGCAAAAATGGCGCTATACTTATTCAACAGTGAAGAGTAAGACCCTCAAAGATGCGGCGATTGTGCAAATGTACGATTTGAAGTCGAACTAGGGTAATTGTTGACAGGAGGCGCCAATGCGGCCGCGTATTCTGACTTTAGCGAACCAAAAAGGCGGTGTGGGTAAGACCACTACAGCAATTAACCTCGCGACGGCTTTGGCCGCGATTGGTGAGCGTGTCTTGATCGTTGATATCGATCCGCAGGGCAACGCCAGTACAGGTATTGGGGTTGAGCGCAGTACTCGGCAATATTCAGCCTATGATTTGATGACAGGCGAAGTTGAGCTGGAAAAGGCGATTTTGCACACGAATGTGCCAAATGTTGCCATTGTGCCTTCAACTATGGATTTGCTGGGTCTTGAACTGGCGATTGCGGAGAAGGGTGACCGGGCTTTCCGTTTGCGTAATGCACTTGAGAATGCAGGTAGCCTTTACCATGAAGGCAAGCCAATTACCTACATTCTGGTTGATTGTCCGCCTTCACTTAACCTGTTGACGATTAATGCGCTAGCCGCTGCAGATGCCGTGCTTGTGCCGATGCAATGTGAGTTTTTTGCGCTAGAGGGTTTGAGCCAACTGCTTCAAACCATTGAACAAATTAAGACTAATCTGAATCCAGGGCTTTATGTTCAAGGCGTGATTATGACCATGTTTGATAAGCGCAACAATCTGTCGATGCAGGTTTTGGAAGATGTGCGGGAGCATTTGGGCGAATTGGTTTATGATACGGTTATACCGCGAAATGTAAGGCTGTCTGAGGCGCCTTCTTATGGCAAGCCAGCATTGCTCTATGATTTGCGATGTGCGGGCTCTCAGGCGTATCTAAGGTTGGCGACTGAAGTGATTAAGCGTGAACGCCAGTTGAAGGCGGCATAAGGGTTGAAACGATGAACGAAAAAAATTCAAGCGCCCGGTTGGGACGGGGTTTAGCAGCATTAATTGGTGATACACCGCCTATAGACGCGCCGCGCCATGCGGATAGCTCTGGCATTCGCCGATTGCCTGTTGAGTTTATCGTCGCCAGCCCCAACAACCCACGGCGTCATTTCTCTGCGGACGAATTGGAAGATCTAACCAATTCGATCAAAGAAAAAGGCATTATGCAGCCGATTTTGGTGCGGCCGAGCCAGGTTGAGCCCGATCAATATGAATTGGTGGCGGGTGAGCGGCGTTGGCGCGCGGCACAACGTGCTGGGCTGCATGAAGTGCCTGTTATTATTCGGGAGCTTGATGACCGTGAGGCACTTGAGCTGGCGATTATTGAGAACGTGCAACGGGCAGATCTAAACCCTTTAGAAGAATCAAGGGGTTATGATCAGCTATTGCAACAGTTCGGCTATACACAGGCCGATTTGGCGCAAGTGATTGGCAAAAGCCGTTCTCATGTGGCTAACACGTTGCGCTTGATGAAATTGCCTGAAAGTGTGCAAGGCTATGTTGCGGATGGCGCCCTTTCCGCAGGACATGCGCGCGCCCTGATTACAGCAAAAGACCCATCGGCTCTGGCGCAACGCATTGTTGAGGGTGGTTTGAGCGTTCGCGAAGCAGAAAATCTGGTGCAAAAGCAATTGCGGGCTGATGAAGAAGCCGGCGATACATCTGCTAGCGCCAAAAAGAAGCAAAAAGATTCAGATACGCTGGCGCTTGAAAAAGAACTTTCAGACCGATTGGGCCTAAAAGTATCGATTGATCATAAAGAGCGCGGCGGCAAAATTGAGATTAAATATCGTACATTGGACCAGCTCGATGATGTGTGCGCGCGTTTGCAGCGCAATGGCTAGATTTTGATCGAAATATGAGTGCATTAGGCGGGCTTTATGTCCGCCTTTTTTGTTGCTTCAAACAGCGCTTGATGGTGTTGCAGCAAATTGACAAGACGATCTGCCACTTTGCGTATAGCGGGTCGGTGCCGCTCGTCATGATGCATAACCAGCCAATGTTCTGTACGCAATGCATCGATCAATTCACTTGAACGCTTCAAGCGCGGGTCCTGGTCACCAATAAAGCAGGGCAAAACGGCTTGGCCGATTCCAGCAGCGGCCATTTCGCGCACACTCATAGAATCGCTGGCGCGCAGAACGACGTTGTCGCTGTGATTTTGTTCCAACCATTGAGCAGAGCGGGCGCTCGACATTGTGTCAGTGACGCCAATATAGCGCGGTTCGTTGTGTTCACTTCCATCGGCACAGGCATATAAGGCGTATGCGACCGCGCCAAGTTTGCGCCCTGCCAACCATTGCTCGTGGGGTCGGACATTGCGCACGCCCATTTCGGCATGGCGATGGCCAATATCTACGCGCTCTAGTCCAGAAACCAATTGAATCGTGAGGTCAGTATCCTCCTTCCAAAGGTCAGCCATATGTTGCGCCAGAAAAAGCGATGTCCAGGGACCAGCGGAGATACGCACTATGGGTTTTACCTTTAACTGCTCGCTCCAGCGTTGAAGTGCGGACATGGAATTTGACACATTTTGGGCATGGGCCAGCAGATCCTCACCCAAAGGGGTGAGTTGATAGCCGCGCGGCGAGCGATGAAACAGTGAATTTCCTACTATGTTCTCCAAGGCGGAGATATGGCGACCAAGTGTGGCCGCGCTCATTCCCGTTTTTGTTGCTGCGGCTGTTAGGCCACCCGCCTCGGCCACTGCGACGAAGAGTTTAATATCGTCCCACTCAAATTTCATTTTTCATTCCTGCAAATTAAATTGCATTCTTGGCGCTGTCGCAGCGGAATTCCGGCTCATATGCTTGCTTAATCAAACATAATTGAAAAATGAGTTTTTGACCATGCATTACCACAGCAAGTTTCATGAGTTCATTCTTTTGCTCGCCCGTCCATTTCGAATCATGTGCCTAAGGCATAAGCTGGGTCGCAAGAGTGATCGCCAACTTGAGGACATCGGGTTGCATCGAGATCAAATTGGGCGCATTTCGAAAAAGTGGATCAGGCCGATGTCGGAAAAATAGGATTTGGGCCGAAAAAGGCCCAAAAATCGCGTTTTTAGTGCGTTTCTCTCGTGACCTTCAGCGTGCAATGACCCGACTTTCGGCCCTGAAGGCGACCACAGAAACGCACCAAAAACATCAATTTTGCATGATTTCACGTGAATCTTTGATTTTTAGTGGCGTGCAGCGATGGTTGCGATTGCCAAAAGCGCTTGGCGTGTGTGGGCAATGTCCAACGAGGCGTTCTTCCGGGTCTGGGCGATGGCATCATAAATGCGGGTACAGGCGGTGGCGAGGTTGCCCGATGACCAGGTCCGAATTTGTGTTTGCACCTTCGCCTTGCGTGAAAAGTGAATGGGCGGTCGCGCCCCATTTACAAGTTGATCCAACGACGTACCTTCCTCCATTTTCGCCCGTTGGGCGCGCAGCCAGGTAAAGTGCATAAGTGAACGGGTGAGGATCGCCGATGAATGAATGCCACTATCAAAGGCTCGGGACAGGGCCTGATCGAGTTTTTGCACGTGTCCGGTGCCCGCACTATCAATAATTTCATCAAGCGCTAGCATGGCATTGTCGCCACATAGGGTCATGACATCTTCAAGGGACACTTTTTTCGTGTGGGCGGCAAAGAGGATGAGCTTTTCAACCTCTGATCGGGTGATTTGCCGATCATTGCCGAGCTGATCTTTGAGCGCCTGCAGCGCATCATTGTCAATTTGCACCTGATTTTCACGAAACATCTCGCGCATTAACTGGTCAAGACTGCGGGCGTCGTCTGCGAAACAGGGCAGGGCACGGGCAGATTTGGCCTGCTCCAAGACTTTGCGCAGCTTGTCTTTGGGCGTTAAATTGCCCGCCTCCACCAGAATAATGGCGGGCACATTTTCTGCAGCCAACCGTTCAAGTGTTGGTGCGGCCGCATTTGTGGCGCCGCGCACCCGCACAATTCGCTGGCCACCGAACATGGAACTGGTGTTCGCCTCGGTTTCGATGGTCGCGTCTGGATTATCAAGATCAGCATATTGCAAGCTGATCAAATTCATCGGGTCGGCATCTTTGCCCTGAAAGTGCTTTTGCAGTTGATCCGTTGTTTCCCGAACGCGGCCAGCATCTGGCCCGTAAATCAAGATAATGCCTGATTTGAGATCCGGCTGGTTCAAAAATCCCGAGACATCACGCGCTTTTAGGGCGGTCACTGTGTGTTGGCCTCATTGAAAAACTGCAAAAGGTCGATTTCGACGAGTTTGGCCGCTGCTTCGCTGGCCCGTTTTTCAGCATCCTGCACTGCGGCTTTATCCGCAACGAGTTGACCCGAGGTCTGGTAGGTTGCGGTGGCAAAACGGGAGCCAGAAAGGACGGTTTCTTCAGTGTTCACGTCGATCAGCTTATAGCTGACGGTTGCCTTCATCTCTTTTTCATTGCGGGCAAATTGAGAGCCAGCCTTAAAGAGGCTACGGGCAGAAGCGCTGACACCTAGATCAAGTTTGTAAGCTGCGGTTTTGGTCTCGCCCAAATCAAAGCGAATCTTTTGTATCACAATTTGCTCAAGCCGTGTGTCCGGCTCTGCATAGGTAATATCAAAGTTCGCTTGAGCTTGTCCGTCCGCCTGATAGGCCGGGCGCAAGGTGCATCCGGCCAATAGGGCGGCAGAAAGGGCGGCCAATGCGGCCAGCTTAAATGATCTAAATAACAACATTTACAATTCTACCTGGTACCACGATCACCTTTTTGGGTGCGTTGCCGTCTAGCATGCGCGCAATCGGTTCTTCTGACAAGGCAGCTTGCTCGATTTGCGCTTTGGTTGCGTCTTTGGCGATCGTCAATTCACCGCGTTTTTTGCCGTTCACCTGAATTGGCAGCATGATGGTGTCGTCAGACAAATAGGCTTTGTCGGCCTCCGGCCATGCTTCATCCACCAGCAATGTGTCGTGACCAAGGTGGGCCCAGCAGGTTTCTGACAGGTGCGGCACGATGGGATTGGACAATTTCACCAATGTTTCGATGGCAAATTTCAGTGCTTTGCGCTCATCGCTGGTCGCATCACCTTTGATCTTGGCCATCGATTTGGACAGTGCGTTGGCCAATTCATAGATTTGTGCGATTGCGCGGTTGAACCGCAAATTATCATAGGCATCGGTCACTTGGGCGATGGCGCGGTGGGCCGATTTCAACAGATCTTCCGTTTCAATATGGGCTTTCGATCCCACATTTTCTTTCGCTAGCTTTGTGGTTGTGTCATCCACCAAGCGCCACACCCGTTGGATGAAACGCCAAACCCCTTCAATGCCAGATTCGGTCCATTGCACATCGCGCTCTGGTGGCGAGTCTGACAATACAAACCAACGTGTGGCATCGGCGCCGAAGCTTTCGGCCATTGACGACAAGTCGATGACGTTCTTTTTCGACTTCGACATTTTCTCAATGGAGCCAATTTTCACGGGCTTGTCGGTGCCTTTCAGAACGGCTTGACGATTACCATCCTCACCCTTGAGATCAATCTCGGTTGGAGCAACCCATTCACCAGCTTCATTTTTATAGGTCTCATGGGTCACCATGCCCTGAGTGAAGAGGCCCTTGAAAGGTTCCGTCACGGACAAATGGCCTGTTTCTTTCATGGCGCGGGCGAAAAAGCGCGAATACAGCAGGTGCAAAATCGCGTGTTCCACGCCACCAATATACTGATCGACGGGCAACCAATGGTCAGCCAATTCTTTGACGGTTGGTGTTTTGGCACGCGGCGCAGTGAAGCGGGCAAAGTACCATGAGGAATCGACGAATGTGTCCATGGTGTCGGTTTCACGACGCGCCGGGCTATCGCAATTTGGACAGGTGGTGTGTTTCCATGTGGGGTGACGATCCAATGGATTGCCGGGCTCGTCGAATGTTACATCGTCGGGCAATT